>JANJXB010000075.1 GCA_024709245.1 Acholeplasmataceae bacterium | reverse complement strand
GTGACTGGACTATTGATGGTAGGTTATTCCGATCAAGAACCTGTATCAAAATCTCGTAAGAGTGCAAGAAGTAAAACTATCATTTATTCATGATCAAATATCTTTTTCTGTACAATATATCATGACAAGAACAATTGTTTCAACGAGGAGTGAGCACCTATGATTCGCAAAATCATGAAAATCATCGGCATTTTTTTCTTATCACTGATGGTACTGCTTGTGATTGCAGTACTTGTATTTTACCGTTCAGATTTAGAATTATCTGATCTTGAAACGAAATATTTCACCGAGAATTCGCATTATATCTCATTATCCATTCCGTCTTTAGATCAAGATATCCTGGAAATCGATATTCATTATCAAGACATTGGATCCAGTGATGATCCTGTGATTGTTTTACTCCATGGAGCATTTGCATCTTCACATACATTCCTTCCCTGGTCTGAAACGCTGATTGCAGAAGGTTATCGAGTCATCCTAATCGATTTACCTTATCATGGATTATCTGGAGGTTTCTCTGATCAGGTGACATCAATTCGAAGATCCGCACATGTTGTTAAAGCATTACTCGATGAATTATCAATTGATCAAATCATCATCGGTGGCAATTCGATGGGCGGTGGAGTCAGTTGGTATTTCACATCCATTTTTCATGATGTTGATGGTTTTGAAGTGAACGGATTGGTTTTAATTGATGCAGTGTATCCAGTGATGACTGGAGGGAGACCCACGAATGCATTTTTTGATTCGGTTTCTCAAGAACCCTATGCTTCTTTTTTCAGCAAAATGACACCAAGATTCTTATTAGCATCCATACTCAAAGGTGTTTATGGATCTGATGCTGTATTGGAAGAAGAGACAGTGGATCGATATTATGATTTATTGAGACGATCTGGGAATCGAAAAGCCATCTTAGTCAATACACAAGAAGAGATCAATACCGAAACAGCACTTTCAACGATTGAATCTTATGATATTCCTGTGCTTGTCATGTGGGGGATCGAAGATTCTTGGATTCCCGTATCAACGGCTGATCTTTTCAAAAATGCACTCCAGTTACTCGATTCCGATATTGTGATTTATGAAGGTTTAGGACACGTACCCATGGAGGAAAATCCTAATCTCACCGTCATAGATCTTTTGACATTTTTAAACTCGATTTAAAAAAAACACCTATTGAAGGTGTTATAAATCAATATAGATTTTGCCTTCCTTGATGACAGTGGGGAAGGTTTTTGTATCTTTAGCAGGCATCTTAAGTGGACCTATATGAGGTTTGTGGATGAGTTGTCCAGTCGCAAGATCAAAACTTGCACCATGGGAATTGCAGGTCACTTTGTTTTGATCAATCGTCCCTTTTGAAAGTGATGCACCAAAATGGGTACAGCGATCCTTGATGGCATACACCTGATCATTGAGCCATACAATGAGGATTGCAGTATCTTCAATCACAACTTTTCTTTTGAACACTTGAATCAATTCAGATAATTCCATAGCTTCATAGAGCATGCAAACTTCCTCCTTTTTCTGATGTATACATCAACAAAGTAGATGGATGATATAACGCTACTTAATCTTAAAGACTCGAGTTGCAGATACAGCTGTTTTCCACCCATGAATATACTGTGCTCTCATGTTTTCAGGCATATTGGGTTTGAAAGCACGTTCGAGTTTCCATGAGGATTTGATGTCATCAATCGAACTCCAAAACTTCGTTGACAATCCTGCCAAATAAGCAGCACCAAGTGCAGTAGTTTCCATAATCACGGGACGTTCAACAGGTAGATTCATAATATCGGATTGAAATTGCATCAAGAAAGTGTTGATGGTTGCCCCACCATCTACTTTGAATTGCTTGATCGGAGTACCTGTATCCTTTTCCATCGCCCTGAGTACATCCATCGATTGATAACAAATCGATTCTAGGACAGCTCTGGTAATATGTTCTTTTGTGGTTCCTCGTGTCAGTCCAAACATCGCACCTCTCACATCCGAATCCCAATAAGGTGTACCAAGTCCTACAAAAGCAGGAACAATATAAACGCCTTCATTTGAGGGAAGTGCATTGGCAAGTGCCTCTGTTTCTGATGCACTGCTGATCAATTTGATACCATCTCTTAACCATTGAACCGAAGACCCAGCAACAAACACACTGCCTTCGAGGGCATATGTTATTTTACCTTCAATACCCCAAGCAATGGTTGTGAGTAAACCATGTTCTGAGATGACGGGTTGATGACCCGTATTCATCAACATGAAACAACCTGTTCCATAGGTGTTTTTAACCATTCCCTTTTCAAAACATGCTTGTCCGAACAAGGCAGCTTGTTGATCACCTGCAATCCCACTGATGGGTTTAGATTCTCCAAAGAAATGATAAGGTACTGTTGTTCCATAAACTTCTGAGGAAGATTTGACTTTTGGAAGCATTGACATTGGAATATCAAGAATCTTGCATAATTCTTCATCCCACTTTAAATCAAAGATATTGTAGAGCAAGGTACGACTCGCATTGGTGTAATCCGTGATGTGCTTTCCACCAGTTAATTTGAAGACCAACCAAGAATCAATGGTACCAAAAAGTAGATCGCCTTTTTCAGCACGAGCTCTCGCCCCTGGAACATTGTCCAAAATCCATTTGACTTTTGTACCCGAGAAATAGGCATCAATCAGTAATCCTGTCTTTTTCTTGAATAAGGGACCATAACCTTGAGCATTGAGTTCATCACATATGTCCGAAGTTTGACGTGATTGCCAAACAATTGCATTATAGACTGGAGCTCCTGTATGTTTATCCCATACAACAGTCGTCTCTCTTTGATTGGTAATCCCAATGGCATGGATCTCAGAAGCTTTGATGGATGCTTCCAAAAGACATCTTGCCATTACAGCAAGGACACTGACCCATATTTGGTTGGGTTGATGCTCAACCCATCCTGGTTTCGGATAAATTTGCTTGATTTCCTCACTCGCCATGGCGATGATGTTGGAATCCTTATCAAAAATAATGGCTCTGGTACTGGTTGTTCCCTGATCAATGGATAAAATGTATGATTTCATATGGTTCTCCCCGGATGAGTATCGAATTGGATATTGGCAGTTGCTACCATGTCAACACCTGTATTCATGATATTTGTGACAATGACATCTCCTATTTTAACATTTTTATCGATGATTATGTCATCAAGGACCGATATTGCTTCAAAGATCAATCCTTTTGGCAATGCTGTTCTAGATTTCACAGAAAGTCTTGGATGTGTACTCAAGGTTGTTCTCACGGTTGATGTCAGCATTCTTTTGGGATTTGTCATCTCATCGATGCCGTATTTTTCACCACGGGGACAACGATTTCCAGTGATTTTTAAATTGTCATCAATCGACAAGTGACACCCTACTGGGCACACAATACATGTCATTTGTTTCATCATTTAACCTCCTCCAAGATCAGTTCAATGGCATCTTCAGAGATGAAATCCTCTTTTTTGATGAGTAAATGTTCCATTTCTGCAGGTGCGATGTATTTCGCTTTTTTTGTCTTGATTACAACACCATTTTGATAGACACTAAAGATTCCTGATTCCATTTTCTTCGTCACTCGAAAAGATAACTCAACCGGCTGATCTTTCCGTGAGAAGTCAATTTTTTGAGGAACAACGTAACGAATATGCTTCCCAGGTTTGACTTGGACTTCCATTCGATTCAGTGCTGCACCCTTGAGAACATATTGTTTTGCACAATGTCCAGCTTTTTCACTTTCTTCTGTGACCCAGTCCACCAAATCGTGAACATGCAAAGCATTACCGCAAACAAATAATCCTTCAATATTGGTTTCATAAAATTGATTGACGACTGCACTCTTTGTGATGGTACTCTTTTCGATGTTTAATGATTCAAACAGGGAAATATCAGGAACCAGTCCAATCGATAACAACAATGTATCAACATCAAATGTGATTTCAGTACCAGGAATGGGTCTGAAGGATTCATCCACTTTTTGGATGGTAATGCCTTCAAGTACATCTTTCCCTCGGATATCTGTCACGGTGTGGGATAAATAGAGTGGAATATCAAAGTCATTGAGACACTGCACGATATTTCGTGTTAAACCATTGGAGTAAGGCATGATTTCAGCAACCCCTAAAACTTTTGCACCTTCCAATGTCATGCGTCTAGCCATGATAAGTCCAATGTCACCGCTACCCAAAATGAAGATACGTTTACCTACAAGATAACCTTCCATATTTAAATATCGTTGAGCACTACCCGCAGGCATGATGCCTTTAGGTCTTTCTCCTGGAATTTGGATGGATCCACGCGTACGTTCATAACATCCGGATGACAAGATGACAGCTTTTGCATGAATGGTTTCGATACCAGATTCAAGACTGGAGACCGATAATTCAAAATCCTTGTTTTTCTTGATGTCTAGTACGGTAGTATGTAGTTTAAACTTAATGTTCTGTTCATGAAATTTTTCTATGAATCGATTGGCATATTCAGGTCCCGTGAGTTCTTCTTTGAAAACGTGCAAACCAAAACCATTGTGAATGCATTGATTGAGAATTCCACCCAATGTTTTTTCACGTTCAATCACTAGAATGCTAACGTTAGGATCATGTGCTGATAACGCAGCGGATAAACCTGCTGCACCACCACCGATGATTGCAATATCAATGTTCATTTCTTCACCTTCGTTTCCTGAACCAGTATGGGTGTATTTTCTGCATAATAATTGATTTGGTTCAATGGTTTTCCAGTTTCCCGAGCGATGATCTTTAAGACCAGACTTTCACAATATCCACCTTGACAGAGTCCCCCGCCCGCGCGTGCGCGTTTCTTAATACCTTTGATGGTATCATTTCCTGCAGGACCATGAATGGCTTCAACGATTTCAGCTTCTGTAATTTTTTCACATTTGCAGATGATGTTTCCGTATCTTGGATCTTTTTTAATGAGTCGTTTGCGATCCTCCAAGGATCGACTGTAAAATGCAATGTGTTTTTCTCTGATCGGATTAAAATCTGGTTTTGGATTCATGTCAAGTTGGATGACTTCATGAATGAGATATTCTGCAATGGCTGGTGCAGCTGTGAGTCCTGGTGAATCAATACCTGCGACATGATAGAATCCTTTGATCTCCTTTGATTCTTGAATGTAGAAATCATCATAGGAAGAAGAGGCGCGAATTCCTGCAAAACTGCGAATGATGAGTTCATAAGGCATACCATCTGAGAGTCTCTTCAAATCTTCTTTGATCTGTGCCATACCTCCTGGAGTCGTTGAGGCGATGTCTTTGGATTGGACCAATGTACTGGTCGGTCCAAGTAAAATATTGCCGTGAACTTGAGGTACAATCAATACACCTTTCCCTTTTTCTGTAGGCAGTGGATAGAGCACATGACTGAACAAGTGTTTTGCTTTCCGATCCAGGACATAATATTCACCCTTTCTGGGATGAATTGTGTAGGCTACATTCTGTTCAATCATGGAAGCGACATCATCGGAAAAGACACCTGCAGCACTGATGACATGCTTGGATTCAATCAAATCACCAGACTTGAGTGTTAACTGAAAAACATCATGAGATTTCCGTATGGAAATGACTTCACTATTTTTTCGAAAGTGAACTCCATTCACGATTGCATTTTCCAATGCAGCAATGGCAACGCCCCAAGGATAAGTCACCATGGTGGTTGGAAGTGAGAGTACCATGGTTGCATTCTTTGTGAGGTTGGGTTCGATTTTTCTTGCATCATCACCCGATAATAGACTCGTTTGTGGGACACCATTGATTTTAGCCCGTTCTTGTAACTGATGGAGCAATTCCTCTTCATTCTCGTTGTGTGCAACGACAAAAGCACCTGTTCTCAAGAGAGGAATGGAAAGTTCTTTCTCTAAAACATGGTAAAGTGCATTGCCTCTAACACATAAACGCGCTTTCAATGTGCCTGGTTTTGGATCATGACCAGAATGGATGATGGCACTGTTTGCGGTTGTTTGTTGATTGGCAATATCGTTTTCTTTTTCAAGCACTAAAACCTTCAATGGATATTTTGAAAGTTCTCTTGCAATGGTTGTACCGATGATACCGGCACCGATGATGACATAGTCGTACATATTTCCTCCTGAGCATTGAAATGAAAAGAGAAAAGGCAATCGATTGCATTTTCTCTCTCTGTTCTCTTTTTAGATTAACTTGCGGTTGTTCCATAATTCTGGATTGGATGTTGTGACTGCAACAGCACCTGCATCCAAACACTTGATGATTTGTGCTTCTGTTCGGATCAATCCTCCCATGAAGATGGGGACTTGAACTTGACGCTTAATTTCTGGTATGATTTCGATGGATAATGCGGGTAATATTTCTAAATAGTCGGGTTCTACCTTGCTTGCCATCTCAAGACTCTGTTCCAACGAAATCGAATCTTTTAAGAAGAAGCGCAAGATGCCAATGACATGTCGTTTTTTGCAGATCTCAATGACTTTCGGTTTGCTGGAAATGATTCCATCCACTTGTAAGGATTGAATAAGATAGATGGCACCGAATTCATCTGAGGATAAACCTCGGATGAGTTCTGAATGGATGAGTACCTTTTTATGGCTCTCTTTCATCAGTTTGACAAGATCAGGCAATTGAGCAAGTTGAAAATTCATCAAAATACCATACGTAAAAGGCAATTGCAAAAACTTCTTTAAATCTTGATGACTACTGATGGCAGGAATAATCTTTTGATCTTGTAACATGATGTCAATCCCTTCTCATATAAAATAAATAGCAAAGCAAAATAGGCCAAATGAACCGCATTTTGTCTCCGCTCTGTATCTCTAAGCACCTATTAAATTCTAGTTTTATTATAGTCTTTATCGAAGCATTTGTCAAGTTCAACTTGTAATGCAATTCAATTGTAAAGATTAAGTAAAAAAGTGATATAATAGATGAAAATGATACCCCTATAATCATTTAGAAAGATAGTGATTTTTTGTGAAGAAAGAAAAAAATACGATCATTGCCGTGATGGCGATTGCCAGCATTACGGTTTTTACGCTCGCACTGATCATGCTTATTTTTGGCAATGAACTCGATCGAATGTTTAATGTCATCGGTATTCGTGTTGCAACAGTTTTTGTTGCATTTGCTGCGTTCTGTTCATCGACTCTCTTTTCATTGTTGATTTTGTTGCATAACCGTACAGTCGTACGCATCAATGATGATACCAACAAGCGTGCAGAACTCTTTAGAGAGTTACAGTTTGCTTCATCCAATTACTCGATCATTGAATTCATGGACCGCATGCTAATCTACGGAGAATCAGAACGATATGTCAATCGTATGCTGCAACGCAGAAGCATGATGTTTCATATGATTGAAGACAAAGATAATGAAGAAGATGTCTATGCACATCCTGAAAATTACAGATTTGTATCGGTGAAGATACCCTTTCGAGTCATAGAAGGAAAAATCATTTCAAGCATCACTTTCGATAAATTGAGATTCGAACGCAATGGCGTCAATTATGAGTTCATCACACCACCATCAGAGACTGAAAGTAGAGCTTTCCTGCTTTATAATGAACATACCAAACGAAACAATGTCATCATCAATCTAGTCATCAAAAATGATTCAGAGTTCTATGATCCTGTTCAGATCAATGTGTTTTCGAAGATTAAAATCTACATCAACATTACCAGCTTGCTCGGTGTAAAAGTCAAAGGGAATTCAGAACTTTACTTCACCAACCCAGAACAGATTGAAGGGGACGGAACCAATACCTACAGAATCAACTCAGCCAACTTCACACTGACTGAAATGCCTAAGATTGTTAAGTCAATTACATAGACAAAAAGGAATTCACTTGCGTGGATTCCTTTTTTATTGGATGGCTTCATGAAGCCTTATTCATCCATATTGGATGACTTGAAATAATTGGTTCGTAAGACGAGTCTTGAGATTCGATATGCGGTATAGGCTTGTTTTAAAACGGAGTGATTTTCTTCGTACGGATCACTCATCCGGATGAGTTTTGTACCATCATATACTGTGTAATTCTTGAAGAAAACCAATGTTTCATCCCCTCCTAGAATATCAGATCCAACGTATGATTTTGCTTCACCTGGAAGATTGAACAGACGGATGATCATGGGTAAAACATCGAAGCTTGATGATAGATATGAAATGTCTCTTGATGTGACACCAGGCGTCCACATGTAAAGATTACCGTGTTGCTTTCGATACAACTCATGCTCACCGGACATCATTTCATAATCTGCTTGATTCATCGTGTAAGGATAATGATCTCCAGATAATACAATCACTGTATCACTAAGAATTCCCCATGTTTCAAGATCATCAAGTAGCATGGAAAGCATTTGATCAAGTTCGATTTGTGTCGCTAGATAATGTTTAACCTCATCAGAAATCGTGTTTCCATAGGCGCTTTCAATGAGGTCGAAATGTGCCATTGAAGGTGCGTTGTTTTGAGTATAAGGTGAGTGACCAGAAAAAGTAATCATCATGGCCATGAAGGGCTCATCGGTTTGAAGATATGTCTTCATGTGTTCGTAAAAGAGTGTATCAAATCTCTTTTCGGTATCGTCCAGTAAAAGTTCATGTTGTCCGTAGAAATGGTCATAACCGTATCCTTGGTATAAGATGTGTCGACCATAAAACTCTTTGTAGTTTGCGTGAAATGCCATCGTTTGATAGTCCTTCTCACCAAAAAGGGATGCCATCGAAGTATGGTATGTATTGTGTCTAAAAATTCCTGAAGTTGGGCCATCTTCAATCGATGGAATCTGACCCGTATTGATGATGAATTCGGTGTCACTCGTTGTTCTTGGAAAGACAGGTGTATAATGATTCTGAAAATCGATGCCTTCGTTCTTGAGTCTATAAAGTGTCGGTGTGAGTGTTTCATCGAGTGCGATTTCATCATAACTTTCAGCAAGAATATAGATGAGATTTTTACCTTCAAAAATCCCGACAAGATCATGATCATCAAATGTTTTGCTGAGATTTTCAAAATGTTGATCGAGTGTTTCCAGATCTTGTTTTGTACTGAAAGGTGGAATGATGGAATCCGTTAAATCTCTAAAGACATAATGGAATATGCCAAAGTGTTTGACAAATGTTTCTTTGTGAAACAATGTTTGGTAAACATAGTGCTCACTGGTGTAGATACGCTCACTTGATTTCGGATAATGGCTGTTCAAGTTGATGATGACGAACAGTATCAAAGGAAAATACAGCAATGTATGATGAAAACGGAGATGAGTTGTCTTTTTTTCTCTGAAATAGAGATATAGCATAACACCTAAAATCATCAACACAATCACTTGATAGATTTCAAACTTGAACATGCTTTCAGAAGATTCAAACCCTTCTCTTGCACTCACAAGTTCACGTGCACTGAATAGATCATTGAAGATGCGATAATAGATATCCTGACCAAGGACATAGAGTGCAAAAATGATCATCCAAACCAAATCAAAAATCCTGGATAGTTTG
Source organism: Acholeplasmataceae bacterium (assembly GCA_024709245.1). GTDB lineage: Bacteria > Bacillota_I > Bacilli_A > Acholeplasmatales > Acholeplasmataceae > Peloplasma. The sequence goes on along the minus strand of JANJXB010000075.1, from coordinate 6,154 downwards.
GGTGGCAAAAGAAGACTGAGTGTGATGAATAACCACAGCGAAAGCACGACAGAAAATAGATAAATTCCGGAAGGCATGATGCCTGTTTTCAGTAAAAACGAAATCTCGACGATTAAAAAGTAGATCAATACCCAACGTTTTTCACCAGGATTTTGAATCAACGATAAAACGAAATCACGTTTCAAATAAAGTATTCCCAAAACGATGGCAATCGAACCCAAATATACAAAAATGCTGAATGCAGAATCCAGCGCGTTTTTCGTGCCATCCGTAGCCAAAAAGATGATTCGAATGATTGTTATCATGCACAGTATGATGATGCCTGACATGAGACGCTTGATATCAATAACTTTCATGATTTCCCTGCCCTTATGTTCGTCTACCCTGATTATACATCAAAAAGACTGGTTTCTACCAGTCCTTTTCATGAACCTGAAGATGAATGATATGGTCAATCATCACTTTTTCCAATGTGGATAAGATGATGATACGATGGATAGAATCGATGCGTTTGATGGTCCCAAACGTGGTATTTGTGTAACCGTCACGATAGTACTCAATCTCAATTTCAGCATGTGTCTTCAGTGCAATCTGAACAACACGATCCATTTCCTCGTTTTGATCCTCACTTAAGATAGGACGGTCTTTTCTACCCAGCCTATGCTTCATTTCCTGAAGCATGGAGTGATAGCCTACCAAGGCATCAAACGGTGCCCATTTGATGATTCCGCGATCAACATAGTGATTAGGCATGGTGACCTCCAATCATCTTATTCCGAGCTTTGATGGTTGATGATTCAAATTCACTGGATGCACGATTGATGCTGTTACTGCCAAAGCGATGCTTGATTTCATCCACAGCCACATGAAATTTGAGTTCTCGTTCTAAACGAACAGGATCTTCAAAGAGTGAGAATTGATACACATGTTGTTCTAGGATGTTTGAAACACTGACATGAATTCTTCTGATGGGTGTGCCGGGATCATAGTTCTCGTGGAATAGTTTTAGACATGCTTGATAGATTTCAGAAGTACTGGATGTGGGTTGGTCAAAAGAGAGCTGTCTACCAAAGCCACCTCCAACTTCCTTGCTGTAACCAACGCCAAGACTGACGGTCTTGGCAACTTTCTTAGACATTCTGAGTCTTCTAGTGACATCATCAATCATTTCAATCAAGATTTGAAAGATATCTGGGACATAATAATCATGGAAAAGCGTTTGACCAGAACCATAGCTTTTGTGGGTTGCACGGATGTTATGCTTGTGTTGAATCATGCTCATGTCAATACCGTGTGTATGATAGTAGAGTTCCTCACCTAAAATGCCAAAGTTTTTCTTGAGTGTTGTGATGTCGTAATGGGCGATATCACCAATGGTTTTCAGTCCAAGTCTCCCGAGATTGCGTTCCATGTTGAATCCAATGCCCCACATCTCTGAAAGAGGTTCAACCGGCCACAATTTTGTGGGTACATCATCATAAGTCCATTTTGCGATGAAATTCGGTGCTTTTTTGGATTCAATGTCGAGTGCAAGCTTAGACATCAGCATGTTAGGACCAATGCCGCATGTTGCATACAACTTCGTCTCTTCATGGACCGTATTCAGAATCAATTGAGCAAGTTCAAAATCAGTCATATGATAGTAATTCAAATATTCGGTGACATCCAAAAACGCTTCATCAATCGAATAAACATAAAGATCCTCATCTGAAATAAAGCGTAAGTAGATTTCAATGACTTTGGTGGAATATTCAAGATAGGTTTCCATGCGTGGTTTTTGAAACATGATGGGTAAATCAGTGGGCAGTTCATGAATTCGGCAACGGCTAGGCATGCCAAGTTTTTTCAAGTAAGGTGAAACTGCAAGGACGATGGAACCGGAACCTCTGGATTTATCAGCGACCACCAAAGGTGTTTTGAATGGGTCAAGACCTAAGATTGCACATTCGACAGAAGCATAAAAACTCTTCAAATCGATGCATAAAATGTTTCGATTGAGTTTGTACTGATCCATGATCTCACCTACCTTTGTGACATCATTATATCAATATCACGGATGGCGTCAAGGGTAGAAACGACGGTTTTACAATGAAAATGCTATCAGAAAAAACTTACATTTAGAATCATGATGAACTGGATCAATGTGTCTTTAACGCTTAATCGCATGACAACGAAGTTATCGGTTGCATCAAGAAAAAAAGATGACAGAACACCTGTCATCTTATACTAAACTTTGTTTTTTTCAAGCATTTGGAAAAGTTCACGAACTTCAGATTCAGTCAAATGGCGATGCTTTCCTACTGGAATGTCCAATGTGATGTTCATGATGCGTACGCGCTTGAGTGAGAGCACGCGATATCCAAAATATTCGCACATGCGTCTAATTTGACGGTTCAAACCTTCAGTCAAAATGATTCGAAAGGATTTTGGACTGATGACTTCAACGATACAAGGCTTCGTAACTGTGTCCAAAATGGGAACACCTTTGGACATCTTCGATGCAAAATCAAAGGAAAGCACCCGATCGACGGTGACGACATATTCCTTTTCATGCGCATTTTCCGCACGCAAGATCTCATTGACGATATCACCATGATTGGTCATGAGAATTAGACCTTCAGAGTCCTTATCGAGTCTTCCGATGTGAAAAATACGTTCTGGATAATTCATAAACTCGATGATGTTTCCAGGAATCGAAAGATCGGTTGTCGAAGTGATACCGACAGGCTTATTGAGTGCGATGTAAACCCAGTCTTCGTGATGCTTAATCGGTTTCGAGTCCACATAAACGATATCCTCTTTTTCAACCTGATCACCAATCACCGCAAGACGCGTGTTGATTGTCACTCGTTCTTGTGCAATCAATCGATCAGCCTCTCTACGAGAGCAAAATCCAGATTCACTTAAGTATTTGTTGATTCGAATGCCCATATTAACTCTTGGTATAACAAACAGGCGCTGGATAGGACTTCCCTTTTAGATCTACAGTGACACGCTCAATCACTACATCCTCAAGCGGACGATCGCGTCCATCTCTCGGGCGTGTTGCAATCTGATCAATCACATCAAATCCTTCAGTGACACCACCAAATCCTGCATATGAACCATCCAGATGGGGCGCATTTTGGTGCATGATGAAAAATTGTGTGGTTTGAGAATTGGGATCACTCGTACGTGCCATGGAAATGACACCACGAACATGCTTGAGTGGATTGTCAAATCCGTTGAGTCTAAATTCGCCCTTGATTGGACAAGATGGCTTTTCTCCCCAACCGCCTTGAATCATAAAACCTGTAATGATTCGATGAAAGACGAGATTCTGATAATAATCTTGTTGAGCAAGTTGAATAAAGTTATGAACAGAATTGGGTGCAACACTCTCGAAAAGTTGCAAAACGATTTTACCAATCCCTCTGACTTCAATCGTAACTTCAGGATTTTCTTTGTTCAATAAATGTTGATAGCTCATAGGATATTCCTTTCTTTATTTCAATAGAGATATGGATAGAGTGTCATGAATCAGACAACTCGGCGATCCCGATGCTTGCGAAAACTGACGGTGCCATAAACACCCACCACAATCATCAAACTACCAATCAAATGGTAGTATTGAAGCGGCTCTCCAAGAAGAAGTGCACCTGCGATGACTGCAACAATGGTGGATAGATTGGAGTAGATGGATGTGATATGTGCTGGTGCCTTACTTAAAGCAAAATTAACCAAGAAGAAACCACCAATGGATGCGATAGTTCCTAAGTATAAGATGGGAAGAATCAACTCAATATGATTTAAGTTTGTAAAGTAGCCAAGAATGTTCGAAGAAACAGCAAGTTCAGTGATGTAGAGAATATTGAAAATCACAGCACCAAACATCATCATGAAATAGGTCACTTCATAAGGTCTCATCACTTTGGAAGCATTTCGAGATGCAATATTGAACAAAGCAGCGGCAAGGACTGCGCCAAGCAGTAAGAAGAATCCCAGCGCCTCAAAGGTGATACCAGCCTCAGATTTTGATATCTGGATGAAGAGCACACCGGATACCGAAAGTAGAATGAATAAAATCTGTACTGGATTCGGGCTTTCGCGCAAGATCATCGCGGAAAGTAACGTGACAACAATAGGAATCAGCGCAATCATCATGCCAGCTTCTCCGCTTGTTGTGAGTTGAAGACCATAAGTTTCAAACAAAAAATAGAGGATGGGTTGAAAGAAGGCTACCCAGAAAAGATACTTGAAATGTGAACGCATGAATCGAATCTCAACGATTTTGAAACGTCGTAGAGTTTCAAATGCGATAAAAGCAACCAAAAAACGATAGGCGATTAAGCCAATTGGGCTAATGAAATCCAAAGCAACTTTTGAAAACATGAATGAAAATCCGAAGATGGTTGCAAAGAGTAGTCCTGCAATGTGTACGTGTTTGGTCATGATTGATCTAATGAATCGTCAAGATTCACATTCTCCTAATGATATATGTATCCTACACCATGATATCATCTTTTAAATAAAAGATAGCCATCGGTTGTTTGCAATCGAACATCCATTCTAAAAATAATCTCAAAAAAATAATATTAAAGTATTGACAATAGTGTATGACATACAGTATAATGAAATCGAGGTGAGACAAAATGGATCAAACATTGATACAAAACATGATGGTCGAACTGAGACGAGGGACGCAGATTCTTGGAGTACTCAATCTGCTACAGTCCAATCAGTATGGATATTCATTGCTTCAGGCACTTGAGAAAAAAGGTGTTGTCATCGAAGCAGGAACGCTCTATCCATTGTTAAGGAGATTGGAATCCCAAGGTTTACTGATCTCAGAATGGGACACGAGCGAGTCGAGACCAAGAAAGTATTACGTTTTAAGTAAAGATGGTTTAGAAGCTTTAACACTGATTAAAAATGAATGGTATAACATTGTTTCAGAAATGAAGAAATTATTGGATGAGGAGTAAGAAAATGAAAGAATATTTAGCACGTTATGTACATGCAGTGACGAAAAGACTTCCCGAAAACATGAGAGTGGAAGTGAAAGAAGAACTTGAAGCAAACATTAAGGATATGCTTCCAGAAAAGTACAATGAAGATGATCTCGAGGCCGTTTTAAGAAAACTTGGACATCCAAGAGAACTCGCGAACAATTATCGAACTAAGCAACGCTATGTGATTTCTCCGCTTTATTATGATGATTACATCTACACGCTCAAGATTGTTGCCATTATTTTAGGTACGATTTCATTGGTATTCGGTTCGATTGACGCCGTCATCCAGTCACAAACCCTAGGCATCATGGACACCATTGAACTGATCTTTGAAAAAATCATTGGTGGTGTGGGACAAGCGATCTTGCAAGCATTCACTTGGGTTACCATTGTATTTTGGGCAATTGATTATGCATCCATCAATGCCAAGAAAAAATCGGAATGGAAGCTATCCGATCTACCAGATTTACCTAAGCCAAATGAAACAAAAATCAACCGTACAGGCACAGTGATTGGTCTAGTCTTGGGTACAGTCTTCCATGTCAGTTTCATCGTCATTCTGATGCGTTACATCGATGTTATTGCCATTTATATCGATGAAGTACGTATCGTTGGAATTCTGAATGAAGCAGTAGTGACACCCTTTATTCCTTATTTCATTATTTCTGCAACCATCATGGTGATTGTTGGCTTATTCAAACTTTCATATGGCCAATGGAATATTCAAGTTGCATCCCTCTATACAGCCTATGAAATACTTTCAACTGTCTTATTCTTGATCTTCATTAATCATGCGATGCTCATCAATAGCGATGCCATCCAATACATCGCAGATATGGCCGATTTCACATTCAATCAAGTCAGAGGCGGTATTGATCAAGGTATCCTTTGGATAACCATCGTCGCATCCATCGGTACAGGTATCGAAATTGTGTCCACATGGATCAAGACGTTAAAGAGAAAACCAGTTTAGAAAAAAACATCCCTGCGATTGCGGGGATGTTTGATTGTTAATTGACGTATGGACGTTTTTCTTCTTCCTTATCCAAAATCGGTTGTTGCGGCTGAATGTTCTTTTGGACATCCTTTTCTTTGGCAGCATTCAATTCTTTTTGGAATTGTCTGTATTTCTTGTAGCCACCACCTGCATCATAACTTAAGTA
>JANJXB010000023.1 GCA_024709245.1 Acholeplasmataceae bacterium | reverse complement strand
ATCTTACTCTACTATGTTGATACCTATTCGACAGCCGATGTCATCTCAACCTTTGTTGCTCGAATCGGGGGACTGATGAATCCTTCAGGATCGGTCCTCAATGTTGCTGCATCCGCAGATTTGTTTAATTCCATCATTGCGATGTTCTTAGTCCTGGGTGCGAATTTCATCAGTCGTCGTGTCTCTGACACCTCGTTATTCTAGGAGGGTATATGAAAAGACTCGATCGATCTGAATTAATCTTTAAAATCATTGCCTATTCATTTGCAACACTCTTTGCCATCGCTGCACTTTATCCTTTCATCTATACCATTTCAGCAGCAGTATCGGGCAAACTTGCATTTGAACGTGGAGATGTCATCTTATTACCCGTTGACTTTCAACTCAATGCGATGATTGCAGTCATCACAGATAAAGAATTTTGGATATCTTATACCAATACACTCTTCTATACTTTCTTTGGTACCATCTTCTCCATGGTTTTATCGATTGCTGCAGCATATGCACTATCCAAAGAACGTTTAGTGTTCAGAAGACAAATCAACTTCATTATTGTCTTCACGATGTGGTTTTCCGCAGGACTCATTCCTACATTCTTAAACTATCGAATGTTTGGGGTGGACTACCGATGGGGAATCATCTACGGATTTGGTATCCAAGCATTCAATGTGATTCTATTGCGCAATTATTTCAGTGGAGTATCCAAAGAAATCGAAGAAGCAGCCATCGTCGATGGTGCCAATGAATTTCAAGTCCTCACCAATGTGTATCTCCCGATGAGCAAGTCAGCAATCGCTACAGTGACACTCTTTTATGCACTCTCGCGCTGGAATGGTTATTTCTGGAACTTGATTTTGGTCAATAACTCCATTGAACACCCACTCCAAGTTTTTCTAAGACGCTATCTGACAGATTTTCTCACCGATGAGAATGCGTCGATATCGAATTTGCCTTACTCGCCATACTCTTACATGTATGCGATGATCGTCATGTCTATTATCCCAATCATCATTGTCTATCCTTATCTGCAAAAGTATTTTGCCAGAGGAGTCAATGTTGGTGGGGTTAAAGAATAAAAAAACGGAGGAAAGAAAAGTATGAAAAAAGTTTTAGGGTTAATCGTATTGTTGTTATCCCTCATTGCTTTAGTCGGATGTATTGATGAAGAAGAACCAACACCGACACCCGAAAAGACACTTGTTACCATTGCGGTCAAAGTTGCTCCAACTAAGGTTGTCTATGAACTCGGTACCTCTTTGGATCTCGCAGGACTACAGGTTGAAGCGTTTTATAGCGACGGATCAACTGCAATTCTTGCAGCAAACGAATATACAGTGAGTGGTTTTAACGGTACTGTCTCAGGTGCACAAACGATCACCGTCACTTCAGGTGGTAAAACAGCAACTTTCATCGTTGTTATCAGTGATCCAGAAGCACCAGCTGAATTGCTAGCTTTGAGCATCGCTCAACTGCCCTACAGAACCATGTATGGTGTGGGCGGTACGCTTTCGACAGATGGTTTAATGGTCAATGCGCTCTATTCGGATGGCACACAAAGAGCACTTGAAGCCAATGAAATCACTGTTTCTGGTTTCAATTCAACCACAGCAGGTAAGAAAGATATCACAATCACATTCTTATCGAAGTCTACGACCTATGAAATCACAGTTTCTAACTTCTTGACTGAATCCACTGATGAAGTGACTGTTAACACAGCCATCAACTACGAAGGCCGCGGGATTACCTATCAAGAAGCAGCTCCTTATGAAGCACTCAATGGCAAAACTTATACCAGTGGTATGATCATGCCAGTTTGGGAATCCATTGGTGATGCACTCAATATCAACTTTGTCGATACCAAACAAACATCAACAACAAATGCACAATTCCAAGCATATGCAACTGCAGGCTTTGTGGGTGCAGATGTGATCAACGGTACCTCCACTCAACTTTCCGAATATGGTGTGACAGGTAACTTCGTTGACTTATCCAAGTATTTGAACTACATGCCAAACTTGAACAAGTTCCTCATTGAAAACCCATCGGTCAGAACTTCAATGACTTCAGCCAATGGTGCAATCTATTACACCCCATATTTTGATGGTTTCGGTGAAATCGAACAAATGTTCTTGATGCGTATTGACTGGGTACAAGACATCCTTGACGTCCAATCTCCAACATTTGACGGTGAAGCTTATACAGGCACATTCACTGTACAAAAAGTCACTCCAGCGGTGATGAATGTCACTGTTGAAGTCGCAAATCCTGATGGAACAACACGCAATGTTGTCAAAGCACACAGCCAAAACATTCTTGATATCCTTGCTGCACTTCCAACGAAGACGGGTATTACGATGGGTAATGCATTTAGAACTTACATGCAAAGTGTTTATGGTAGCCAAGGCTATGCGAAGTTATCCGATGTTTTCGTCGGTACTGACGCAGCTTACGATACTGACGAACTCGTAGCACTCATGTATGTCATTAAGGCGAACCCACAGTTCCTCACTCGCGAATTTGGTACAGGTACCAACACAACAGCTGTTCCTAAGACTTCCGTTGAAGTATACTTTGCACGTACAAGTCAGACTTCAAGAATTAGAAACTTCTTTAGAGGCTTAGAAATGTATGGTGTTCGTGGTGCGTTCTCACGTTACCAATGGGCATATTTCAATGAAAATGGTGTTGTAGAAGATGCAAGAGTTCAAACAAGAACTTTAGATGCAGTCGATCAACTCCAAAGAATGTATTCAGACTCACTCATTCCAGTGAACTTTGATGAAGGTTCAAACTATGACTGGAGAGCAGTCTTGCTTCAACAGTCTTATGGTTTCATGACTTACGATTACAACGCATCCTCAACTCCAAACGGTTACATCACAGCAGCTCAAGCTTTAGACCCAACATTCCGTTTCGAATCTGTATTGCCACCTGTTGTTGACTGGATGGGCAATGGTGAATATTTCCATTTCTCAGAAGCAACACGCGCTGTGAAGGCAGAAGCTTGGGGTATTCCTGCTCATGTTGAAACAAACCCAGTGAAACTTGCGCGTATTTTGACACTGTTTGATAAACTTTATGATTATTCATCCAATGATTCCATCGGTAACGTTCATCTCTACGGTCCATCGGGCTGGATTGATGGTACGATTGAATACAATGGTGTCGACATTCCCAAGATTAGTGCTGCAGCACTTGCTGAAATGCAGGCGAAGACTTCAGGTAACATGATCAACTACTTAAGACGCTATGTCGGAGCAACCATGCCAATTGGTCATATCCGTGGTTTAGGTCTTGAGTATCAAACATTATCACCACAAGGTATCGTGGGCATTGAACGTATCAACGTCGCTGTTCAGGCAGGTACATTCAGACTTGCAGGTGTTTACCCATCCAGTAATCCTTGGTATCAATTCGTTCCAACTCTGTTTGCACTCACAGCAACAGAATCCGCAGACATCAATACTTTAATCTTTGATGACATTTGGGCAGATGCACAACTGGCAACACTCGTTAAGTATGGATTCACAGGACTTGGAACCAGTATTACACGTACTGTTTATTTAAATGAAAGAGTTACTGTCAATGGTATCAACACTTATGAAGAAATTTATAAGAAGGCACTGAATAACGCGATTGCAAGAGTTAACGAATAACATTTAAACGTCGTGAATATCCCGGGGGTTTCCCCGGGATCATCTCACGGTGATCTTGATGAAAGAGAATGTGACCATGAAGGAAAATATATTGAAAAGAATATTGAATCAGATGGTGAAGTCTATCTATCTTAAACGACAAGTCATTGTCTATACATTGATGATACTGGTTGCAACCCTGTACTTGATCTATACACTAGGTTATAGTTCAAATTGGGCCAATGTCGTCGATGAAACCAGAGGTAGTGCTTTTTATCGTGCTTCACAACAAGCCAATCAGTTGATGTTTCAACTGTCCATCGTCATCATGACAACAACTTTGCTTTCACTCTCCTTTGGATCCATGAAACGCAAACATTTTTATCCATCCAATATTCTTTTGAATCTATTATCCAACATATTGTTGATTGTTTCAGCAGTGATTACATACTACTATAACGGCGTTCTATCGAGAATGTATGCAAGAATCACAACAGAAGAAATTCCAGAATCCACTTATCTTTTTCATGGCACTCAAGGTAAAAGTTTCGCCATCTTTGAAATTGGAAACGTGCTTTCAGTCTTGATGATTGGGGTTGCAGTCCTCTCATTGTTGTTTTTAATTGGTAAAATCAGAGCACAAAAAGAACGTGCAAAACTGATTCAAGGATTGGTGAAAACCTATGAACATTAAAGCCGATAAGATGCGTTATCAGGTCAATAAAGCGGGTTATCGCTTGATTCTTTTAGGACTTTCCGTGAGTGTTGTTGCCATGTTTCGAATCATTACGCCTGTCACTGTGAGACCCAATGCAGAGATTGCCATTGAAATTCTGATCAATATCGTTTTACTTCTTGTGACTTTTTTAGCTGCTGAGCGTTGTAAGTTTTATTCCAAGAATTGGGCATTCGGATCCATTGCGATTGGTCTGGTTCATTTGGCAAGAATCTTTTATGTTCCTAAAAACCTACTTGCAGCCAGTATGATTTCTCAAACACAATATACAATCATTACACTTTTGCTCATTTTATCAGCGTTTTTCATCATGTATGGTGGATATATCACATGGGTGAAATATCAGATTTTATCAAAACATATGAAAGAGATGGGTAACTGATATGGCAACCATGCAATTAAGACATCTCAATAAGATCTATCCCAATGGTGTACAAGCTGTTTTTGATTTCGACATCGATATCAAAGATGGAGAATTCATCGTCTTTGTCGGACCTTCAGGGTGTGGAAAGTCAACCACACTGCGCATGATTGCCGGACTGGAAGAGATTTCATCGGGTGAACTTTTCATTGATGATACATTGGTCAACGATATGGCACCGAAAGACAGAGATATTGCGATGGTCTTCCAGAATTATGCCCTTTATGCACACATGACGGTCTATCATAACATGGCTTTTTCTTTGACACTTCGTAAGGAAGACTCCGATTTTATTCATGAACGTGTCATGTGGGCAGCCGATATTTTAGGATTGAAACCCTATTTGAATCGTAAACCTAAAGAATTATCCGGTGGTCAACGTCAAAGAGTTGCACTGGGTCGTGCCATTGTTCGAAACCCGAAAGTGTTTTTACTCGATGAACCGCTCTCAAACCTCGATGCCAAACTCAGAGGTCAAATGAGAAAGGAATTAAAAGAACTTCATCACCGTCTTGGTGTCACCATGATTTATGTCACACACGATCAAATTGAAGCACTAACGCTTGCAGACCGCATTGTCGTGATGCGAGATGGTTATGTGCAACAGATTGCATCTCCTGAAGATCTATATGCCAAACCCAAGAATTTATTTGTTGCAAATTTCATTGGAACACCACCCATGAACTTTTTTGATGCTAAAATAGACAGTGATGGATATGTCATCATCAATGAAGTCAAAATAGATATTTCGAAAACTGAAACATACGATACGTTAAAATCCAAAGGGTATTTTGGTAAACCCATCATCTTAGGCGTAAGACCTGAGGCGATTACCCTTGAAAGACCTGTCAAGAAAGAAGTGGATCAAGGTCATCCAACAACAGTCCAGCTTTATGAATTGCTCGGATCTGATGCACTTGTTCATTTCAACATCGGAAAGAAGAATGTTTTAGCTCGAATCAATGCACGTCAAATTCTGCATCCTGGTGAAGAAGTGCTCTTTGATTTTGATGTCAATCATCTCTACTATTTTGATCAGGAAACGGAGGTAGCCATTTATGCATGATCCTGTCCATATTGAAAAATGGTATGTCCGTTGGTATAACTACAATAAATACTCCATTCCTGTCATCTTGACCATCATCGGTTCTATCGTATTCACCGTGTTTCTCGATTTTAGAACGGGTGATATCGATTTTAAGAGTCACATTTCTGCCATCAACTTGTTAACCAATAAAATCGTTGCATTCTATTTATTCTCCATCTATATGATTGCCCTTGTCCAGGTTGCAAACAGCATGGCATTCTCTAAGAAACGATCACCCATCAGTCTCATCTTATTCACGCTCCTCAATGTGATTCAAGTCATTCTTGTGATTTCATACGTTGGAATCTTCTATAGGGAAGTTGAAATTAGAACCGATGGATTTATGTTACCCAGTTATGCACTGTTTTCGATGAATGTCATGATCACGGGTGCTGTATTCTATATTCTAGCAACCATCTTTGCATGGTTCTACGTCGATTGGAAGTATGTCAAAATTGAAGACTGACCCAAAGAAGAAAGCAACTGAATTCAATCCGTATGCGATTGACAAACTCAACAAGATCAAACCCGGTGTAAAAATCGGGTTTTTGAAATTCTGGATCTCAGGTGCTGCTTTTTTTCTCACCTTCACAGCCATTCAATCGGATATCCTTGATTTGATGTTTTTATTACTCTTGATTTTGACTTTAGGGGTCGAATATGTCACCAATAAGGTAATTGTCTGGATGGATCATGATAAAGCAAGAACACTGTATTATCTGCCTCATCATGTGAGAAGAAAGTCCATGTTCAGTTTGTTTGCAACGTTAGGATATGTCTTCATCATGATTCTTGCCTCTTACTTTTTCATCGAAGCCCTTATGTCTTTGGGCATTCCATCATTTGGGATGATCATGTTTGGTTTTGAAAATACTGGAATTGATCCCATCACGTTTGGCCTCGTCTTTTGGCTGATGGATTTTCTATGGTTGTATGCCAAAAATCATTGGATTTACAAAAAATATCTCTAGGAGTAATCTATGTTTAATGTGATTTATCAATCTTCACGAAGTTTGACTCTAGAACTTGAGAATAAAGCCATTTACTATGCTCCAGAACCTTACGATGTTTACGTCAATGGAGAACTGACAAAAAAACAGGTGACCACCAATGTGGTTTCACTTTTCGGTCTGAAAGCAGAAACATCCTATACCATCACGATTGATGGTTATTCGCTCGATGTGAAAACAGATTATGAATCGGGTTCTCTTAATGTTAAAGACTTTGGTGCAATAGGTGATGGTCTTCATGATGATACAATGGCCATTCAGACTGCCATGATGTCATGCATGAAAGATGGCGTTGTCCATATTCCTGAAGGTATCTACCATGTCAAGCCCCTTTTTCTTAAAAGTAGACAGACGATTGAGCTTGCAAAGGGTGCCGTCTTATTCGGAAATACAAACCGTAACGATTACCCCATCTTACCCGCACAGATGAAGCGTGCTGATTGTTCAATCCTAGAACTTTCTTCTTGGGAAGGTGTTCCACAACCCACATATGCATCATTAATCACGGGTATTCTCGCAGAGGATGTGAAGATCATCGGTGAAGGAATCATAGATTGTAATGCACAAAACAGTGATTGGTGGATGAATCATAAGGTGATGCGAGGTGCATGGCGTCCTAAAGGTGTTTTCTTATCCAATTGTAAGCGAATTTCAATGCAGGGTGTGACGGTAACAAATACACCTTCTTGGAATCTGCATCCCTATTTTTCATCTTTGATTGATTTTATTGATATGAAATTGATCAGTCCCAAAGAATCTCCGAATACTGATGGATGTAATCCAGAATCTTCAGACCATATTCGTATCATTGGTGTCAATTTTTCGGTCGGTGATGATTGCATTGCGATCAAAAGCGGAAAATTCGACATGGGTATGAAATATCGCAAGCCCACTTCAGAGATGGTTGTCAGAAACTGCATGATGGCATATGGTCATGGCGCAGTTGTCTTAGGCAGTGAAATGAGTGGTGGTATCAAGAATCTTTCAGTTTCACAATGCTATTTTAAGGAAACCGATCGAGGTCTACGCATTAAAACGAGAAGAGGACGCGGGGAATCTGCTCGAATTGATGGGATTACATTTGAAAACATCTACATGAAAGACGTGCTCACACCGCTTGTGATGAATATGTATTATTACTGTGATGATGATGGCAAAACAGAGTATGTTTACAGTAAAAAACCTTTACCCTTAGACAATAGAACTCCCTATTTGGGAAAATTTATGTTTAAAGACATGGTGTGTGAAAATGTCCATGTGGCGGCTGGTTTCTTTTATGGACTTCCTGAACAACCGATTGAATCGATCACACTGGAAAACATTCAATTCTCCTACGCAAAAGAGCCAGAATCTGGAATACCTGCCATGATGAGCTTTTTAGAGCCAATGTCTGGTGAAGGACTCCATTTTCGATATGTCAATCAGGTTATCATCAAAAACGTTTCACTCAATCCTTTATATGAAAAAAAGTTGATTTTGGAGAATGTTCTTGATTTTCATGAAGAATCTTTAAACTAATTTGACTCATACCAACCAACATACTATAATGAAAGCATAGCGTATGTAGGAATAGACACGCCATTACGATACTAAACACTGTTTACGAAACGAGGACATTCATATGTTTAAACATGAAATACTGAAGAAAATCATTGAAGTGGGTGTAGTTGCTGTGGTTCGTGCTGAAACCAAGGAACAAGCCATTGAGATCTCGAACGCTTGCATCCAGGGAGGTGTCACTGCAATCGAAGTGACATTTACAGTCCCGAAAGCCCTTGAAGTCATCCAAGGACTTGCGGATGCATTAGATTCAAAGAAGTTGATTCTTGGCGCAGGCACAGTCTTAGACAGTGAGACTGCTCGTTTGGCCATCCTCTCCGGTGCACAGTATATTGTGAGTCCTTCCTTTGATGCGGAAACAGCGAAACTCTGCAACCGATATCAAATTCCATACATGCCCGGATGTCTTACCATTACAGAAATGATTCATGCGATGGAATCCGGTGTTGAAATTCTGAAATTATTCCCAGGATCAGCATTTGGTCCATCCTACGTCAAAGCCATCAAAGGTCCACTTCCCCAGGCCAACATCATGCCAACAGGTGGCGTATCCTTAGACAATGTTCAGGAATGGATTAAATCAGGTGTGGTTGCTGTCGGTGTAGGAAGTGAACTGACAGGTCCAGCCAAAAAAGGTGATTATGAACAAGTCACCAAACTCGCTGAGCAGTTTGTTTCTGCTGTACGTAAAGCCAGAGGATAAACGGGACATGATTGTTGATCACCTAGCCAATTTGAGTCAGTATCAGGCAGTCCATCCCCTTTTTAGAATCATCAAAGAATACATTAGAGAGCATGATCTTCTGAAATTGCCCCAAGGAAAAACAGAGATCATGGGCGATCAACTCTTTGTATTAAGGGAAACCTATCCATCAAAGATCGAATCTGAGTGTTTCTTTGAAGGTCATCTTCTCTATGGTGATCTCCAACTCGTGTTATCAGGTACAGAAACGATAGGATATGCTTCTAAAAAGAATCATCACCATCAAGTCACCATCCCCTATTTAGAAAGTAAAGACATCGAGAAATATCACGTGGATTCCTTTACACCTGTCATCTTGACACCCGGGATGTTTGCAATCGTTTTTCCAGATGATTTACACATGCCAAAACGGATGCATCATCAGTCTTCCATCATTGAAAAAATTGTATTTAAATTTAAACTATCGTATCAAGGAGAACCATCATGGCAAAAATTGTAACCTTTGGAGAAATCATGCTTCGTCTGTCGACTCCAGGACAAACTCGTTTTGTACAAACCGATCAATTTGATGCAGTGTACGGTGGCGGAGAAGCCAATGTCGCTGTCAGTTTGTCCAACTTCGGACATGATGCCTATTTCGTGACCAAATTACCGAAACACGAAATTGGACAATCTGCATTGAATGCCCTCACTCGTCATCAAGTGAAACCCGATTTTATCGCAAGAGGTGGAGAAAGATTGGGTATCTATTTCTTGGAAACGGGTGCGAGCATGAGAGCTTCCAAAGTCATTTATGACAGAGCAGGTTCTGCCATTGCAGAAGCTCTACCGAAAGATTTTGATTTTGATGCCATTTTCAAAGGTGCACAATGGTTTCACTGGTCTGGAATTACCCCTGCGATCAGTTCAAAAGCAGCAGAACTTACACGACTTGCACTGATTGCAGCAAAAAAAGCAGGTGCAACCGTCTCAGTTGACTTAAACTACCGCAAGAAACTTTGGACATCCGAACAGGCTCAAGCTGTCATGAGACCTTTGATGCAATATGTTGATGTATGCATCGGGAATGAAGAAGATGCTGAATTGGTTCTAGGATTTAAACCGAAACATTCCGATGTTTCCTCAGGACAACTTGAAATCGATGGCTACAAGACCATCTTTAAAGAAATGAAAGAAACCTTTGGATTCAAGATGATCGCAACCACTTTAAGAGAATCATATTCCGCTACGAAAAATGGTTGGAGTGCACTCCTATACGATGGAAATCAATTCTATCAGTCAAAACATTACATCGTCGAACCGATCATCGATCGTGTGGGTGGAGGAGATTCATTTTCTGCAGGTTTGATTCATGGATTGCTTACTTTACCCCATCAAAAAGCGATTGAATTTGCAGTGGCTGCCAGTGCACTGAAACATACCATTCCTGGAGATTTTAATCAGGTTTCCATCCAGGAAGTAGAAGCTTTAGCAGGCGGAGACCAGTCAGGACGTGTACAACGATGAAAGATAATCGATCAGTTTACCGAATTCTTGAAATTTTAGAACTCATTTCAAAGCATGATGAAGGATTAACCTTAGGTCAAATTTATAGAATGCTTGATATACCCAAAGCAACTGTCTATGATTTTCTACAGACACTGTATCGTGCAGATGCAATCTATTATAAAGATCCAAGACTTAAAAATTACGTCATTGGATCAAAAATGTTTGCGATTGGCTCTGTCTATACAAAAAACTCGAATTTGATTGAAGCATCTCAATATGAATTAAAAGACTTTGCAGAACGTCATGGACGTACGGTTTTCATCACCAAACGCATCAACGACAAGATTGTGTATGTCTTTAAGCACCAGCCCACTACATCAAAAATTGTCACTCCACAGGAAATCGGTAGTTCGTCAAGAGACTTTGAAATCTCACCGATTGGTCAGTGTTATGCTGTCTTTGATAAAGTCGTCAGAAATGTCAATATCCCTTTCTATGCTGAAAAGAAGAAAGCCAGACATATTTTCTCAAGTGTTGAAGATAACAGTCATATTTGTACACTTGCGGCTCCTGTTTGGAATTTCGAAAACAGAGTGGTTGGGGTGATTGTTGCATCGGATCTTCAAACTGAAGGCATCAAGCGTGATGTACTCGGTCGAGAGTTTGTTGCAATCGCAGAACGCATCTCTAGAAAACTTGGATATCAAGGCGATTTCAATGAATAAGATTGGCATCCGTGCCCATGATGTTGGCAAGTTTGATCCCCAAACACTTGCAGCTCATGTGAGAGAACTCGGGTTTAATGGCGTTCAATTGGTATTCAAAAAAGCCATTAAGGATGACGTTGATTTCAGCCGAATGGAAGAAATCAAAAAAGCTTTTCAAGGACTTGATTTCATGATGCTTGGAGCATATTTTAATCCAGTTCATCCTGATCCCAAGGAAGTTGAATTGGGAATCAAGACATTTAAAGATATGCTTTATTCTTCACAATTGCTTCGTGCCGATTCAGTTGGAAGTGAAACAGGTTCTTATATGGGAAGCCCATGGAACTATGTACCAGAGAACCACACTGAAACAGCTTTAAATCGCGTCATAGACGTTTTTAGAGGACTTGTTGAAGTGGCTAAGGAGTACGATCAAACGGTTGCGATTGAGGGTGCTTATCAACATGTGGCATACAATCCCTTGCGTGTCAAACACATTGTGGATGCCATAGGCAGTCCTCATTTGAAGGTCGTTGTTGACCTGTATAATTTCTTAAATATTCAGAATCATCAAGATCATATCCAGATCCTTGACGAGTCTATTCAACTCTTGAAAAATGAGATCTTCATCTTTCATTTGAAAGACTACATGGTTGAAGGTAATTCACTCAAACAAGTGGGACTTGGCAAAGGTTTGATGAATTATCCGGTCATCATCGAACGGATCAAAAAGCACTGCCCATCAGCACACCTCATTTTTGAAGGTGTGACCGGTGAAGACATCAAAACTTCACTGAAATACATCAAACAATTATTAGAAAGGACGTGAGATTGTGAAATTCGATATTCGCTATAACAATCATCCAGAAGATTCAAAACATTATGATACAGAGACACTCAGATCGAGATATTTAATTGAAACCATTTTTGAAGCGAATGAACTGAAACTGACGTATTCACACCATGATCGCATCATCGCTGGTGGAATCATGCCAGTTGAACACGAAGTGAGTTTGCCCGTTACGAAAGATTTAGGAACGGAATATTTCCTGGAAAGACGAGAACTCGGTGCCATCAATATCGGGGGTCGTGGTTATGTCATTTTGGATGGTAAACGTTATGAAATGGCTGAACGGGATGGCATTTACATTGGCTCCGGGACTAAAGAAGTCATTTTTGGATCAGACAATGCCACATTGCCTGCAAAGTATTACATCAACAGTGCACCTGCACATCATTCCTATCCCATCGTTCATATTCCTTTTTCAAAAGCAAACCCAAACAAATGGGGAGCTCCGAAAACACTGAATGAGCGCACCATTTATCAATATGTTCATCCAGCGGTGTGTCAATCCTGTCAACTTGTCATGGGCATGACGATTCTATCTGAGGGTTCTGCATGGAATACCATGCCTTGTCACACTCACGAAAGACGGATGGAAGTTTATTTCTATTTCAATATGGCAAGTGATACCCGAGTCTTTCATTTCATGGGCGAAGCCGATGAAACCAGACATCTCGTGATCAAAAATGAACAAGCTGTCATTTCTCCATCATGGTCGATTCATACAGGTGTAGGAACTTCAGATTATACATTCATTTGGGGTATGTGCGGTGAAAACATCACATTTTCAGACATGGATTTTGTCAAAATGTCTGACTTAAAATAAAGAAAGAGGTCAAAAACATGTCACTATTAAATCAATTTTCACTTCAAGGTAAAGTTGCGATTGTCACAGGTTCATCCACAGGACTCGGTCAAGGTATGGCTTTAGGGCTTGCTGAAGCAGGTGCCGATATTGTAGGGATTGATTATGTTGGATCACCTGAAACGCAAACGATGGTTGAAGCACTTGGAAGAAGATATTTAGGTTTAAAAGCAAATTTGATTACCATCACACAAGAAGGTCTTGTGGATCTGGTAAATCAAACTGTCCATCATTTTGGTAAAGTGGATATTCTTGTGAACAATGCAGGAATCATTCGAAGAGAAGATTCACTCAATTTCACTGAAAAAGACTGGGATGATGTCATGAACATCAATGTGAAGACCGTGTTCTTTTTCTCACAGGCTGTCGCCAATCAATTTGTTAAGCAAGGCCATGGTGGAAAAATCATTAACATCGCCTCCATGCTTTCGTATCAAGGTGGCATCAGAGTCCCCTCGTATACGGCATCAAAATCAGGTGTCAAAGGCATTACAATGCTCATGGCAAACGAATGGGCAAAATACAACATCAACGTCAATGCGATTGCACCAGGTTATATGGCAACCAACAATACAGCACAACTGAGAGACGATGAGAAGCGTGCTGGACAGATCTTAGAGCGTATTCCAGCAGGTCGCTGGGGAACACCTCAAGACTTAGCGGGTACAGCTGTGTTCCTGGCTTCAGAGAATTCCAGTTACATCAATGGCTTTACGATTGCTGTTGATGGTGGATGGCTTGCTCGATAAACCTTCATCTTATCCATTTATGGCCATCATTTGATGGCCTTTTTCAATGTCTTGACGTTTTCAAATGATTGAAACTATGATACAATACAAAATGAGGTATCTAACATGAATGTACACAAACGAGAATTGCGCATTGAACTGATGAACACACTATATCAATATGACTTATACCAGTCGGACAAACTTCCATTTATTCCTTCTTTTGAACTTGAAGAAGCGAGTCAAATGTATCATGAAGTCATCGAAAATGTGAAAAAAATCGATGAAATCATTGAAAAACACTTATTTGAATACAGTTTGTATCGATTGGCCTTCTTAGATCGAGCCATCATAAGACTTGCAGTCTATGAAATGCTTAAAACCGATTTAGCCAAAGAAATCATCATCAATGAAGCTGTAGAACTGACCAAGATTTATTCCAATTTGGATGATGAAAAGCAACACAAGTTTACCAATCGAGTCCTCGACAATATTGCAAAAACGATCAAGGGATGATGGTATGGACCAGTACTTAAGTGTTTCGGCACTCACCAAGTACATCAAAGCCAAGCTTGAAGGTGACAAACACCTTTTTTCCATTTTATTGAAGGGAGAAATCTCCAATTTCAAACGGCATTCAAGAGGACACCTTTATTTCACTTTAAAGGATGAAGGCGCACAGATTTCTGCCATCATGTTTGTACGTGATGCAGAAAAGATTGTCTTCAGTCCTAAGGAAGGTGACCATGTTTTGGTCTCAGGAAGAATCAGTCTCTATGAACCTTCCGGTACTTATTCGATTCAGGTCACTGAAATGAAACCTGATGGTGTCGGAGAACTTTATTTAAAGTATGAGGCACTCAAAAAAGAACTAGAAGAAAAAGGATATTTCAGTGCATCACATAAAAGACCCATTCCGAAATTTCCAAAAAGGATAGGGGTTGTGACATCACCTACAGGTGCAGTCATCGAAGATATCAAAAATACAGTCTCAAGACGCTATTTACTCACTGAAATCTATCTCTATCCTGCCCTTGTTCAAGGACCAGGAAGTGCTGAATCGATTCGAAATATGATTTTATACGCGAACCAGATGAATGAATGTGATGTATTAATCGTTGGACGTGGTGGTGGATCGATTGAAGATCTATGGAGTTTCAATGAAATGCCTGTGATTTCTGCCATTTATGATTCCAAGATACCGATCATCACAGCGATTGGTCATGAAACAGATTTCACACTTTCTGACTTTGTCAGTGACTTAAGAGCACCAACACCCACTGCAGCAGCAGAATTGGCAACACCCAATGCAGTGGATTTGATCGAGAAGATTAAAGAATTTCAAGAAAGTCTCGATTACCGGATTAGTCTATATTTTGGTACGAAGAAAACAGAACTCACCTATCTCGATCAGAGACTCGATATGCTTTCACCCACTCAAAAATTGTCAATCTTAAAGAAAGATTTAGAGATTGAGGTTGGCTATCTCAATCGAAACATCAAGTATTTATTTGAAGGAAAGCATAAACTCATCTCGGATTTGACATTAAGGTTGAGATCACCTGAAGATAAAATGAGATCGTATGCTGAAAAAAGAATCCAACTCGAGTTAAGACTCAACAGGTCCATCGAAAATACATTCCAATCTAAATTTCATCAATTTGATTTATTGAAGACACAGCTCTCATCTCTCAATCCATTGATGCTCATGGATAAGGGATTTGCAGTGGTATCCAAAGATGATCACGTTTTAACCAGTATCAAAGACATTCGTGATGGCGATCTCATCGACGTACGATTAAAAGATGGAAAACTCAAGACCAAAGTCATTGAAATTAAGGAGATTAACCATGGAAAAGAAATCATTTGAAGCTTTATTGAAGGAACTTGAACAAGTGGTCAAGGATCTAGAATCCAAAGACATTCCTTTGGATGAAGCAGTCAAAAAGTATCAACTTGGACTTGAACTCTCAAAGGCATGTTTTACGATGCTTGAGGCTGCAGAAAAACTGATTGTAAAGGAAATTAAAAACGAAGCATGAATCTTTTTGACATCAAGGATCCCAGTTTTCTCAAACAAATGAATATCAAAGAGTTAAAACAATTGGCGGAAGATATTCGTCTGTTTTTGATTGATTCGATAACCAAAACAGGGGGTCATCTCTCATCAAACTTGGGGAGTGTCGAACTCATCATTGCACTTCACTATGTCTTCAACAGTCCTGAAGATGTTTTCATTTTTGATGTAGGTCATCAAGCCTATGTTCATAAGATACTCACAGGAAGAATCAATGAGTTTCATACCTTAAGACAGACCGGTGGTTTATCAGGTTATATCAATTATCAGGAATCGGTTCATGATCAGTGGGAATCCGGTCACGCAGGTACTGCACTGTCTGCATTAACCGGTGTGCTTTATGCAAAACATCTGAAGGAAGAAAAAGGTCAGGGGATTGCAGTCATTGGCGATGCATCGATGACCAACGGAATGGCATTTGAAGCGCTCAATCTGTTGGGTACAGATCCCATTGCAAAAGGGATAGTCATCTTAAATGACAACGAGATGAGCATTTCAAAATCGGTGGGATCGATCTCAAAGACGCTCAACCGAATTCGTTCAAACCGTTTGTTCATCAAAATGAAACGATTCTGGCAAATGATCTTACCCCAGTTTATTTTAAGATTCTTAGGACGAGTGAAGCGGGGTTTGCGTGGTTTTTTCCAACGCCAAAACATATTTGAAGATTTAGGTTATGTCTACATAGGACCTATTGATGGTCACGATATTCGAGGACTCATTTATAATCTTAAGCGTATTAAAAATTTGAATAAAAGTGTTGTATTGCACATCATCACTGAAAAAGGAAAAGGACATACAGAAGCAGAAAATGACAAGATTGGAAACTTCCATGGTGTTTCTAAACCTTCACTCAAGAAAGAAGCAGTCATTTCATGGAGTGAATTGATGGCAAAATCCATGGACGAATTACAGAGTCATCTCAAGACTTTTGTCATCATGCCAGCGATGGAAGTCGGTGCGGCCTTTGGCAGTTTCGCAAAAAAATACAAGGATCGGTACATCGATGTTGGTATTGCTGAAGAGCACGCAGCCACGATGGCAGCATCCTTAGCACATCAAGGAATTCCAGTTTATCTACCGCTTTATGCAACATTTGCACAGCGTGCATTTGATCAAATCTTAAATGATATTGCACGATCGAATCATCATGTCGTCATCGGTATCGACCGAGCAGGCATCGTCGGAGAAGATGGTTCCACCCATCAAGGGCTCTTTGATGTCTCGATGTTTTATCTGATGCCCAATGTTAAAATCGTCATGCCTTACGATGCTAAAGAAGCATCGAATTTACTGTATTATGGCTTTATGAAGCAAAAGAATCCATTTGTCATTCGTTATCCAAGAGGTTCAGTCTCCTTTGATATATCGAAAGATTCAATCGTGTTCGAAGACATCGAACCCACTTGGACAATATTGGAAGAAGGTACAGATCTATCGATCATCAGTTATGGTCCATCGTTGGATTTACTCAAGAAGACTGTGAAGGCCATGGGTCTTTCAGCAACCATCATCAATGCAAGATTCATCAAGCCAATCGATTTCAATCTGTGTCATTTCGTGATGCAAAGTGGTCGTCCAGTCTTAGTGTATGAAGAACTTTCAAATGCTGGATCGTTGTATCCTCAAATCCTTAAGTTCATGGCTGAACAAAAGTATTCGAATCCAATCACTTCAATGTCTATCACAGAACAAATTGTGGAACATGGACACTATGAAGATGTCTTAAAGTCACTTGGCATGGATGCTACAGGCATTGAGCAAACGATTCAAAAACTCATCTCATGAGACTCGATCACTATTTAGTCGAACAAGGACTTGCTACAACGCGTAGTCAAGCATCCGATTTGATCCGAAGAGGACTTGTGCTTGTTGATGGGGTGGTTGCATCCAAGACGGGTATCGAAATCAATAGTCAAACCATCGAGTTGATTTCTGAATCGAAGTTTGTCAGCCGTGCAGGAGAAAAATTATATCAAGCTTTAGTTGATTTCAACATCGATCTTCATGGTAAGATAGCCATCGATATTGGTTCATCGACGGGTGGTTTCACCGATTGTGCACTTCAAAACGGAATCCACTTCGTTTATGCATACGATGTTGGAACCGATCAAATGGATTCGAAGCTTAGAAATCACAAGCAAATCGAACTCCATGAAGAAACCAATATCTTATCTGTTCAGATTCCGCAAGCAGATATCATTTTCATCGATGTGTCGTTTACTTCCATCAAGCCCATACTCGATCACTTAAAAGGATTCAAAGGTGAAATGGTATGTCTCGTTAAACCTCAGTTTGAAGCCGGGCCAAAGTACTTGAAACAAGGCATCTTAAAGGATCAAAAACGGACAGAGATCGTCCTCGTTGATGTATTAAATCATGTCAAAAATTTGGGATTTTTCATCGGTGGCTTGAAGAAATCCTCACTCAAGGGTAAATCAGGCAATCAAGAATACATACTTTACATCAGTTTGAAAGACAAACATCAAAATATCGATGTACTCATCGGAGAGGCACTATGTTAAAAGCGTTATATGTCCAAAACTTCGCATTGATTGATGACCTTGAAATGACCTTTGAACAAGGTCTTTCTGCGTTAACGGGTGAAACAGGAGCGGGTAAATCCATCATTTTGGAATCATTGCAGCTTCTATTTGGAAAACGAAGTGACCAAACGATGATTCGTCACGGTGAAAAAAAAGCCGTGGTCAAAGGGATATTCCATGTCAGACCGGATGTCGCCAAGCAGTTCGGTTATTCTGAAAAGATCGAAATCGAGCGTGAAGTTGATCAGTCTGGAAGACACAACATGAAAATCAATGGTGAACAGACAACACTCGCAAAACTCAAAGAAGTGACTCATGCCATCGGTTCTATCCATTCACAAAATGATTCGATGAATCTTTATGAACGGAGTTACTATTTAGAACTGATTGACCAGATGGATGAAGAGAGCATTTCACAACTTTTGAATCGTTATTTGCTCGACAGGTCTACATTTTTAGAGAAAAAAAGACATCTCGAATCTTTGAAACAGAAAAAGAGACAAAGTGTTGAAAAACAGTCCTTTTTAGAATTTCAAGTGGAAGAACTTTCGAATCTCAATCTCAAAAAAGATGAGCGTCAACAACTTGATGAGCAGATCGAAAAATTAAAACATCACGATAAAATCATGAGCCAATTGAGAGAAGCTTATGGCCATTTAGAAGAAGAATCCTTTCCAATGGATCGTCTTTATGACGCTTCAAGAGCTTTGGAAAAAGTGAGTCATTTGGATAGTGAGTATAAAAATCTATCGGAAAGACTACAGAATGCGTATTATGATGTTGATGATGTCAAACAAAGTGTTTTTCAGCTTCTCAATGGTCTTGACTTTGATGAAGATGCTTTCAATCGAATGCAAGATCGGAGTTATGAACTGATCAAAATCGAGCAAAAATACGGTAAAACTGTCAATGAATTGATGGAATACCTTGCGTCCATACAAGAAGAATTGTTACTGATTACCGATTATGACCATTATCTCAAAACATCAGAACAGGAACTCAAGAAGGCTTTTGACCAAGCCTTTCAAAGTGGCTTGAAACTTTCTGAACTTCGGAAAAAGCTTTCCAAGGTCTTATCCAAAAATCTGATCAATGAACTCAAAGATTTAGATCTTGAAAAGGCTCAGTTGGAGATCACGTTTGATCCAATCGAAGAAACTGAATCTTCTCTACAAGAAAGTGGCCTGGATCAGGTTGAATTTATGATATCTCTCAATGAAGGTGAACCCATCAAACCCCTTTCAAGAGTCGCATCAGGCGGTGAACGTGCACGCTTTATGTTCGCATTGAAAAGCATTTATGCCAAAAATAACCATCTTTCCATGTTGATTCTCGATGAGATTGATATTGGAATCAGCGGCAAGACTGCAGGTAAGGTAGCAACCAAGATGCAACACTTATCCAGGGAGATGCAACTGATTGTCATCACCCATCTTCCTCAAGTTGCTGCTCGTGCCAATTATCATTATGGGATTGAAAAGAAAAAAGAGAAAGACCGGATGGTCACCCGAATTTCTCTTTTGAGTGAAGCTGAACGTATTGAAAAGATTGCATTGATGCTTTCAGATGAAAAGTTGACACATTTTGCCATTGAACAGGCAAAAGTGCTCTTATCAAAATAAAAAAAGCTCTCGCTTTTCTTATGCGTTGCCTTGTAGAATTGCCAAGACGAATGTCAGAATAATCAATCCAACCATTCCGAAGATGATGATCCAAACGAGTGCTTTGCCCCACCAAGTTTCGGTTGGATTGACAAAGTGCTTCTTGTCTTCGAGTTCTGCCTTGATTGGTTTCGGTTTCTTGACAACTTTGTTATTTGTAGAATCAGTTTTAGCCATAAAATCACCTCGTTCACTTAATCGTATTCATTATACTATATTTGATAGCCCAAAGGAAGAGATATAATTGAAAAAGGACGTTAAAATCATCTTTCATATCGATCTCAATGCATTCTTTTGCAGCTGCGCGATCATCAAGGAACCTTATTTAAAGGATAAGGTCTTTGTTGTGGGTGGAAGTTCAACCTCAAGACGTGGAATTGTATCCACTTCATCGTATCCTGCACGTGAACTTGGAATCAGAAGTGCGATGAGTATCAGTGACTGTTTACGAATTTATCCGAAGTTACTCATTGTTCCAACCAATTTCTCACTCTATCAAAAATACTCGAATCTATTTTTTAATTTCCTGAAACGCTATTCTCAGATCATCTTGGAAGGATCCATTGATGAAGGCTATGTCGACATGACTGAAGCATCGAAAACCAAACATCCGTTGGTATTGGCAAAAGAAATCCAGGATGGTTTGATGAAGGACTATCAACTCCCATGCTCGATTGGAA
>JANJXB010000072.1 GCA_024709245.1 Acholeplasmataceae bacterium | reverse complement strand
AAACACCACTTCCTATCCTCTATGCTGTTAAGTTCGAGGTCAATGAAGATCACATGCTGCTAACATCAAGTAATACAGATGTTGCCATTCAAGTGCTCATCGATGATCATTCTTTAGCGATTAAAGAACCTGGCAAAGTAGCAATACCTGGTAAGTATTTAATTGAAATCATTCGTAAAGTTACTTCTCATCGCATTGAGTTTGCGCTGATTGAAGATAAATTGATTGTGATTAAGGCAGATCGTTCAGAGTTTAAATTAAGATTGATGGATGTAGAAGATTATCCTGAAATTGATTTCCTTGATTTGGATGATCCTATCGTACTTGATAGCCAATTGATTAAATCCATCATCAAAGAAACAAATTTTGCGACTGCTACTTCAGAAAAAAGACCTATTTTAACAGGTGTAAATTTTAAGTATTTGGAAAACCACCTATACTGTGTAGCAACCGACAGTTATAGATTATCTCAAAAAAATGTCAAACTAAGAACACACAGTAAGACTTTTGATATCGTCATTCCAAACAAGAGCCTCGAAGAATTGAGTAAGATTTTAGATGGATTTAGTGATGACGTTGAGCTTTTCATCAATCCCAATAAAGTTCTATTCAAAATGAATAAGATTTTATTCCAGACTCGTCTTTTAGAAGGTACATACCCAGATACTTTAAGAATCATTCCAACAGAATTTCCTGTCATTATTCCATTCAATAAAGAAGAATTGCTTGCAGCAGTTGAACGTGTATCGTTATTATCCCCAAGAGATCGTGAAACCAACTATAACATCATTAAATTAAGCCTTCGTCAAGATAAGATTGTTGAGATCAGCTCCACAAACAATGAAGTCGGTGATGCCAATGAAGAAATCATCCCATCTTCGGATGTTTTAGGACCTGTCATTAAGATAGCATTCTCTTCAAGATATTTGGTTGAAGCATTGAAATCGTTTGGATCAAGCGAAGTTTTATTACAGTTTGCAGGTGAAGTCAAACCCTTCGTAATCAAAGGTAATTTAGACGCTGATTTACTCCATCTGATTTTACCGGTACGCATTGACTAATCATTCCAAAAAGCCTTAATTTCAAACCTAAGGCTTTTTTTTATACCTACACACACTCATGACTTTATCTCGAAAAAAAAGTTAAAAAAGGGTGTGTTTTTGCTTATATTATGATATAATATAAAAGGAAGTAGAGGGGTATTCAGTGAAAAAGTTCAAAATCACGACAGAGTTTATCACGCTAGGGCAACTGCTCAAAGCGACAGACATCATTGGCTCCGGTGGAGAAGCTAAGTTTTTTTTATTAAGTCATGACGTCTTTGTCAATGGAGAACGTCGCACTGAACGAGGAAAAAAACTCTATCATGGCGATCATGTTTCATATCAAAAACAGGAAATATACATCATTCATGATCCGAAAACTGAGTCTTAGAAACTTCAGGAATCACGCATTGCTAGAGTTAAAATTTGATCAACCCTTCGCATACATCCATGGTGCTAACGGCAGTGGAAAAACCAGCATATTAGAAAGTATTTACTTTGCAGCAACAACAAAGTCACACCGCACCAGTGAAGAAAAAGAACTGATTAAGCAAAACGAACCCTTTGCACACATCAAACTGGTTTCTGATGAAGATCGTTATGAAATTGTTTTATCAAAAACCGGAAAAAGAGCTTCGATCAACAGTATTGAGAAACGTAAGCTCTCAGATTACATTGGTCATTTACGTGTTGTGATGTTTGCTCCAGAAGACTTAGACCTCATCAAAGGATCGCCACAAGATCGTCGTCAGTTCTTAGATCTAGAATGGATGCAACTGAATAAATCCTATTTGCGTCAATTGAACACATACAAAAATATACTCAAGCAACGCAATAGTTTACTCAAAAAAATCAACGTGGATGATGATTATACTTTCTTAAATATTTTAGGAGATCAACTCTACGATTCTGCATCAGAAATCATTAGTGAACGCAGACAATTCATTAAAGAGTTGAATGAACATCTGAATGAAGTCTATGCACGGTTTTCAACACATCAGGTCAGTTTGGTTTACCATCCCGACCAAGATGAAAAAGGACTTAAAAACTATCTTTCCAAGCAACAAAAGCATGACATCTTGTATCAATCAACTGGTGCAGGACCCCATAGAGATGATTTTTCAATTGATTTCAACACATTTGATGCAAAGAGTTATGCATCTCAGGGTGAACAGCGATTAATCGTTGTAGCACTCAAATTAGCGCTTTTAAGACTGATTGAAGCAAAGACTGGAAAACAAGTCGTTCTTCTGCTTGATGATGTCTTAAGTGAATTATATAAGGAAAAACAATCAATCTTTTTAGAACAGCTACCCAAAGAA
The DNA here is from genome assembly GCA_024709245.1 of Acholeplasmataceae bacterium. Classification (GTDB taxonomy): domain Bacteria; phylum Bacillota_I; class Bacilli_A; order Acholeplasmatales; family Acholeplasmataceae; genus Peloplasma. Next base: position 57,424 of record JANJXB010000072.1, on the reverse strand, counting down.
CATCAAATCATCATGAATAGTGCATTGCCCATAGAAGGTAAGCATATCCAGATGATCCACTTGAAAAAGGAGTGACACCATGTCAAATTATGATGCATCGAATATTCAAATCCTAGAAGGTCTTGAAGCGGTTAGAAAACGCCCAGGCATGTACATTGGTAGTACAGGTGCTAGAGGGTTACACCACTTGGTATGGGAAATTGTAGACAACTCAATCGATGAAGCGCTTGGCGGATATGCAACCGTCATTCATTTGGAGTTGCTCAAAGGCGAAATCATTCGAGTCACAGACGATGGTCGTGGTATTCCAGTGGATTTACACCCCAAAACCAACCGTCCCGCGGTTGAAACCATTTTGACGACATTACACTCAGGGGGTAAGTTTGACGGACAATCTTACAAAGTATCCGGCGGTCTTCATGGTGTAGGTGCTTCGGTTGTGAATGCACTCTCTGAATGGTACTTGGTTGAAATACATCGAAATAACAAACGTTATCAACAACGCTATGAACGTGGTATTCCTGTGACTGATGTCAATATTGTTGGAGAATCTGTTCATACAGGTACAATCGTCACATTCCAAGCAGATCATTTGGTGTTTACAGAAACCGTTGTGTATGACTATGAAATTTTAAGAAATAGAATTCAACAGCTAGCTTTCTTAAATAAGGGCATCAAGATTACCATTAGCGATTTAAGAGGCGATGTTCCCATTGAAAATACCTACCACTATGAAGGTGGTATTGTTGAATATGTCAGTTTCTTGAATTCAGGAAAAGGAAAAGTCAATCACGATATTTTATACATTGATAAAGAAGTGGATGGTATTACTTTAGACATCGCACTTCAATACAATGATTCTTACGCAACCAATCTGTATTCATTTGCCAATAATATTCCCACGCATGAAGGTGGAATGCATGAAGACGGATTTAAACTTGCACTGACGCGTGTTTTAAACAAATATGCTTCAGAAAATGGCATGTTAAAGAAAGATGACTCCTTCCTAGGTGAAGACACCAGAGAAGGATTGACGACCATTGTATCCATCAAACATCCGAATCCTCAATTTGAAGGACAGACGAAAACCAAACTTGGAAACCCTGAAGTCAGACAAATCACTAGCCAAATCTTTGGTGATGGTTTAGAACGCTATTTACAGGAAAACCCTAATGATGCCAAAGCCATCATTGAAAAATGTCTGATGGCCTCTCGTGCACGCATCGCAGCGAAGAAAGCAAGAGAAGCAACACGGAGAAAGTCTCCACTGGATGCATTAGGATTTGCGTCGAAACTTGCAGATTGTAGAAGTAAAGATCCAGCGGTTTCTGAAATCTATATCGTCGAAGGTGATTCCGCGGGTGGATCGGCTAAGCAAGGTAGAGAATCAGAATATCAAGCGATTTTGCCACTTCGCGGAAAAGTTTTGAACGTTGAAAAAGCACGTTTAGACAAAATTTTAAGCAATAAAGAAATCCTATCCCTCATTCAAGCTTTGGGGACAGGGATTGGTGAAGAGTTTGATGCGAAAAACGCGAGATATCACAAAGTTGTCATCATGACCGATGCCGATATTGACGGCGCGCACATCCGAACACTTCTACTCACCTTCTTCTTCCGATACATGAAACCACTGATTGACTTAGGGTATGTCTTCATTGCTCAACCCCCACTTTATAAAGTTCAATCGGGTAAGAAAGTCGAATATGTATATTCAGATGAAGGATTGCAGAGAGCACTTGAAGAAATGGGTGGACGCCCCAATATTCAACGATACAAAGGTCTTGGTGAAATGAACCCTGAACAATTATGGGAAACCACCATGGATCCTGAAAATAGAACGTTGCTTCAAGTATCACTCAAAGATGCCATGGATGCCGATCAGGTATTCTCGATGCTGATGGGTGAAGAAGTCGAACCCAGAAAACTGTTTATCCAAGAAAACGCGATTTATGCGGACAATATTGACGCATAGGAAGGAGATATCACATGGAAAATAACATCAACGCAAATAACATTTCTTCTAAAACCACTGAAGGATATGTGAAAGAAATCAATATCTCCTCAGAAATGAAAACCTCATTTTTGAATTATGCGATGAGTGTCATCGTAAGCCGTGCCTTGCCCGATATACGTGACGGATTAAAACCAGTTCAACGAAGAATCCTTTATGCCATGAATGATCTTGGCATGTCTGCAGATAAACCCCATAAGAAATCTGCGAGAATCGTCGGGGAAGTCATCGGTAAGTATCATCCTCATGGTGATTCTTCTGTCTATGATGCAATGGTGAGAATGGCACAACCCTTCTCCTATAGAATGCCTTTGATTGACGGACACGGAAACTTTGGCTCTGTTGATGGCGATGGTGCTGCAGCCATGCGTTACACCGAAGCCAGAATGTCAAAGATTGCTGGAGAACTCGTCAGAGACCTTGAGAAGAACACAGTGGACTTTGTGGATAACTACGATGGTTCTGAACATGAGCCTTCCGTATTACCAGCTAGATATCCCAACTTACTCGTTAACGGATCCACTGGGATTGCCGTGGGTATGGCGACAAACATCCCACCACACAATTTAGGTGAAGTTATTGATGGATTGCTCGCTTATATGAATGACGAAACACTGACATCCTCCGAATTGATGGAGTATATCAAAGGTCCTGACTTTCCAACAGGAGGTCAAATTCTAGGTTTAACAGGACTTAGACAAGCGTATGAAACGGGCAAAGGAATTATCGCTGTTCGTGCAACTGCTGAAATCGTTACTCAAAAGAATCGCAATTCAATCATCGTGACCGCAATTCCATATCAGGTCAATAAGACGACACTGATTGAAAGAATCGCAGAAATCGCAAAAGAAAAAATTGTGGAAGGCATCACGGATTTGCGTGATGAATCCAATCGTAAAGGCATGAGAATTGTCATTGAACTGAGAAGAGATGTAAATCCTCATGTCATGCTCAACAATCTCTATAAGTTCACGCAACTCCAACAATCTTTTGGCATCAATATGATTGCACTGGTGAAGGGTCAGCCTCAAATGGTGACATTGCGTGATATGCTTAAACACTATTTAGAGCATCAAATCGAAGTCATCCAAAGAAGAACTGTATACGATCTCGAAAAAGCTGAAGCGAGACAACATATCTTAGATGGACTTGTGATTGCACTCCATGATATCGACCACGCGATTGAAATCATTAAAGCATCCAAGACAGGCGATGAAGCTCGTGAAGCATTGATTGAAACCTACAAGCTCACTGACATTCAGGCACGTGCGATTTTGGACATGAGATTACAGCGTTTGACTGGACTTGAAATTGAAAAAATTGAAACGGAATTGGCTGAACTGATTGTCAAAATTGCAGACTTTAAGGAAATCATTGTTTCCCATGAAAGAAAGATAGGGATCATTCGAAACGAACTCGCTGAAATCAAAGCAGCCTACAATGAACCAAGACTCTCGGAAATCAATCTCCATGAAGATTTATCGATTGAAAACGAAGACTTGATCCCAGTAGAAGATGTGATTATCACAGTGACCAACAATGGTTACATCAAACGTATGAATGTCGATCACTATAAGACACAAAATCGTGGTGGTGTTGGCATGTCTGGCATCAAGGTTCATGAAGACGATTATGTCGAGCATATTCTAATGACGTCAACACATGATTATCATTTATTTTTCACCAATAAAGGCCGAGTTTATAAGATGAAGGGTTACCAGATTCCAGCAGGTTCCAGACAGTCGAAAGGTCTTCCTATTGTGAATTTGCTTGAGTTTGATAAAGATGAGAAATTAGCATCATTTACAGCTGTCAAGAACTTTGAAACAGACCAAGAACATCTCACGTTTGTGACCAAAAAAGGAATCATCAAGAGAACACTGGTCAATGAATATCAAAACATCAGAACCAATGGTATCAATGCCATTAACCTAAGAGAAGATGATGAATTGCTCACGGTTGCACTGACTGATGGAACGAAGGAAATTATTCTTGGAGCCTCCAATGGTAAAGCCATTCGCTTCGATGAAAACGATGCAAGAGCGATGGGTAGAACGACATCCGGTGTACGGGGTATGAACATTGGTCCCAAGGATGAAGTGGTCGGGGTTGCAATTGTGGATAACGACCAGCAAGAAATCCTTGTAATCACCGAAAACGGCTTTGGTAAGCGAACAATCGTTGAAGAGTATCGTAAGCAAATTCGTGGTGGTAAGGGTGTGAAGACACTCAATGTCACTGCGAAAAACGGTCGTTTGTCGACCCTGCGAACTGTATCAGATGATCAAGACTTGATCGTCGTTTCAGACAAAGGTGTTGTCATACGTACCCATGTGGATCAGATCTCTCAGACCAAGCGCGCTACTCAAGGTGTAAGAATCATCAGACTCAGACCGGATCATAAAGTATCAACGATTGCACTGGTACCCAGACAAGAAGAAATTGAGGAAGAGTTGTCAGATTCTGTTCAATTCATCCAAGAAACCATTCAAGTAGGAACGACTCGTAAAATTGTTGAAGCTGCTGTGATGGAACCTGAAGAAATCGAAGAAAAAGACGATAAAGAAGTCATAACAACAGACAGTCTTTTTGATAACAAGTCATAAAGAATTCAAACAAAACTAAGGATATGTGAAAGCATGTCCTTTTTTGTCATTTTCAGTAAAAACGGTTTCATTGGTTTTGCACTTCACATTCCTTATTTTCTATGTTACAATACATGCAATTCAATCTGAATTTGTACTATCAAGAAGACGGGAGAGATATAGCTCTGTGAACGTCTACCAACCAGTCATAAGACAAGGTGGTAATGCTATAAGCGATGGGTTTGATCAAGGTAATTCCTATCGCATACGATGGGAAATTTTATTTTTTAAAGGAGTCTCACATGATCAATCTTAAGTCTATCTCTAAAACATACACCTCAAAAGAATCATCCTTTGAGGCATTGAAAAAGATCAATCTTACCATTCATGAAGGTGAGGTTTTGGGTATTGTCGGATACTCCGGTGCTGGTAAAAGTACACTTCTAAGAATCCTGAATGGTCTGATTTTGCCAGATACTGGACAAGTCTTCATTGATCAGGTTGCAATCAACGATTTATCACATCGGGAAATGCGTCGAATGCGTCAGAGCATGGGCATGATTTTTCAGCATTTCAATCTCGTTTTTTCCATGACGGTTCAAGCCAATATCATGCTTGCTCTAAGCATTGGAAACTATCCAAAAGATCAAAGGAAATCAAGAATCACTGAACTTCTTGATTTGGTTGGATTGACGGGAAAAGAAAATCGTTATCCAGTCGAACTTTCTGGTGGTGAAAGACAAAGACTTGGCATTGCCCGTGCTCTATCGAATCATCCGAAATACTTGCTTTGTGATGAGGCGACTTCTGCTTTGGATCAAAAAACAGCGAAAGACATCATCAATCTTCTCAAAGAAATTCAAGAAAAAACAGGAATCACGATTATTTTCATCAGCCACCAAATCGAGATAGTCAAAGACTTATGTACACGGGTTGTTGTGATGGATCAAGGTCAAATCATCGAAGATCAATCAGCCAAAGCGTTGTTTACACATCCTAAGACAGCGATTACTCAATCACTCATCCGGTCTCTGATTTACGAACCCAAAGATGTATCCAAAGAGATCTATGAATTGATCTATGACCATAAAAACTCAGATTCAATGACACTCTCAGACATGATCAAAACCTATCAGGTTGATGTCAACATCATGTTTGCGAAAACCCTCGAATTGAAAGATGAAGTCATTGGATATCTCTACCTTCAAATCGAAGGGAAACATAAAGAACAAGCACTCACCTTTTTAAGAAACGCACACGTGGAGGTGAATCGGTATGCTTGATCAAAGAAACCTTCAACTCTTTAGGGAAGCTCTCAATGAAACATTATTCCTTGTCTTCGGTACTGGGATATTCATACTCTTCATAGGTTTAGCCATTGGGTTCTTACTTTTCGCATCTGAACCTGGATCACTTTTAAAGAATCGTTTATGGGTCAAAATATTTCATCGTATCTTGGCATCCATCAACGATATTGCACGTTCGATTCCATTCATCATTTTACTCATCTTACTCATTCCTCTCACCAGAGCAATTGTTGGAACAATGCTCGGTGCAAAAGCTGCACTCCCTGCTTTAATCATCAGTGCTTCTCCCTTTTTCGCCAGAGTGGTCCATATGGCATTAAGGGATGTCTCTAAAGATACCCTTGAAGCTTTAGAATCCATGGGCTCATCCTTCTTCACAACGGTTCTCGTCATCTTCAAAGAAGCACTCAGCACGCTTGTTTCTGGATTCACTTTGACGCTTGTCACCTTAGTGGGATTCATGTCTGCAGCAGCAGTGATTGGTGCTGGAGGACTCGCATACCTTGCTTATGAGTACGGAAAGTTCGGTAACAACTACCCACTCATGTACGGATCGATTCTCACCATTCTGTTTATTGTCTTTATCATACAAATCACAGGCGATTTGATCGCAAGAAAACTGGATCACAGATCCAAATCTTAAGGAGATTATCACATGAAAAAAATCATTTATATCATTACCCTCATCATTTCCGTTATCACCCTATCTGCATGTTCCAATTCAAATGAAACTACCATTTCAGTCATCGCTACTTCGATTCCTCATGGGGAAATCTTGGAATTCGCACGTCCGTATTTAGAAGAAAGAGGATTTGAACTAGAGATCATCATCACATCGGATTATTATTTTCCAAATCCAGCGGTAGCAGCTGGAGATGCAGATGCAAACTTCTTTCAACATGTTCCATTTTTGTCAAAATACAATTCAGAAAATCCTAGTGCACAATTGGAAGTTGCAGCGTATGTTCACATTGAACCCATTGGTCTGTACAGCAAAACCATCACATCGCTTGAATCCATTCCCCAAGGAGCCAGTATCTTATTGTCAAATTCAGTATCAGACCATGGACGCGCACTCAATTTATTACGCGCTGCAGGACTGATTACACTTTCTGAAACTTTTGATATTTTATCAACAACCCTCAATTTTAGTGAAGTCATCACATCAAACCCCAAACAACTTGTCTTTCGAACCGATGTAGCACCTGATTTCCTCATTTCTGCGTACAACAGCAATGAAGCGGATCTTTACATCATCAATTCAAACTACGCCTTAGAAGGTGGACTTAATCCGGTTGAAGATTCTATTTTCATTGAAGAAACGACAAACAATCCTTATGTCAATATTGTTGCAGCACTTGAATCCAATCTTAATTCCGAAAAAATCAAGGCACTCATTGAAGTTTTAGCACTCGATGAAGTCAAAGCATTCATTGAATCACAGTATCAGGGCTCTGTCATCCCCGCATCCAACAACGCATAGTTTCACACAATCAAAAGCCACCCAAGACTTCTGGGTGGTTTTTTGATGCAGTGATATGAAAATGAGTTATAATAACACATAGACATGAAGGAAGGGGGAATGACGTGAAAAAATACAATCAGTGGTCCATCTATTTCTTATTCATCGGACTTTTCTTCATCTTAAATATCCTGAATACCTACATGCTCACTGCATCGATATTGAATCGTTATATCGCACCTTTTACCCATACATTTTTAGGTGAGTTGAATGCATTCCTCGGAAATTTCTCCGTGCTGTTTCTGATCATGACGGTTTTTTTTACGTTCATCAAAAAAGCCAAATCACGCATGATTTCTTTGCTTGCTCTCACCTTCTTCCTCAATTTCTTCATCTTTGCAATGGGTGTTTTCAATATGTTCTTTGGAACTTCATTTTCAATCCCAGCCAGCACCATATTTAAAAATCCGGCGGACGGCTTCGCCTTAGGTACATTCTTCAATGCCCTTTTAGAGCTCATCACCTACTGGAGAATTGTCGTTTTTATTCCGTTTATCGTTTTGCTGGTCATCTATAAATTATCTGACCGAAATCAATTACAGGCGATGTTTTTAAAAATCACTGTTCAAAAGACTTTATCATCAGTCTTATTGGTTTCCATGACATTTTTCACAGCTATCATGTCTTATTATCAACAGTTTCAAGCGGTACTACCCATCAATGCGGTCAAAAGTACGTTTGCAATTCAAAATCTCGGAGTATATCCATACTACGTAGGTGAATTTTTCGGGAAACCTTTTGACTTGGATTTACAAAGATTCCTTGATTTGGAAGAAGAACACAAGATTGCTGAAGCGTATCAGTTCTACAATAAAAACCAATCGACCTACACCAATTTCTTCGATAATCAAGTCTATTCGAATCGATTGCTCTTGACAGATGCAGTTGATGATCTGGTTGTTGATCCCTCGATTCGTAATGACAATCTTCTTCATGGCATCTTAAAGGATCGAAACTTAGTGTTGATCCATCTGGAATCGATGAATCAATTCTTGCTTGAGAATGCATCCATTTCTGAACGGTTTATTTTCTTAAATCGATTACTCGAGCAGTCATTTGTGTTCAATAACTTTTACAATAATGTTGGCATGGGCGTCAGCTCGGATGGTGAACTTGCTGTAATGACTGGACTTTATCCCATGGGCGATCGTACACTTTATTGGGAATACAATTCGATTGACTACGAACTCGAGTCCATTCCTATGTTCTTCAAAGAAATGGGATATTATACGGAAGCGATTCATGGTGATAAAGAGACTTTTTACAATCGTGACAAGGTGTACCCTGAACTTTATGGATTTGATCATTTCCACGCCCTTGAAGATTTTATTGAAGAAGGATACGAGGTAGAATCCGGCTATATGTATGATACTGTCAATCAGAAAATCCATCATAGTCCTTGGATTTCTGACTATCATCTGGCTGATTTTACCTATGGAGTGGGATCAAGTTTGCTTTCTCAATCTACACCATTCATGCTGTTTCCAGTCACGATGATGCCACACACACCATATGATTTTGATCCCAATGGTATTCGTGATGGCTTATATCCTGAATATGAAAATTTAATCTCTAGAATAACGATGAAATACATCAGTTATGTAGACTATATCGACGATGTCATCAAGCGGTTTTTTGTGAGTGAAACAGGTGAAGATCATACACTTGATCAAACGGTGTATGTATTTTATAGTGATCACGGATCAGGCCTAAAAAATGGTGATTTGGACATACTTTTCGATGAAACATTATCGGTCATCGAAACTCGAAAAATCTTACAAAAAGTTCCAGCATGGATTTATGTTCCAGGCGATGAAATGGTGGATTATGGTGACTATGGCATCCGTAAGGGTTTGCTTGTAGGAGAACAAAACTTAGTCAGAAGTCAAGTTGATCTATTCAGAACCATCGTTGAACTTTTCGACCTGCCGATTGACGATTCTCCATACTATGGAGTGCATGGATTATCCAAGGAACCAACATTCGCATTGGATAACCGATTGATGGATGTTGTGATGGATGACTACATCTATTCCATGAAGAGTCCAGACACCATATATCCGCTTCATGAAGAGGTTTCAGAGCATATATTCGAGTACATCAAACGGTTTAAAATGCTATCAGATATCATCGTATCAAGTGCAGAAATGCAGTCCATCATTCGTGATTCCATCCGAGGTCGATATGGTAATTAAACTGTTAACTAGAGTCGATAAACTTTATATCGCGAGTGCTTTGTATGTGGTTTTATCGCTAGTATTGGGTGCGTTTTTATTAAACGGGTTAGTCATTTTTTTGGGATGGAACATGATACTCGCCACAGTAGTTTTTGCACTCGCGAAACTGATGAAATACCAGAGCCATCAAAATAGACACTGGATTTTTCTCATACTCATTTTTGGTTTATGGGTTCTCTTTTTTCCCAATACTTTCTATATTCTGACAGATTTTATTCATCTGCAAGTTTATGATTTTTTCACTGATTATCCAAGTATTTACACCATGCAAACCGATGACTGGCTAGTGATGGGACACATCACCGTTGGAGCACTTTTAGGTCTCAAATTAGGCATCAATTCCATTGTTCTTTTAGAGGATACATTTCTTTCAAAATTAAAGTTAAAACCCTACAAAATCATCCTCTTGACTTCTTTGTTTCTCTTATCATCCACTGGAATTTATATTGGACGCTTTCTAAGATTTAACTCTTGGGATTTTTTAAGACTGTTCCAAATCCTTGCTTCTCTATTTGAAGAATTTCAATTCATGGTAAGTTTTATCCTGATTTTCACTGTCATTCATTGGGTTTCCTATCTTTTGTTTGCTAATCGAACAAATAATGTCGTATAATGATATTAGACTTGAATCTCATAGGAGGGTTCTTATGCGCGTATTGGTGGTTGGTGGTGCGGGTTATATTGGTTCACACACGGTTTATGAATTGATTAAAGATGGACAAGAAGTCATCATCTTAGATAATCTTTCATCGGGTTATATGGAACTCGTTCATCCTAAGGCTAAGTTTTATCAAGGGGATATTCGGATCAAATCCGATGTAGAATCGGTATTCAAACAAGAAAAAATTGACGTTGTGATGCATTTTGCAGCAAAGATTGTTGTCCCTGAATCGGTGAAAGAACCTCTTGAGTATTATTACAATAATGTTGAGGGCGTACGCGTTCTTCTTGAGACAATGAAAGATTTCAATGTCAAAAAACTCGTTTTCTCATCGACTGCTGCAGTTTACGGTGAAGCTTCTGGTGTTTGTCAGGAAGATATGGTCACAAAACCAATCAATCCATATGGTGAAACCAAACTCGCCTGTGAAAAGATGATTCAATGGGTTGCAAATGCACACGATTTCCACTATGTTATTTTTAGATACTTCAATGTTGCTGGAGCCGATGCATCACTGAAAATCGGGTTGATGAAAGATCAACTCACGCACTTAATTCCCGTTGCCATACAGGGTATCATCGGATTAAGAGATCACTTAACCATCTATGGAAATGACTATCCAACCAAAGATGGAACATGCATCAGGGACTACATTCATGTGAGTGATCTTGCGTATGCTCACGTATTGGGTGCTCATTATCTGATGAATGGTGGAAAGAGTGAAACCATGAATCTAGGGTCCAATAGTGGATACACCGTCTTAGAAGTTGCAAAAGCTGTCAACAGCATTGCTCCACTTAAAGTGGTGATTGGAGCAAGAAGAGATGGCGATCCCGCTGAACTCATCGCATCGAACGATAAAGCAAAACGTATTTTGAAATGGATTCCTAAGTACACTTTGGAAGACATTGTGAGATCGGATTACAATTATCGTAAAAAAATATCGAACAAGTAACAAAAAGACTGACCGTCCGGTCAGTCTTTTTTATAGCGAGTCATAAGCAATGGCAGCAAAGATTAACGCAGCAATCCCATACGACCAGTTCTTTCCTCTTGGAATCCACTTATAACCCAAATATGGGAATAGTGGCATTGGAATGGTCGGTCCACTGATTTCAGGCATGTAGAGGTGCCCATTTTCTGTTTGAATAGCATCAACAACGGCAATAAAAGCTTTCTTGCCAGCTTCAAGATATGTTTGATCGAGTAAACCCATCTGATAACCTTTCATAAAACCTGATGCAATGAGTGCAGTCATTGAGAGTTCTCTATATGTTTTACCGACCCTGTTGATCACAGTTTCAAACGTTCCATCCATTCTTTGATAAGGGAGCACAGCGGCACACGTTTTCTTGAAAATTTGAATGATGTGTTCTCGTTCTTGGTGATCACCAACATGCTCTAAGATCATTGGGAGTGAGGCAACAACCCATCCGTTACCACGTCCCCAATAAATCTTTCTCTTTGGATAATGCATTTTCCATTTGACCCAATAGGAATGATACCATAAATGATCATGAGGGTCCTGCATGTATTTAGACATGACTCGAGGTTGTCTCGCTGCGATGTCCATCATAGTCTGATCCCCAGTGTCTTTTGCATAAAGCGAAGGAAAGACAGAAAACATCATCAAACTATCAACCCAAATGGATTTCGGGTATATTTTTCCTTCCGGTGAATTTCCGAGATGATTTACAGAATCTTCAATCAGTCTAGGCTCATGTTGAATATAATGAAGTACACGATCTGTGAGTTTCTTATAGTCGGGATTTCCTGTTTTTTGATACATCATATAGGTGATTAATCCGGGAGCAGAAGTATCACTTTGATCGACGCGGGGTGGATTTTCAACGTAATAGTCACAATACCCCTTTAAAAATGGAGTATATCGATCAGAGTTCATGTGGATGTCAAGCTTTGCAAGTGCATATCCAAGGAGTGCTTCACCCCACATCCACTTCATCTTGGGTGCCCAAGTATTTGTAATATCATCAGCAAGATCAATGACTTTTTTGACATATCGATCAGACATGAGTATTCTCCAATCTCTTCATGTTATTAAAATCTAAAGATAATGATTGTCCACGATGTGTGATGCACAATGAATCTGGTTTTCTCGCGCTTTGAATATACGGAGTTTCGTATCGATCATGATCTGTATTGACTTTTTTGCCATCCACCCATAAACCACGGTTGAAACGCATCACATAGATTTCATCACAGTAAAGTCTCATCCGATGGTGATCTGTTTCAAGTGTCGTTTTTTTGATTTTGTCCATAAAATGGTCAAATGTACCATCTTTTGCAGCATTTCCCATCAAGACAACAAATCCGGTATGCTTTCCTCGAATGATTAATTCAATCGGGGAGAATTGTTCAATGAGGTGCGTTGTCTTAATCGCGATGTACCCATTTCCAGAAGCACCAAATGCGTGATTCAAGTCAATATGATAATGATCCATTTGATCGATTGGAAAGTGAATGTGGATGAAATCTTGACGTTTACGCTCAAGATATCCTTTTCGAGCCGTAAGATCATACATCACAAAAAGTTTGTTTTCGTGTTGAATAGCATCTGGATTAATGCCATTACCTACCCAATATGCAGGTGAGAAGTTGCGTGCAGCATCATCAAACATGGGTGAACCAGGATGTGTAGAAAAGATGCTGACTTGTTTCGGGAGCGTGGCTTGCCAAATGTGCTGTTGATCCCCAAAGAACCTTGGATGGTGATGCTGAGCTGTAGATAACATGTAATCCCTAGTCTTATAGGTGTAAGTGTTTGCTCTCTCGATTGCAACGCCCTGTGTTGCAGGATTCAGTATTCTCACCAATAAAGGTAATAATCCTAATTTTCTGAGGATTGGAATATTGACTTGTTTCAGATCTCTCAAGAAATTATTTTCTTTTAAATTCCAAGCATTGAACATATCAATGGTCATGTTGATCGATTCCACATTGGTGAATGCTTCCATCGACCATAGAAACATGCCACGTTCGAGTAAATCATGTTTTGGCATTTCCTTTTTGACTTCTTTTAAATCAAGACCCATCGAATCCTTGATGATGGATACACTGGAATCCCGTGCAATTGCTTGTATGATATTTGGGACTTGATAGTTTTTACACAACAAGTAAAGCGATGAAAGTCGTGTGTAATCGTATGTTCTTTTTTGAATACCAAATGCATGAGCAAGAATGTCATTGACATCAGCATGTTCAGGATTTTTCTTTTGGTCTTCGTAACATCTTCCTGAAGTTGCTACAAAAAATCCCTCATAAGAATGCATGGCCATATCTAGAAATAATAAATCCAAAATCATCTTCGACTTTTCAACGATTTCAACATCATCTGCATGATCTACAAGAACACATAAGGGTGCGATATCTTCCTCATAATAGGTATTAGAGTGCCATTCTGTGAAACCATAGATAAAGCGATGATAAAGCCATTGTAAGATCTTATTCTTTGCATCAATCTTATGCAAAGAACCGACTCTTTGATCATTTTGAAACACGTTATCTGGAAATAATTGACCGGAAAGATACTCACATGTCGCAAACAATAATTGATGATTTTCAGACCAATAACACATTCCATCAGAACCAGGTTCTGACATGGAATACTTAAAATTCAAAATGGCTTTTTGTATCTGATCCACCATCGATGAAGACAGTAAATTTCGATAACTATAATAAACTTTAATCAAAACAATCATTCGAAAATCAGCACAATCGTGCCTAGCATTCACAAAATCAATCAGTCCTTGAATACCTGTTTCATCGATTGATTTTCCTTGATCCAATTCAATGATTTCCTTGAACGACTTGGTATTCATTTTGATTTTCATGCCAACATCAGCCGATAAAGCCATGACAACCTCCTAAAACAAGACTTTGGTCAATTCAATGTACTCTTTGGATGTTGTATCCAAATGACCTTCTTCCCTATCCTTGAGGAAAGATCTCACCTGAAGACTTCTCTCGTTGGTTAACACAAATTTTCGAGCAGCGATATATCCGATGCTCATCAATACTACAAATCCAAGTGACATCGCGAGTCGAATACCTAAAATCGCACTGTCTGGTTGAACTGGAAGTTGAACGTCATCAGTGGGTAAAACGAAACCCGAAAGAAACAGCATGATTCCAAAGAATTGGATAGCAATTGCTGAACTTGTTTTTCTGATGAATGTCATGATACCCGAAAAACTACCAGTTGCACGTTCGCCAAGTTTTAACTCACCCGCATCCACAGCATCTGGGAAGATGATCCAGCTCATGAGTTGTGCTCCTGCAAAACCAATGGCGGTTAGTGCTGTAAACAGATAAGCACCAATCACTGGCCACTCAGAAGGATAAAGACCCACACCAATGAATGATAGGATCGCAAGAGGTAAACCGAAGTAGTAAACCTTTCGTTTGTCTACTTTTGAGATGACATAGTTGATGATTGGGAACATCAGCAATTGTACACCTATGAAAATACCTAAGAATACAGTTGCACTACCTGGAACAACAAACATTGCGTAATAAATAATACCCGCAGATAGAATATCCATTGAGATACTTTGACAGAGGTACATATAGATTAAACCGCGGAATGCTTTGACTTGAAGTGGCTTAACAAAGGTCTTTGCATGGAATTTTGATTTCTCAGTCGGCAGTGTCACACGTTCTTTGGTATAGAGACCAATCAAGATTAAAGGAAGTGCAAAGAATAGGCCAAATCCTACAGCAACGATTGCATAGAAAACTTCGATGGAGATGGAACCAGCTACAAATGATTCCAATACAAGCGTTGGAACCAGCGTACAAAATGCAGTAGCAACCGTTGATACAACCAATCGAAAGATATTGACGGTATTCCGTTCTTTCACGTTGGTTGTAATCTCAGCGGATAACGAACTGTAAGGTACTGCAATGATGGTAGAAATCGTGCTATAAAAAACATAAGTAGTGATTAAATAAGCAACCTTCATCACATTGGATGACCAACCCCCGATGGGTAGCCATAACAGAAGAAATGCAATAATGACGAGAAAGCCTCCAGCTAAAATATAGGGTCTTCTACGTCCAATTTTTGTTCTAGTGTTGTCACTGATGATTCCCATAAGAGGATCTGTAACAGCATCCCATACCTTAGAAATCAATATGATTGTGGTTGCAATCGCAGGATTGATCCGAATGACTTGTGTTAGAAAGACGAGATAGATCACCCCAATCAGTGCTTGCGCACCCCCACCAAAAACATCACCCCATGCAAAAATTAGTTTTTCGCCTTTTTTCATCTGATAGTTATCCATACATACTCCTTCTTGTGCTGATTTATCTCCATTGTAATACATTACGCTCAATTAATAAATGATGCTTTGATATTAAAAGAAAAAAGCACTCCTTGAGGAATGCTGGAATGATTTACAAAACGAAGAATAATACGATAGATAAGATCCCCGCACACAAACAGTAAACTGCGAAATATATGAGATTCTTCACTTTGACATATTCATAAAGATATTTAACAGCAATCAAGCTGAAGACAAAGCTCATGATGAATGCCAGGCTATATCCGACAAGATGAATGGACTCAGTGGCATAGATTGCTTCATAGATACCGAGTAGGGTGACAGGAACTGAAATAATCAAATAGCTTAGGAAGGAGAATCGGAGGACCTTCTTCAATTCAATTTTTTGACTGAGACCGCCTGTGATTGTAATGCCACTTCTTGAAATCCCCGGGAAAATGGCAAACATTTGAAATGCACCGATCACTATAGCATTTTTCCAGGTCACATCCGATTTCCACTGAATATCTCGCTGTTGATAAATATAATATAAGAGACCTGAAGTAAGAATCAATGAGAATCCCACAACCAGCATATCATCAGGTAGTAAGTCTTTCATTAAAAGACCAAAGATCCCAATCGGGATGATTGCAATCACAAGTTTAGTGACATAAACAAAATCTTCTTTACAATGCACTTCGCGTTTCACCACATAACGCCATGAACCTCGAATCAAACTCTTCACATCTTTTCTGAAAAAGAAGAGAAGTGCAAAAAATGATCCAGCATTGGTCAGCATCAGGAAAATGGATAAATGGGTGAGATCCATACCGAGTAAATTTGAGAATATGGTGAGGTGTCCAGAGGATGAAACAGGAAAAATTTCAGTGATTCCCTGAATGATACCGAGTAGTATATATTTTAATATTTCAATGAATTCTGTCATATGATCACCGATTCCATTATAGCATACATATGAGTCATAAAAATATGTTAAAATGGAAACACAACCGATTGATTTGTCGTTGAAGTTTATAGGTGAATCCGATGAACGAAACCATGAAATGACGAATCCCATCAGTTCAAGGAGATTTTATGCAAAGACTTTTAAAAATCATCAAAGGGTCATTTGTGGGCATGGGGAGTATTTTACCGGGTATCAGCGGGTCCATGGTTGCTACGATTTTAGGTATCTATCAGCACTTAATTACAGCACTGAACCGTTTGACCAAACACCCCATTAAAGCAGTACTATCAGTTTGGGAATATATTGTTGGAGTACTCATTGGATTTGGTATCGGATTTGTTGTCATCGAATATTTGTATGAACAAATTCCGCTCCCTCTATCGTTTTTATTCATCGGACTCGTTGTTGGTGCCATTCCTTCCATCATCAAATCACTCAAATCCATCAAGACATCGTGGCATCATCTTCTAACTATGGTGATTTTGATGATCATCATGATTTCATTCTTGTTTATCTCCGAAACAACACAATCACCTGATGCATTCATTTATTATGTGGTTGTATTCATCATAGGATTCTTATATTCCACCGCACTCATTATCCCTGGATTATCGGGTTCGACCTTACTCATGGCTCTTGGATTTTTCCAAATACTCTTGGCACTTGGGAATGATGCCATTGATGCTGTTTTCACTCTCAATTTTACCGAACTCGTTCGTCAGCTGCCCTTGATTCTTGTATTACTTG
Organism: Acholeplasmataceae bacterium; assembly: GCA_024709245.1. GTDB lineage: Bacteria > Bacillota_I > Bacilli_A > Acholeplasmatales > Acholeplasmataceae > Peloplasma. Next base: position 40,099 of record JANJXB010000072.1, on the reverse strand, counting down.
CAGGGATTATCACAGGGTTGATTGTGATGGGGAAAGTCATGTATCATGTCCTTGAGAAGTACCGAACTCATTTCTTTTATGGGGTACTTGGCATCATCATTGTTTCACCTTTTAATATGCTCTTCACCCTTCAAGAAAATACATCAGACAATGTTTTTCAAGCATCTTGGGTCATTTGGGGAGTTACCGTGATTTCATTAGTCATCGGATTCATATTGACATACTACATTACACAAAAGGATCGTTCAAAGGAGACCACTCATGATTAAAAAAGCAGTCATCCCAGCAGCAGGATATGGCACAAGATTTCTCCCCATCACCAAAGCATTACCTAAGGAATTGTTACCGATCATCGATCATCCAACGATTGAATACATCGTCAATGAGGCGATTGAAGCAGGGATGACCGACATTCTACTGATCGTCAGTTCAAATAAGAACGCAATCATCGACTATTTTGATTACAACTTAGAATTAGAAACCATCTTGTTATCCAAAAACAAGCACTATGAATTCGGACTCATCCGAAACATTGCGCAAGGTGCTCAAATTCATTACATCAGACAAAGAGAACAACTTGGACTTGGACATGCAGTGCTTCAAGCTGAAGCATTTGTTGGAAATGATCCTTTTGCAGTTTTGCTTGGAGATGACATGTACGTGGGTAAAGATTTACCTGCAATCAAACAACTCGCAAATGTCTATGAGAAAGTTCAGTCTACTGTTTTAGGTACCATGGAAGTCGAACTGAGACATACTTCGAAGTATGGTATCTGTATTCCAAAAGAAAACCAAAAAGGCCCCATTGTGGAACTCAAAGGTGTCGTTGAAAAACCGAAAGTCGAGGAAGCACCTTCGAGAAGTGCTATTGGTGGCAGATACATATTAACGCCAGGTATTTTTAGTTATTTAAAAAACCAAACACGTGGTGCAGGCAATGAGATTCAGTTGACAGATGCAATTTTGCGTCTCATGCAGACTGAAAAAGTATATGCCTATGACATTCAAGGCAAGCGTTATGATGTGGGTAATAAAGTGGATTACATTGAAGCGATTCTTGATTTTGGTCTTCAAAAAGACGAAATTAAAGAGGACCTTCAAAAACTGATTAATCAAAAAGCGAAATAACGCTCAATCTTGATTAACAGAATCAAAAGAATTATAATAGACTTAACACGAGGATAAGAGATGATGACAATGACATCTTTTAGAGAGTTCGCGGTAGGTGCAAGCGAACAGATGAAACTGTCTATTCCACTCTTGGAGTGATGTTAATACCATCCGGGTAGTCTCCGTTACAGACATTCGAGTGCTGGATGATTCCAGAACTAAGGTGGTACCGCGTTAATCAACGTCCTTAGATGTTTTTACTAAGGACTTTTTATTTTCAAAGGAGGAAATAAACATGTTAGATTTAAAGTATGTTACAGAACACATTGAAGAGGTGTACAAGAGACTATCGACGAGAAATGGTGATTTTTCATACATTTTTGATCTTGTCAAATTACAGGAGCAACGTAAGTCCATCATTTTAGATGTCGAATCCAAAAAAGCGCTTCGCAATGAAGCATCGAAAAAGATTGGTGAATTGAAGAGAAACAAACAAGATGCGACGCATATTTTAGATGAAGTCGCTCATTTGGGCGATGACATCAAAGCATTAGATGAAAAACTTAAAGTGATTGAAGATGATATCTTTAATATGTTAGCTGTAACACCCAATCTTCCCAATGGATCTGTACCCGTTGGAAAAGACGATAAGGATAATGTCGAAATTCGGAAATTCGGCGCTCCGCGCCAATTTGATTTCCCCATTAAGGACCATATCGCACTCGGTGAATCGTTAGGTATTCTTGATTTTGAGCGCGCTGCTAAAATCACAGGAACGAGATTTGTGGTCGATAAAGGGCTTGGTGCACGTCTTGAACGCGCACTCATTCAATTCATGATGGATTTACATGCACATGATCATGGCTATACTGAAGTGATTCCCCCATTCATCGTGAATGAAAAGAGTATGTTTGCAACCGGTCAGTTTCCTAAATTTAAAGATGATGCGTTTAAAGTTCTTGCTGGAGACAATTCATGGTATTTAAATCCAACTGCCGAAGTCCCCACCATCAATTTATTCAGAGATGAAATCTTAGAAGGCGACTTACTTCCGATTAAGTATTGTTCATTCACAACGGCATTCCGTTCTGAAGCTGGTTCTGCAGGTAGAGATACTCGCGGCATCTTAAGACAACATCAGTTTAATAAAGTGGAATTGATCAAGTTTACAAAACCTGAAGAATCTTATGATGAACTTGAAAAAATGCTTTTAAACAGCGAAGAAGTCCTGAAGAGACTCAGATTACCTTACCGTGTGATTACACTGTGCACAGGCGATATGGGATTTGGTATGGCAAAAACCTATGACATCGAAGTTTGGTTACCTGGTCAGAATATGTATCGTGAAATTGGATCGATTTCCAATGCCGAAGACTATCAGGCAAGACGTGCAAATATTCGCTTCAAGAGAACCAAGGACAGCAAGACTGAATACGTTCACACACTCAACGGCTCTGGTTTAGCGGTGGGTAGAACCATCATCGCCATCATGGAAAACTATCAGAATGCAGATGGTACCATCACGGTTCCCGAGGTTCTGATTCCCTACATGAGAACAGATATCATCAAATAACACAATTTCACATGAGAAAAACATAGACATCCCACAGTCTTTTGGTAGACTATAGGTACTTCATTTTCTCCTAAGTGATGTTTGGATATGGTATAATAAGTGTGCTCAGCACGCTTATTTATCTTAAAAAGGCAGGTGCACATATGAAAATATATTTTGTCGAAGACGAAAAAGATTTATCAGAAATCATTCGTAAGTATTTAACCAGAGAAGGCTATGAAACCACAGTATTTGGTGATGGTGAAACCGCCATGGAGCACATTCAAGATCCGGTTGATTTATGGATTTTAGACATCATGCTCAGTGGTGAAGTCAGTGGGTATGATTTGATCAAAGCGCTCAAATCTTCTGGAAGTACATCATCAGTCATCTTTACCTCAGCAAGAGACCAAGACTTAGATAAAATCATGGGTCTTGAATTGGGGAGCGATGATTATCTTGCAAAACCTTATTCACCAAGAGAATTGATCTTAAGAGTTAAAGCAGTCTTGAAGCGTCATGCTCAAGCGTCAGCTTCTGAAATGGTGACGTATGCACACTATGAAATCAATGTGACACGTCGTGAGATTCGAACAGGTAGCCAAATGATTGATCTCACCAATAAGGAATTCGAACTCTTGTTGTTTTTCTTGAAGAACCTCAATCAAGCATTTGGAAGAGAACAAATCTTAAAGCATGTTTGGGGCGAAAACTACTACGGTAGTGATCGTGTCGTTGATGATTTGCTGAGAAGATTAAGACACAAAATGCCAGATCTTAAGATTGAAACGATTTACGGATTCGGTTATCGCTTATTATGAAAGAAATCAAACTGACAACACAACTCAATCTCATCTTTACGATTGTGACACTGTTGACCAGTCTGATTTTTTTAATTGCCTTAAATCGTGTTTTCGCTGACTTTAGAATCGAACAGAACCAGTCACAACTTGCTCTCTATCTTCAAGATGTGAATATGAATCTCAATCAACCCCCACTTTCTGAATATAATGGATACATCATCTATGAAAATGGCTCGATTCGAAGTGTGGGTAACTTAGAGATTCTGGATGGCAACTATACTGCATCACGTATTGTCAGTGAATTGTCTATCTGGCCAGGGAGTTCAAAAACAGAAACCATCGAAGGAATTACCTATACCTTTTTAATCAACCGAAGACCTTCTGGCAACATGACAATCGTATTTACCTCAGAAGACTACTTAAGAATGCTCGGCAATTCATTCAATGCGCTCATTCAAATCAGCTTTATCGCACTGGTTTTGCTGGGGAATGTCATTATTTTGATGTGGTCGAAAATTACAGTTGAACGCGTGAAGAGATTAAGAGGTGAAGTTGCAGTCTTATCCCTCAATGATTATAAAGTCCCCATTGAAATCGATGGAAGCGATGAAATCACTGATCTTGCGAAGACCATTGAACGGATGCGCCAGGAAATTGAAGCCAGTGAAAAGACAAAACAAGAAATGCTTCAAAATATTTCACATGACTTCAAGACACCGATAGCAGTCATTCAATCCTACGCAGAAGCCATTGGAGATGGTGTATCAGACATCAGTGAAACAGATGTTATCATCAAGCAAGCTGAAATGCTGAACCAAAAAGTTAAACAATTGCTTGAACTTTCTAAATTAGAGTATTTAAAAGATGAAAATGAATATGAGTCAGTCAAGATTAAAGAAGTGATCAACAACATTGTGAATAACCAAAAATATCGATCCAATCTTGAATTCATCACGGATTTAGATGACTCCACTTATTATGGTGTGACGGAAAATTTCTATAATGCATTTTCGAACATCATCGATAACGCGATGCGATATGCAAAAACCAAGATCGTCATCACGCTCAAAAATAAAAAGCTCACCTTCTTTAATGATGGTGAGCCAATCAGTCAAAAATTCATTGATCAATTGTTCAAACCTTACGAAAAAGGCCAAAAAGGCCAGTTCGGTTTAGGGATGAGCATTGTTCAAAAAACGTGTGTTCACTTCAATCTTTTACTCAAGGTTGAAAACATCAACCATGGTGTCATGTTTACAATAGAGCCTCTCTAATCAAGTGGGCTCTTTCTTTATAATCGGACGCGACTAAGCCACCCATATAATTGCTAAGACGGATGGTAACATCATCTTTTTCATAGCGAGGAATCAAATGAAGATGGAAGTGAAAAACTGTCTGTCCTGCGGTTTCACCGTTGTTTGAAAGGATATTCAACCCTTTGGCATTGAATGCTTTCTGGATGGCTTTCGAGAGTTTGACTGTGACCTTGAATAGGTGTGCCGACAACTCTCCCGGCATTTCAAAAATATCCTTGTATTCAACCTTAGGCACAATCAGCGTATGACCTTTGGTAGCCTGTGAAATGTCTAAGAAAGCGACCACGTGATCATCTTCATAGACGAAGTGAGCTGGAATTTCTTTCGCAATGATTTTTGAGAATATACTGGGCATATCAACACCTCTTTCCTGACCTTATTCTATCATAATGACGTTGAAAAGCACCATAGAAAATGATATAATCATTTCGTATGCAGGAGGCAATATACGATGAAAAAAGTACCAGTAGGCATTTCAGGACGTCATCTTCATTTAACACAAGAACATTTGGAAATTTTGTTTGGAAGTGGATATCAATTAACAGTCATGAAAGCGTTGACCCAACCAGGACAATATGCTTGTGAAGAAAAGGTAGATGTGGTCAGTCCCGATGGCAAACTGCTTGCAGGCGTTCGAATTCTAGGACCTGTTCGCCCAGCATCACAAGTTGAAATTTCAAAAAGTGACGCCATTCGTTATAAATTTGTTGCACCCGTTCGTTCATCAGGCGATGTCAAGGGCTCAGGTGCAGCGACACTGATCGGTCCAAAAGGACAGGTGAGTATTTCCGAAGGGGTCATCATTGCAGACCGTCACATTCATTTTTCTCCCGAAGAAGCCAAAGAATTCGGTGTTGTCGACCGCCAGATCGTCAGCCTTAGAGTCGGTGGAATCAAAGCGGGTATCTTAGACAATGTATTGTGTAGAGTTCATCCACAGTTCAGACTGGATTGCCATTTGGATACCGATGATGGCAGTGCATTCATGCTGAATACAGGTGATTTTGTCGAACTCGTTAAATCTTACACCATCAATGAATAGTGCCTATCGAGGCACTTTTTGACCTTTGGAGGTACTTATGCAAAAACTCAATAAACAACAGGTTTTCAGAGATCCTCTTTACGGATACATCCATGTTGATCATGAATTGGTACTGAATATCATCAATTCATCCTTATTTCAACGCCTACGGAGAGTACGACAACTTTCAGGTGTTCAGATGGTTTTTCATGGTGCTGAGCATTCCAGATTTTCCCATAGCCTCGGTGTGTATGAAATTGCAAACCGATTTTTAACCATTCCCGATGTCTCAAAAGCTCTGGATGAGCGTTCAAAAATGATTTTTTTATGTGCAGCTTTGTTACATGATATCGGTCATGGGGCATATTCCCATGCCTTTGAAGATGTTTTCAAAGTCAATCACGAAACCATTGGGGCAAAACTGATTTTGAATAATCAAGAGATGCGAGATATCCTGGATTCTGTAGATGATCGTTTTAGAGAAGATGTTGCTTCGGTTATTTTAAAGAAAAAGAAGTTTCCTTTAATTGAACAATTGATTTCATCTCAACTGGATGTCGATCGTTTGGATTATTTGGAAAGAGATGCCTATTTCACCGGTACAGCCTATGGGCATATTGATTTGGACCGTTTGATTCGAGTGATTTACATTCAAAAAGGGAAGATTGTCTTCAAATATTCGGGCATTCATGCGATCGAAAACTATTTAATTGCCAGATATCACATGTACTGGCAAGTGTATTATCACGCTGTATCGAGAGCCTATGAAGTCAATTTAGAAAAGATCTATTTAAGAGTTCGAGATTTACTCCTTTCTGGATTCCAGTTCAAAGGTGATGTCGAACCTTTAAAAAAAGTCATCGAAGATCCGAGTGATCTCGACAATTATATTCGGATCGATGATTATTACATCAATGGACTGATTTCTGGTTTTAGAAGATCCGAGGATTTGATTTTAAGATCGCTTGCCGATGATTTTATGAATCGGCATATTTGGGGATACATCAACGATACACCTGAAAATCAGAGCAAGATTGAAGAAATCAAATCAAAAATGAGCCCAGAAGAGTTGAAATACTGGACATCCTATCGTACCGTTGAAAATACAACATATAAAGATGATGAAGAAAACTTTGGTGATAAAATCTATATCCTGCTTGAAGATGGCAGCATCTCGACACTGAAAGAACAATCTCAAATCATTTCATCACTGATGCAGAGTGGAAATAAAAGAGATCCTAAGTTTTTCTACAGAAAATCATGAGACCTCAGGTCATTGTTGTTGAAGGGAAAAATGATGCGTTCAAAATCTCCTCAATTTTTCCTGAAATCAAAGTGGTAACAACAAATGGTAGTGCCATCGATAGGGATGCTGTTGATCTCTTGAAGAAGTTGGATGCAACGCACGATATCATCTTGTTTACCGATCCAGACCATGCCGGCGAAAGAATTCGAAGACTTCTTTCAAAATCACTGATTCACGTCCATCATGTCTTTCTCAACCGTGATCTTGCAGTATCCACAAATGGGAAAAAAGTGGGCATTGAACATGCAACAGAAGAAGATATCAGACGTTCTTTATCCAACATCAAGATGGTTTCTAAAACGTCTGAAAGTGATGTGACACACGCTTTCCTACACGATGTAGGACTGACAGGTGCACCTCATAGCCAGGCGTTAAGAGATATCCTCTCACAAGCATTAAAGATTGGTAGAACCAATGGTAAGTCTCTCTACCAAAGACTTCACATGTTTGACATCAAACAAGAAACAATCATCGAGGTGCTTCGTGAATCATCAAGCCAAGAAGAAATACGGACAGAACTTCTTAAGAGATAAAAATTTATTGATGAAGATGGTCAGATTGTCCGACATCGAACATAAGCATGTTCTTGAAGTGGGTCCTGGACAAGGAGCTCTCACCTCTTTTTTGGCTGAACAAGCCAATGATGTTGTCTGTTATGAAATTGATGAATCACTAAAACCTATTTTAGATCCACTCTTAGAAAAACATCCCAATTTAACGATTATCTATGAAGATTTTATGGATGCAGACTTATCGCATCTCGCAAGTGAACTTCATGTGGTTGCTAATGTTCCTTATTACATCACAACACCGATTCTTTTCAAAATTCTTGAGACCGAATCGATTGTATCTGCATCGCTTATGATCCAAAAAGAAGTCCTTGAACGCTTGCTAGCCAAACCAGGAAGCCCTTCATACAATGCACTATCCATCGTCTTACAGTATCACGCAGAAGCTTCAAAAATGATGGATGTGAAAAGGCATATGTTTTTTCCGATACCCAATGTCGATAGTGCTGTGATTCGCCTTGTGAAGCGTAAAAACAGACTCATTGAAAAAGAATATGAAACTCGTTTTCTGAAGTTAGTGAAAGAAGCATTTCGACAAAAGAGGAAAACACTGTTAAACAATTGGTTTGAAGCCTTCAGTGTTCCAAAACCACTTTTGGAATCGTTTCTCATTGAACATGGGTATCCTGCTCAAGTGAGAGCCGAGCAATTATCGATTGATGATTTCATCAAACTGGCAAGGGTGTGGTCTTATGATTAAGGAAGATGCGTATGCAAAAGTAAATCTAGCACTCGATGTCGTGGGCAAAAGAGAAGATGGTTATCATGAGTTAAAGATGATCATGATTCCCATCGAACTCCATGATGAAATGACATTTGAACACGCTGATGAAATCATTTTAAAATCCAATATTGATATTCCAGACAATGGTGTATTGAAAGCGGCATATGCGCTCCAAAAAAAATCGCGCGTCCGCGCTGGCGCGCTCATTACTCTCTTGAAAAGAATACCCATTGGCGCCGGGCTCGCAGGAGGGTCTGCAGATATCGCAGCAACCCTTAGAGGATTGAATCGGTTGTGGCAACTGAATCTAGAATTCAAAGAATTGGAAGAGATCGCCTTATCACTTGGGTCGGATACACTCTTTTGTTTGTATAATCGCCCTGCTTATGTCTTTGGTCGAGGAGAACATCTTCTATTCATCCACACGCCACCAATCGAATCCATTCATCTCATCGTCTCTCCACTCAATGTTTCAACCGGTCGAGTCTTCTCGAATCACACCATTACACATCAACCCAAACAGTTCGATCGGTTATTCAGACTTTACCTAAACGATCATTTTCATGCGTTTTTTAGAAGAACCTACAATCATCTCACCATGACAACCCTCAAACTTTATCCTGAACTGGAATCGACCTGGAAAAAAGTTCGAAAAGTGTCGAGATTGGGTTTGATGAGTGGGAGTGGTGCGACGTTTTTCATTCCCATCTTAAAAGGGTCATCTGGAACCGTCAAACTAAAATTATCAAAACTTGGACTCGAAACCATTGAAACAAAGCCAAAATATTAAAATATATTTAATTATCCTATTCTCCGTGGTATAATTTAGGTATACCAAAAGGACGACTTGGAGGGCAAAATGAAGATTACCGACGTAAGAGTAAAACTTGTAAGTAGCGAAAGCAGACTTAGAGGCGTTGCGACAATCACTTTCGACGAAAGCTTTGTCGTACACGACATTCGTATCATTGAAGGTGAAAACGGCATCTTTGTTGCGATGCCAAGCAAGAAAACCCCAAATGGTACATTCAGAGACATCGCACATCCCATACACGGTGAAATGCGCAAGATGATTGAGGATGCGATTACTGCAGCCTACAATGAAGCTCGACTCAATCCGGTCGAGTATGAAGAAGAAGTATAGTGATCAAACGTATGTAGATGAAAATCTTTTTTGCACCTCTGTGCAAAGAGATTTTTTTTTGGAGACCTGTATCATCAATTCCATACACTTTCGTGTATAATGAAGTCGTATCTAGTCGATAAAGGAGCATAACTATGTCAATCATTGATGGAAAGAAGATCAAACTGTTCGCACTCAGTTCGAATAAGTCGCTTGCTGCAGAGATTTCTAAAGCTGCCAACATTCCACTTTCAACTGCGGATGTCGTCCGGTTTGCAGATGGAGAAATATCGGTTAACATTGAAGAAAGTGTCAGAGGACACGATTGTTTTGTCATCCAATCCACTTCAGCTCCAGCCAATGAACATCTGATGGAATTACTCATCATGTCAGATGCTCTCAAAAGAGCTTCTGCAAAAACCATCACAGTCTTGATGCCTTATTACGGATATTCCAGACAAGATCGAAAAGCGAAATCAAGACAACCCATCACTGCTAAATTGGTTGCTGACATGCTTCAGGTTGCTGGAGTCAATCGTGTCATTTGTATTGATTTGCATGCTGCACAAATTCAAGGATTCTTTAACATACCCATTGATAATTTCCCTGCTGCTCCGCTTTTGGCTGACTATTTTAATTATCGTAAAAAACTGAAGAACATCGTTGTTGTTTCCCCAGACCATGGTGGAGTGACGAGAGCGCGCGTGTTTGCTAAAATATTAGATGCTCCTCTTGCGATTATTGATAAGCGCCGCCCAGAGCCTAACAAGGCCGAAGTCCAGAACTTAATCGGGGATGTTGCAGGCAAGATTGCAATCATGGTGGATGATATCATTGATACAGCAGGCACACTGGTTGCAGGTGCTCAGGCACTTGTCGATGCAGGAGCAACTAAAGTCTATGCTGCAGCAACGCATGCTGTACTTTCAGGAGCTGCGATTGAACGTATCAATAATTCTGTCATCTCTGAAGTTGTTGTTACAGATACGATTGATCTTTCTTTTGACAAGAGATCACCTAAAATCAAACAACTTTCTATCGGACCACTTCTTGGACAATCGATTTTACATATTGTCAAAGATGAACCTATCTCTCAGATCTTCGATCAGATCACACATTCTGAGAATAATCAATGAAACTGATTGTAGGGCTAGGCAATCCAGGAAGCAAATATCAGAAAACCAGACACAACATCGGCTTCATGGTGATCGACGAGATGCTGAAGAAACTGGGAGAAACTGCTCGATTGGATTCAAAGTTTGTTGCTGAAGTTGCAATCACCAACATCAGTGGACAGAAAGTCTGCTTTGCTAAACCATCCACCTATATGAATTTATCCGGTGAAGCTATCCAAAAAATCATGGCATATTACGATATTTCTATCGATGATATCTTGATCTTTGTGGATGATGTCAATCTTGAAACTGGAAAATTGAGATTAAGAGAAGTCGGTGGTCATGGTGGGCACAACGGACTGAAAAACATCATTGGATTACTTCATTCAGAGGCATTCAAGCGTGTCAGAATTGGTGTTGATAACCAACCCCATATTCCGCTTGACCAGTATGTCTTAGGCAATTTCACGGAAGATCAATTGATTACCCTACAAAAATCAATTCGGTCATCCCTTGAAATCATTGAAGCATTCATCAATCAAGTATCCTTCAAGGATATTATGACCAAATACAATACCCAGACGTAGGTTTGGGTTTTCGTTTCTAGAGGATCATATGCTTGAGTATCTAAAAGCACGGACACACATGAAAAGACATATTCAAAAAACATCGAAAACGATGTTTTTTAAGTCTTCAACCGATACGTATAATGCCTATCTGTGTGCACTTGATTTCAAAGAAAACCAAGAAACCGTCTTTATCGTGACTTCGAATCTCTATGAGGCTCAAAAGTATTACGACACAATGAGTCAATTGCTTGATCCGGATGATGTGCTTTTTTATCCCGCTGATCAGACACTTACATCGATGATGGCACTCGGAAGTCCAGAATTCAAAAGCGAACGTATCTATACACTCAAACAGCTGATGACAGGTAAACCTTTTGTTGTTGTAACAACGCTCCAAGGGATATGTCAAAGACAACTCAAACCACAGGATTATCAAAACAGTGTTAAAAAACTTGAAAAAGGCCAATCGTATCCACTGGATAAACTCGTTCAATTTTTAGTCTATAGTGGTTATGCAAAATCGTATACTGTGGAAAAACCAGGTGAATTTTCCATTCGAGGACATATTTTAGACGTCTATACGCTCAATCATGATCAACCCTATCGCCTTGACTTTTTTGATGATGTCTTGGATCAAATCAAGATTTTTGATGTTGAAACTCAAAGAAGTCATGCTGAAATCGATCGAGTTGAAATTGCCCCAATGAACGAACTTTTCTACACAGATCAGATGAAAATAAGTGCGATTTCAAAGATTACATCCTTTTTTGCACATAAGAACTTATCAGAACGAGAAAGAGAAAAATTAAACTCTGATTTAGAACACATTGAGATGCGTACCAAAATTGATGGACTTGGGATTTATATGCCTTTCTTCAATGAAGAAGAAACCACGGTTTTAGATTTCAGTTTAAATCGGAAGATTTACATGATGGACGTCAACAAAATGAAGATCAATGAAGAAGCGATTGCATCGGATTTGATGACTTATGCGACTACGATGAATGGATCTCATTTTCTTGAAATCCCTTTTCGGATTCCATTTGAAAAGCAATTAAAGGAAGTTCACGTTGAAATCGATCCATTCGGGATCCATGATGTTCAACACGCCATAGACTTAGGTGTTTCCATGACCAATCAGTATCAAGGAAACCTACCACTGTTCCATCTTGATGTCAAAGATATGCCATCCTATACTATTGTCTTAGGCATTCGCACGAAGCATTATTATGACCAGATGATGTCATTTTTAGATGAAAAGCATATGAAATATCGAACCACACTCACCCCTGAGTCAGGAATCATCTTGTGGAATCAAACAACATTGGGTTCTTTTATATCCAGAGAAGACCAATTCATGATGCTTGATGAATCACAGTTATTTACCTATAAGGTCAGACCTGCCATTCGTTATCGAAGCGTCTTGAATCAAGCAACGAAAATAAGAAGAATCGAAGACTTGACTGTCGGCGATTTTGTCGTTCATTATGATTACGGAATCGGTCAATATGTTGGAATGAAGACGATGGAATTGTCGAAGGAGAAAAGAGATTATCTCCATATCATTTACGCCAACGATGAAGCACTTTATGTACCTATGGATCAGATTGATATGGTTTTAAAATACAGCAGTCATGATGGCATGCATCCGAAACTATCCAAACTCGGAGGAAAGCAGTGGTCAAAGACGAAGGCATCTGTCCGAATGAAAATCAAGGATTTATCGGATCGCCTCATTGCACTGTATGCACAGCGTCAGCAAAGTGTTGGTTATTCCTTCGATAAAGACAGCGAAATGCAAGTTCAATTTGAACGTGATTTTCAGTATGAAACAACAAGAGATCAAGAAAAAGCAATCTTAGATACCAAGCATGATATGGAACTCGAGCGTCCGATGGACAGGTTGATTTGTGGCGACGTCGGTTTTGGAAAAACTGAAGTCGCGCTTCGCGCAGCATTCAAAGCAGTTATGTCGGCCAAGCAGGTTCTCTATCTTGTGCCTACCACGGTTTTAGCACGGCAACATTACTATACCTTCAAGGAACGTTTTGATAAATATGGCGCGAATGTCGCTTTGTTAAGCCGCTTTGTGACTCCTAAGAAACAAAAAGAAACCATCGAAGGACTGAAGAAAGGCTATGTTGATGTTGTCATTGGAACACATCGATTACTTTCAGAAGATGTTAAGTTCAAAGACTTAGGATTACTGATTGTGGATGAAGAACAGCGCTTTGGTGTTGAACATAAAGAGAAGATCAGAGAGATTAGGGTCAATGTCGATACCCTCACATTATCAGCTACCCCTATTCCAAGAACCTTACAAATGTCAATGATGGGATTAAAAGATTTATCCATGATTGAGACACCCCCAAGAAACAGGTACCCTGTTCAAACCTATGTCGTCGAAAGACAAGAAGCCCTGATCAAGGAAGCCATCACCAGAGAACTTGCAAGAGGGGGTCAGGTGTTCTATCTTTTCAATACAGTTCAAGGTATTGAAGGCATGGTTTATAAACTACAAAAACTTGTTCCGGAGGCTCGTATCGCATACGCACACGGTCAAATGAACCGAGAACAACTCGAATCCGTACTCTCTGAATTTATTGATCATGAATACGATGTCTTAGTCTCAACGACCATCATCGAAACCGGTGTCGATATTCCGAATACCAACACACTCATCATTCACGATGCAGACAAATTAGGACTTTCCCAACTTTATCAAATCAGAGGTCGTGTCGGAAGAAGCGACCGTATCGCGTATGCATATTTAATGTATGATGCTTACCGAAACATCAACGACGAAGCCAAGAAACGATTATCAGCCATTCAAGATTTCACTGCACTCGGCAGTGGTTTTAAGATTGCCATGAGAGATTTATCAATTCGTGGTGCTGGTGATGTGTTGGGCTCAGAGCAATCTGGTTTTATCGATTCGGTTGGAATAGAACTATATATGAAACTCTTGGAAGAAGCAGTCACGGGTGTTCCACTGGAAAAACCCAAAGATACGAGACCTGATGAGATATTTGCACCGAGACATGTCGATCCTTCCTATGTTTCAGAAGATTCGATTCGTATCGAAATCCACAAGCGCATTGCAGAATTAAATCGTGTTTCGGATGTTGATGACTTGAAACTCGAACTCACTGACCGATTCGGTGCACTTGATGCAGATTTACTTCTATATATGTATGAAAAACTATTTAAAAAACTATCATCGAAAATCGGTGTCCAAAAAACCATCGTTGAACACAATCAGGTTACACTGATTTTATCGATGGAAGCTTCTCAAACCATGAATGGTTCAAAACTCTTTGATAAAGCAAGTGCATTTAAGCCAAGTGTTAGACTCGCTTACTTGAAAGGTCATATTCATATCATGATGGTAACGAAATATGAAAAGAACCACTGGCTCTATTTGTATGACCTGTTTTTAGACGACTTGATTTATAATTAAGATAGAGGTGATCGATGTGGCAGTAGATATTTTAAAGATTTCCAAGGATGCGATCGAGGCGTCAAAAAAGTATGACGACGTGATCAACGCATCCATTGGTATGTTTTACGATGAAGACAAAACCATCGGAGGCATGCCAACCGTATCCAAAGCAATAAAGGGATTGACAGACGAAGAGATTTTACCCTATCCGGCAGTCGATGGGGGAATGATTTTCAAGAAAAATGTCATTTCTTGGGTACTGGGTCAGTATGAAGAAAGCATTCGGAAACACATGTTTATCAATGCGTGTGCAACGCCCGGTGGCAGCGGGGCGATTGCAGCAACTTTCTCGATTTTTTCTAAGCCAGGTGATTCTATTTTTGTTTCAGATATTCGCTGGCAGTATGAACGGTTTGCAGATCGTGCAAAACTGAATGTGTTTGAGCATCAACTCTTTGATGGCGACCATTTCAATTTGAAATCATTTCGTGAACGACTTGTAGAATTATGTAAGAAGCAGCATGAAGTGATTGTGATTGTCAATGATCCTTGCCATAATCCAACGGGATTCACATTATCCGAACAGGAGTTCAAGGATATTATTTATATCTTGAATGAAATGAAAGACAACAGTATTGTGTTCCTGTATGATCTGGCTTATCTTGAATACTCTCATGAATCCGATAACAGAATCAAGATTTCGCATCTACCCATGCTTCAAAGTCATGTACTCACCATCATTGGGTTCTCTGGATCCAAGACATTTGGTGCTTATGGTCTAAGACTGGGTGCAGCCATTATGATTTCTTCAAATGAAGATAAAGTCAAGGCGGCTTATCCGAAGTATGTCAATGAAGCCAGAGGTTCATGGTCAGCTGCTCCAACTGCATCCATTGAACTCTTTAACAAATTCCAAATTGCTGAAAACAAGAAAAACTTCTTAAAAGATTTAGCGAAGATCAACACACTTGTTCAAAAACGCAGTCAGTCATTTGTCAGCCAGGCAAAAGCGATTGGACTGAAGACTCATCCCTTTAGAAGCGGGTTTTATACAGTCGTGTTAACGAAAGATCCTGAAAAAGATTATTTAAAGTTAGCAGAACATCGCATTTTTGGAGTTCCAATGAATGGCGGTGTAAGATTTGCTTTATGCAGTCTTTCACTCAAGGATATTGAAGGATTACCCCAGAAAATCAAAACAATTTTAAATCTTTAAATGGAAGCCCTGTCTGGGCTTTTTCATTTTTAGGTGATGATAGGGTGACTCATTCATGGTATCCTAAAGAAAACAAACGATATCTTGGGGGTCTGTATGAAACGATGGTACTATCAGGCATTTGCGTCACTTTTAACATTCATGGGTGTGATGGGTGCTGTTCTTTATTTTTTCTCATTGAAGTTTAGGTTTGATCAGGAAATCCTTATCCGGTGGACTGCGATTCTGATCATTCCAGTCTTTATGGTGATTTTGAATATGATCATGAACATCATCATGAATGCCAAACAAAGATTCAATCGAAAACTTCAATCCATGCTCTATCCGAATTTGATTCATCTTTACCCGATTGGATTATTACTAACCTACATTGAATTCTATGACGGTGAAATCAGTATTTTCTTACTTCAACTTTTAGGATTGAGTACCTTGGTTGCTTTAGGATTAAGCGGGTTGATGTTCATCCTTGGCTGGATTGCAGAAAGAACATATCGTCAAGGATGGTTTACCTTCATCACGACCATCATTGGTTTGACTTCAGTGGTTTTAGGAGTTATCCTTTATCTACAAATCGCATAGATAATGCCGTGAAAGCGGCCTTTTTTATACTATTTATTATTAAATAATAAGAAAAACGTTTTCATCGATTTTCATTATAGTTTCATTTGTTTCATGGTTTTCAATTCGATATAATGAACATGCAAAACACGATGATCATTTCATTATTGTAGGAGGAATAGCCATGAATGCATGGAAAGGTTTCAAAGAAGGACAGTGGACAAAAACAGTCAATGTCCGTGATTTTATGAGTTTAAATTACACTGAATATTTAGGAGACTCATCATTCTTGCAAGGTCCAACCGCAGCAAGTATTCGCTTGAATGAGTTGTTTTTAGGATATCTAGAAGAAGAAAAACAAAAGGGTGGAGTGATCGAACTCGATACCCATGTTGTCGCATCCATCACATCTCATGGTCCAGGTTATATGGACAAATCACTTGAAAAGATTGTAGGTCTCCAGACGGATAAACCCTTTAAGCGCGCTTTTCATCCCTATGGAGGGATTGCTGTTGCTGTAAAAGCCGCAGAATCCTATGGTTATCATATTTCTGACGATTTAAAACATATTTTTACGGAATATCGAAAGACACACAATCAAGGTGTATTTGATGTCTATAATTCCGATATCAGAAAAGCGAGAAAATCGGGAATCGTGACAGGTCTTCCTGATGGATATGGCAGAGGACGAATCATTGGTGATTACAGAAGAGTCGCACTCTATGGGATTGACTTCCTGGTACAACAAAAGAAAGCAGAAAAAACCACATACAGTTTTCCAATGAATGAGCGAAATATTCGTCTTCGTGAAGAACTACAAGAACAAATCAATGCATTAGAAGATCTCAAAAAGCTAGGAACTTCCTATGGTTTTGACTTATCAAGACCTGCAGAAAACGCGACTGAAGCCGTTCAATGGCTCTATTTCGCTTATCTCGCTGCTGTCAAAGAACAAAACGGTGCAGCGATGAGCTTAGGGAGAACAGCATCCTTCTTAGACATCTACATTGAAAGAGACTTAAAAGAGGGTATTTTAAGTGAAATCGATGCACAAGAACTCATTGATCATTTCATTATGAAACTCAGAATGGTCCGTTTTGCAAGAACCCCTGAATACAATGAACTCTTCACAGGAGATCCAACATGGGTCACTGAAAGTTTAGCCGGTATGAATCAGGATGGTCGTTCATGGGTTACCAAGAACGCATATCGCTACTTACAAACACTTTATAATTTAGGAACATCTGCAGAACCCAACCTAACCGTTTTATGGAGTGAAAATTTACCCCAAAACTTCAAAAACTTCTGTGCTAAAGTTTCGATTGATACATCATCCATCCAATATGAAAATGATGAACAGATGAGACCCAACCATACTGATGACTATGGTATTGCCTGCTGTGTATCGCCCATGGCACTCGGTAAAGAAATGCAATTTTTCGGCGCTCGCGCCAATTTAGGTAAAGCATTACTCTACGCAATCAATGGTGGAAAAGATGAAATCACTGGTGAACAGATTGGCCCCAATACAGAAGTATTAAAAGCGGATGTACTGGATTTTGATGTTGTAATGGAACGCTTTGATCAGATGATGGATTGGCTTGCGAAAACTTATGTTTCTGCACTCAACATCATTCATTATATGCACGATAAATATGCGTATGAAAGACTTCAAATGGCACTTCATGATGCTGAAGTTGTCAGAAATTTTGCAACCGGTATTGCAGGTTTATCGGTGGTTGCAGATTCTTTATCAGCCATCAAATATGCTAAAGTCAAGCCCATTTATGATGCCTCAGGTTTAATTACCGATTTCGAAACAACAGGTGAATTCCCCTATTATGGCAATAATGATGACCGTGTCGACCAATTGGCGGTCTATGTTGTTGAACGTTTCATGAGTAAGATTAGAAATCAATATACCTACCGTGAATCTGTACCCACAATGAGTGTTTTGACCATCACTTCCAATGTGGTTTATGGTAAGAAAACAGGAAATACACCCGATGGTAGAAGAAAAGGCGAAGCATTTGCTCCAGGTGCGAATCCGATGCACGGTAGAGATAAATCAGGTGCATTAAAATCACTCATGTCTGTCACTAAGATTCCATGTGAAAGCTGTCAAGACGGTATTTCCAACACCTTTACGCTCGTCCCTCAAGCACTTGGCAAAGGGAGTGGCATTGAATCCGCAGATGGATTCACTTACGAAGGAGACATCAAAGTTGAGAATTTAGTCAACATCCTTGATGGCTACTTCACCAGTGGTGGATACCACCTGAATGTCAATATTTTCAATCGCGACATGCTGATTGACGCATACAACCACCCCGAAAAATACCCCAACTTGACGATTCGCGTCTCCGGTTATGCCGTGAACTTCTCGAATCTGACCAATGAGCAGAAGAAGGAAGTCATCTCGAGAACCTTCCATGAAACCATCTAATGAATCCTTTTTGAATGTACATTCCATCGAAACCTTTGGTGCATTCGATGGTCCCGGCATTCGTTATGTCTTATTCTTACAAGGTTGTCCTTTCCAATGCCAGTATTGTCATAACCGTGATACATGGAGCACTAGAGTCAACAAAATGATGTCAGTTTCAGAAATCATCGCCGATTATAAGAAATATAAGTCTTTCTATAAAAAAGGGGGTATCACTGTCTCCGGGGGAGAACCTCTTCTACAAATGAAGGGACTCATTGAGCTTTTTATACTGGCTAAAAACGAAGGCATTCATACCTGTTTAGATACTTCTGCAGCTTGTTTCTCAGTCAAAGAATCGAGTGATTTCAAACACTTGATGTCGTTAACTGACTTAGTTTTACTTGACATCAAGCATATTGACAACAAAGCACATCAAGCATTAACCGGAAGCCCAAACACACAAGTCTTGGATTTTGCACGATTCCTAGATGAACTCAAAGTTAAAGTGATCATCCGCCACGTTCTAGTACCTACCATCACAGACGATGAAAAGCATTTGAAGCAATTAAGATCATTTTTAGACACACTTTCGAATGTGATAGGAATCGAAATACTGCCCTATCATACCAAAGGAATCACGAAGTGGAAGGAACTCGGATTCGCCTATCCTTTACCCGAAATCAAAGAACCCTCCTTCGAAAGTATTGAACTTGCAGAAACCATCCTCAAGCGTGATTATCGTTTTCGAACTTGAATACTATGTTATAATAAAAGTATCTTCGAGCAAGATACTTTTTCATATAAAGGGAGAAAAATATGATTAAAATTGCATCATTGTGCGAACAAATGGGAGTCGCTCCAGAAGAGTGCATTCCTTATGGCTTTGACAAGGCCAAAATTGATTTGAAGGTTTTAAAACGTCTCGAACATCAACCAGATGGCAAACTGATTTTGGTGACAGCCATCAATCCAACACCCGCTGGTGAAGGAAAAACAACGATTTCGATTGGCTTATCACAAGGTTTGAAACACATTGGAAAACATCCAGTTTTAGCACTGAGAGAACCCAGTTTGGGGCCTGTATTTGGCTTAAAAGGTGGCGCAACTGGCGGTGGTAAATCGAGTGTTGTACCTTCAGATGACATTAATTTGCATTTTACAGGAGATCTTCATGCCATCACTGCAGCCAACAATTTGCTTGCTGCCCTTATTGATAACCATATGTTCCAAGGCAATGAACTCAATCTAGAAACCGTGACTTG
Organism: Acholeplasmataceae bacterium; assembly: GCA_024709245.1. Classification (GTDB taxonomy): domain Bacteria; phylum Bacillota_I; class Bacilli_A; order Acholeplasmatales; family Acholeplasmataceae; genus Peloplasma. The sequence continues at coordinate 19,985 of JANJXB010000072.1, read as the reverse complement.
GAAACGTTGTATGGACATGAATGACCGCAATTTGCGTGAAATTGAAACCCCTCAACGCAAGGATGGTTTTGTCATTACTGCAGCCAGTGAAATCATGGCCATTTTAGCATTATCGAAAGACTTGATGGACTTAAAAGATCGTATCAATCGAATTTTGATTGGATATAACAAAGAACAACAACCCGTCTTTGTCAAAGACTTAGGGGGTGCTGATGCACTCGTGTGGCTCTTGAAAGATGCTATGAATCCTAATTTGGTCCAAACACTTGATGGTGTACCGACCTTTGTTCACGCTGGCCCGTTTGCCAATATTGCACACGGATGCAACTCGATTGTTGCAACCAAACTCGCACTGAAACTGGGTGACTATGCAGTCACTGAAGCAGGATTTGGTGCAGATTTAGGCATGGAAAAGTTTTTAGACATCAAAGTTCCACAACTTGGTAAATCAGTGGATGCAGTCGTTATCGTGACAACTCTGCGAGCTTTGAAATCACATGGTGGTGCTGAGCAATTCTCATTACCCAATTTAGAGGCCATGAAACAAGGGTTACCTCTTTTAAATAAGCATTTATCGAACATAAGAACGATCGGTCTTCCATATGTCATTGCAGTCAATTATTATTTTAATGATGTCAAGGAAGAAGTGGACTACATGCTTTCCTGGGCAAAAGAAAATGGACATCCAATCGCACTTTGTGAAGGTTTTGCCAAGGGTGGCGAAGGCATGGTCGATCTTGCCAATATCGTTGTCAAAATCGCAGAACAGAAATCTGTCATTCATCCCATTTATAACAAAGAAGATCTCCCCAAATTAAAGATTGAAAAGATAGCAACCAAGATCTATGGTGCCAAAGAAGTTGTATTTACCAAGAAGGCACTTCAACAATTGGAAACCTATGAAAAACTGGGTTGGAATCTACCGGTTTGTATGGCTAAAACGCCACTTTCAATCACTGGAGATCCCGCTATTCATGGATTACCTGAACCCTTTACACTGAATATTTCAGAAATCAGACCTTCTTTAGGTGCGGGTTTCTTAGTTGCACTGACGAAAGGCATCATGGTCATGCCAGGTTTGAATAAAACACCAAGAGCAATGAGTGTCATGATTGATGCTGAAGGTAGAGTATCAGACAAAGAGGAGTGATTCTATGATTTTACTGGATGGGTTCAAGGTTGCATCAGAACGCAATCTTGCACTGAGAACAGTCATTGATCAAGAGGTAGAAAAGTATGGCAGAGCTCCACATCTTGCCATCATTTTGGTGGGTGAGAATCCAGCAAGCATGTCCTATGTCAAAGGGAAAGGCAAAGCATGTGAAGTTGCAGGCATCAAGCATAAGCTTCATGCCCTTTTAGAAGATGTCAAACAAAGTGAAGTGGAACGATTGATTCAACAACTCAATGAAGATCCATCCGTCGATGGTATGATTCTACAGTTGCCACTGCCAAAACACTTGGATGAAAATCACTTGATTGATCTCATCTCTAAAGATAAGGATGCCGACGGGTTCCATGTGATTAATCAAGGAAATCTTTATCAAAAAAGACCGACCATTCATCCAGCAACACCCAAAGGCATCATGACGCTACTCAATGCCTATGCAATTCCAATTTCAGGAGCACATGCAGTGATTGTAGGAAGATCCAATATTGTAGGATTTCCAGTTGCAAGACTTTTGATGGACCAAGGGGCAACCATTACGGTATGCCACAGACAAACCAAAGATTTAAGATCACATACACTCTCAGCAGATATCTTGGTTGTAGCATCCGGCAAACCGAATCTTGTCACTGGAGATATGGTGAAACCGGGTTCTGTTGTCATCGATGTCGGTGTGAACCGCGTAGATGGGAAACTTGTCGGTGATGTTGACTTTGAAGCAGCCAAAAATATCGCCGCTTACATCACACCAGTTCCAAAAGGCGTTGGACCTATGACAATTAATGCTTTACTCGAAAATACACACGAACTCTATCTCTCACACATCCTCAATCAGAGGTTTTCTAAATAACACACTTATCCTTAAAAATTGTCTTTACATCAAGATGATGGATTGCTATAATGATTGTGTATTTAATTATCGTATAGGTCATCAGAAGTGGTGATGACGTTTCTACCGCGATGCCTACCGTTGCGACTACGATCATTTGAACACATAGGGGTTGTTTATTTTGATTCGTGACCTTCACCAGGTTATTAAATACAGTTGGGACACATAGGGGATAGGTAGCATCTTTGTTACCTCTTGTGTAACAGAAAAGACACCCGCTATAAATAGGGTGTTTTTTTTCGGGGTTCAATGATAAAATAGAGTAGAGTACAAAGGAGATGATCGTATGAACATTTGGCATGACATAGATCCATCAAGAATTCAACCTGACCAGTTTATCGCATGCATCGAGATTTCAAAAGGCAGCAAAAAGAAATATGAACTGGATAAGGACACAGGAATGATCATCTTGGACAGAATTTTATTCACGTCCACACATTACCCTGCCAACTACGGTTTTATTCCACGAACAATCGCTGGAGACCATGACCCCTTAGACGTTTTAGTCTTGTGTCAGGAAGATATTGAACCCTTATCGATTGTTCAATGTTACCCGATTGGTGTTATTAAAATGATCGATTCGGATGAAATTGATGAGAAAATCATCGCCATTCCATTTGGAGATCCGTCACTCACTCAATACAAAGACATTGGAGAATTGCCTGCACATCTACTCACGGAAATGGGACACTTCTTCGAGGTCTATAAGTCTCTTGAAGGCAAGAAAACCTATATTTTAGATATTGAAGGCGCAGAAGCAGCCAAGAAAATCATTGTTCAAAGTATCAAAACATACGAAGAAAAATTTGGAAAACAAGGAAGATAACAATCATGGGAAGAGCATTTGAAGTACGAAAAGTTGCTATGGCAAAGACTGCCGCAACCAAAAGTAAACTCTATGCAAAATTTGGTAGAGAAATCTACATGGCAGCAAAAGCGGGTACCCCCGATCCAGATACCAACCAATCATTAAAACGGATCATTGAAAAAGCAAAAAGAGAACAAATTCCTGCGGACATCATCAAACGCAATATCGATAAGGCAAAAGGTGCTGGTGGTGAAAACTTCACATCCATTCATTATGAAGGATTTGGACCTGGATCTTCGATGTTGATTGTCGAATGTCTCTCTGATAATGCGAATCGAACGATTGCTGAAGTGAGAAATTGTTTCACCAAGACCGGTGGAAAAATCGGCATTACAGGTTCAGTGCTTCATCAATTTGTACACCAGGCAGTCTTTACTCTCCCTGGCGTGACAGAAGATGAAATTTTAGAAATTCTTGTCTTAAACGATCTCGATGTTTCAGACATTGAAGCAGATGAAGAAGGCGTAACGATTTATAGTGATGCCACGAACTTTAGCACCATCAGAACTGCAATCTTGGAAGCAAAACCTGGTTTTGAATTCGAAACTGATGAAGTCATGTGGTTACCCATTATGGAAGCTAAACTTGATTCTGAAGAAGACAAAGAAAAATTCGAACGTTTAATCAACATGTTAAACGAACTTGATGATGTGCAAGAAATCTATCACAACATCACTTTAGAATAAAGATAAAATCAAAGTCAAGACGACGATCAAACTGAAACTTCAAGTATGAAAGACAGGGTTCCAAACGTCGAAATCTGTCTTTTATTTTGCATGTTATTATGTTATAATAATAAAAGTAATGACCGAGGAGGATCGAATGAACTTAATAAATACAGATCCAGTAATCAATGAAATCATCCTGAAAGAACAAAATAGACAGGAAGAACATATTGAGTTGATTGCATCTGAAAACTTTGTTTCTGATGCCGTGTTGGAAGCACAGGGATCGATTTTAACCAATAAATACGCTGAAGGTTATCCAAAGAAACGATATTATGGAGGATGCGAGTTTGTCGATGAAATCGAAACACTCGCCATTGAACGTGTTAAGCAATTGTTTGGATGCAACTATGCAAACGTTCAACCTCATTCCGGATCACAAGCAAACATGGCGGTTTACCAGGCACTTTTATCCCCTGGAGACAAGATTTTAGGCATGTCACTTGCTGAAGGTGGACATTTGACTCATGGATTCAATTTGAATTTCTCAGGTAAAATCTATCAATCCATCTTTTACGGTGTAGATCCGGTGACTGAACTCATTGACTACGATAAAGTATTAGAAATCGCAAAGCTGGAAAAACCCAAATTGATCATTGCAGGCGCGAGTGCCTATTCAAGAATCATCGATTTCAAAAAATTCAGAGAAATCGCAGATCAGGTTGGCGCTTACTTACTTGTTGATATGGCACACATTGCAGGATTGGTTGCTGCTGGATTGCACCCATCACCAATTCCATATGCACACGCCGTGACCTCAACAACACACAAGACCTTGAGAGGCCCCAGAGGCGGTATCATTTTGTCAAGTGATGAAGAAATAGCTAAGAAAATCGATAAATCCGTATTCCCCGGAGTTCAAGGCGGACCGCTCATGCACGTCATAGCAGCGAAAGCCGTTGCATTCCAAGAAGCACTTACCGATGCATTTAAGGACTATCAGAAACAGGTCGTTAAGAATGCGCAAGCTCTTGCCAATGAATTGATGAAGCTCGGATTTAGAGTCGTCAGTGGTGGAACCGATAACCATTTGATGCTTGTGGATGTCAAAGGACGCCACGGAATCACAGGTCTTGATGCTGAAAAGACACTCCACAAAGTGTCTATCACATGCAATAAGAATGGGTTGCCCTTCGACAAAGAAAAACCTGCTTACGGCAGTGGCATCCGACTTGGAACACCTGCAGTCACGACCCGTGGATTTAAAGAACCAGAAATGAAAATGATCGCATCATGGATCAACACAACACTTGAAAAAAGAAACGAACCGGAAGTGCTTGCAGAAATCAACAAGCAAGTCATTCTTCTGACACGTCGATTTCCGTTATATAAGAAGGGAGCTTAACAGATGATAGCAAAAACGAAATATATCCCAGACGGCAAAAAAGCTTTAAAGGAGTTGCCGATCCTCCACTACCTTGATGCAGATTTTGTTTACTATCCAGTCACCAGTGCACGGTGTCCAGAAGGTGAAACATGCGTTAGAGGTGGTCAGTTTGTCAAAGTCGGCGAAGTAGTCGGAACCAGAAAAGGTGCATTTTTTGAACAACCCATGCACGCAACCGTGAGCGGTGAAGTTGTTGGATATGAAAAGCATATCGATAACAGCGGTAAAGTGGTTGACTGCTTGATTGTCAAAAATGACCGTAAGTACGAATTACATGAATCCATCATGGAAAGAACCGATGCTGAAATTGATGCACTTACAAAAGAAGATTATATCAAGATTGTCAAAGATGCCGGTTTGGTAGGCTTAGGTGGGAGTGCATTTCCAACCTACATCAAACTTGAAACGCAAGATCCAATTCAAGTGGTCATCGCCAATGGTGTCGAATGTGAACCGAATTTGATTGCAGATTACAGCTTAATGATGAATAACCCCAAAGAAGTCATCATGGGTCTGATTTACGCAATGAAGGCATCAGGTGCGAAAAAAGGTGTCATCGCACTGAAGAAGAAATACAAAGAAATTGAAGAACGCTTTAATTTTGCACTGAAAGAATTCACACAGTACGACATTGAAGTCAAGACTGTTGGCAATTTCTATCCACAAGGATGGGAATTATCAATGATTAAAAATGCTTTAGGCATCAAGATTCCTCAAGGTGAATTGTTGTCTAAGTATGGTGTGTTGAATTTCAACGTTTCCACACTTCAATCAATCTACAATGCAGTCAAGAAGAGACTCCCTGTTCTAGAAAGACTCTTCACCATCAGTGGTGACGGTATTCACAACAAGAATTTCAGAGCAAGAATCGGGACACTGGTCACTGATTTGATTGAACTTGCTGGAGGATACAAACAAGAAGAAACACCGAAGGTGCTTGTTCTTGGTGGACCTATGATGGGAACCAATATCATGAGAGACGATGTCGTTATGACGCACACAACCACATCTTTAATCGTCATGAACAATGCTCCACAACCTGAAGAACCCTGTGTCCACTGTGCATCTTGCGTTTATTCATGCCCAGTCGAAATTCAACCTGTTCAAATCATGAATGCTTATAAGGTTAAAGATAAAGAGGCACTGAAGACACTTGAGGTCAGTAAGTGCATTGAATGCGGATTATGCTCGTTTGTATGTCCGTCTAAGATTCATCTGACAGAATACATGCGTTTAGGCAAACGCCTGGCTAAATAGGAGGATACATACATGCAAGCAATCAAACAAACAAGCCCCTATATCCGAAAGACGGTCACGACTTCACGCATGATGACCGATGTCTTAATCGCACTCATTCCAGTCGTCGCATTTGCCATTTATCGTTTTGGATTCGATGCAATCATCAGAATCCTTGTATCCCTCGTGGTGATGATTGGTCTTGAAGCGGTTGCCTTTGGTATGATGCAAAAACCCAAGTCAAGCGAAAAATTCATGGAAAGATTGAAATCCAGATACGAAAAATATACAAAAAACAATGTCATCGTACCTGCCATTTCAGCCATTATTTTTGCGATGATCATTCCCAGCAAGTTACCGATTTATGCTGTCGTTGTAGGTGCTACATTCGGTATCGTTGTTGCCAAGATGCTCTTTGGAGGACTTGGATCGAACATCTTTAACGTTGCAGCAGCAGGCCGTGTATTCATCGGACTCGCACTTACGGATATGTTTTCGGGTAAATATGTCGATGTAGACTTAATTGCCGGCGGAACAGCACTCACCACATTGAAGAGTGGTCTTCTCTTTCCACAGGCTTTGAACAGCTATTCTATTCTAGACTTATTTGTGGGTAATGTTCCAGGCTCGATGGGTGAAATCAGTGCACTTGCGATTCTGATAGGTCTCGCATATCTCTTGATTCGCCGTTCAGCGGATTACCGCGTTGTTCTATCCGCTGTCATCACATTCTCTGTCCTGATTCTCCTGGTTGGATTAAAACTATATCCAGACCAGGCATTATCTTATCTCGGTTATCATCTATTTGCCGGTGGTCTCATGTTTGGTGTGGTCTACATGATCACAGATCCCGTCACTTCACCCATCACCCGCCCAGGTCGCTGGATTTACGGATTATTGATTGGTGTACTTGTTGTTTTAATCAGATTATTTGGAGCTTATCCTGAAGGGGTTGCCTTCGCACTCCTCTTCTCCAATATGTTTGTACCCCTCATTGACTATCCAAAATGGTCTACAAACAAGGTGAAACCCCTCTTTGTTGTGGGATATGTCCTTGTCCTTGCCATCTTCGGACTTGTCGTCTTCTTTGGCGTAGGAGGTGCTGTATAATGAAAAAACTATTTGAAAAGCCAATGTTTCACTACACATTCGTTTTAACCGTGGTTGCACTCGTTTGTGGCATCATGATTGGCGCAGTCAATGCAGTTACAGCCCCCATCATTGCAGCTAATATCGAAAAAGCACAAACAGAAGCATACAAAAGAGTATTACCTGAGATTGACAGTTTTGTTGAACTCACCCTTGAAAATGGACCAGCAACTGTTCTTTCCGCAGTTGAAGCGAAAAATGCATCGGATGCAACGATTGGTTACATCTATACCGCATACACAACCAATAAGTTTGGTTACATGCGCTTAGTCATCAGTGTCAGCCCTACAGGAACCATTTTAGGTGCGGATTTCATTGAAATCAACCAAACCTACAATGTTGAAGGAACCAAAACCAATCTTTCATTGTATGTAGGTGGTTCGATTTCTAGCCTTGCTCCAAGTGGCGATATCGTCACAGGTGCTACAGGAAGCTTAACATCACTTACAGGACTTTTAAATGATGTTGCCGCAGCACATGCGATTGCAGCAGCCAATACAGACCCACTTGCACTATGGTTTGGCGCAGGTTACGTCATGGATACAGAAGTTGATCCAACCTTTGTACCGAATGCCAATGTCATTTCCAAGAGACTCGTGAGAAATGCATCAGGCGATGTCATTGCTGCATATTATCATGTCAGAGGTTCCAGTGTTTATAATTCTGAAGAAGGTTCTGCGGGTACCATCAATATGTATGTCGGTTTATCAACTGACGGTACACTCTTAGGTATCAGTTTACCTCAAGATGAATACGGTCATACCAAGAGTAATGCATTCTATCCTAAAGTGGTTGCCTATGCAAACTCAATTGTAGGTACAAATATTGCATCGTTCGCGGGTCAAGGAGATTTAGCTGCGGGTGCTTCCAATTCTAAAGCTCTTGTCGATACGCTTCTGACTGCACTAGGAGGTAACAACTGATGAACAAACAAACATTATTCCTCATCATCAATGCAGTCCTCATCATATTATTATCGGTTGCATTCCTTCTTGTTTACCAAAATGTCATTCCAAAGACTGAAACAGACAAATTGTTTGGTACAGTCGTTGTGCTCGGGGAAGAAGAAGTTGTCTCAAACATCCCAGCCTTTGGAAACTATACCATTGTACATACGATGGCTGAAGCGTTCAATAAACAAGGCGATAAAATCGGAACTGTCTACAATGTCAAATCGGTTTATACGTATTTCAACATCAATGATCCAGGTATCGTCGAACTCGTTGTCGGTATTGACTTAGACAACAACGTCACCGTACAAATCATCAATATCAAACAAACTTCAACATATAATTCGGGTATTCAGCAGTATGTTGCTGATTATTTCCAAGGTTTTAAAACTGATCAAATCATTTTAATTCCTCCGATGAATCTTGAAGAACCAGGTGCAGGTGCAACCGCATCACTTTCAACCGGTAAGGTGAAAGAATTGGTTGCGATGGCCATTCAATATCACATCAGTCACATGATGAGTTTAAGTGAGGTGAATCAAGCATGACAGAAGTTAAAAAAGTTCCAGTGAAAAAGGCACCCGTTGTCGAAACTGAACCCACGTTATGGGAGATTTTCACCAAAGGTATTTTGAAAGAAAACGGTATTTTCGTGATGGTCCTTGGACTTTGTCCATCACTTGCAGTCACTTCAACATTTGAAGGTGCGTTCGGGATGGGTATCTTGGTTATCTTAGTACTCACGATGACCAATGCTTCCGTTTCCTTAATCCGTAAAGTTGTTCCAGATACAGTGCGTATTCCGGTTTATGTCATCATCATTGCAACTGAAGTGACAATCATGAAGATGTTGGTTGATGCATTTGCTCCTGCACTTGCACAAGAACTCGGTGTCTTCATCGCACTGATTACCGTGAACTGTGTCGTCTTCGGTAGAGCGGAATCCTTTGCATCAAAAAACACGGTATTAAAATCGACCTTAGATGGAATCGGTGTTGGCATTGGATTTGGATTGTCATTAATCTTAATTGGTTTCTTCAGAGAATTCTTAGGCACTGGCACGATTGTTCTTGGGAAAACTCTTCCTCTTGGATTTGAAGCCACATTATTTTCAGGATTAGGTTTGAGTCCATACGCCTTCCGCGTCTTGGTTCAACCCCCCGGAGCATTCTTAGTCATTGGCTTGATTTTAGCCGTGATTACAGTGATTCGTCAGAAGAAAGGAGCTAAGAAAGCATGAATCTACTCGCGATATTGATTTCGGCGATGATTGTCAATAACATCGTCTTGATGCAGTTCTTAGGTCTTTGTTCATTCTTCGGTGTTTCAACGAAGATGAAATCAGTCATTGGTATGGGTCTCGCGGTTATTGTTGTCATTTTCCTGTCCGCAGTCATCACATACCCATTGTATTATTTTGTTTTAGTGAAATTGAACATTACCTACATTGACACCATTGCATTCATCTTGGTCATTGCAGCACTCGTTCAGCTGACCGAACTCGTAATCAAACGCTTTTCACAGAGTTTATATAAAGCCCTTGGTGTTTATCTACCGTTGATTGCAACCAACTGCGCGGTCTTAGGTGTTGCACTTACCAACATCGCTACTCCACAATCTTATGCTGAAGCACTCACATTTGCTTTAGGCTCTGGTTTGGGATATGCGTTCATCATCATCACATTCACAGCCATTCGTATGCGTCTTGATTCAGCCAATGTTCCAAAGGCTATGAAAGGCTTACCCATCGCATTCGTGACAGCGAGCATCATGGCGCTTGCATTCATGGGATTGGCAGGTATCATCTAATGCAATATATCATTATGGTTGCCATTTTAGGTGGATTCATTGGGCTTTACATCCTTGCGATGTACTTCAATAGCAAGGTAGCAGTTCCTGAATCATGCAAAGAAGCCTATCTGGAAGCTCAGAACTGTGAATCATGTTCGACGAAGAGTGGAAAGAGTTCTTGTAACTTTAACAACACCATTGAATTCTTAAAGGAGATCAAATTATGATTGAAGTCCTATATCCGTTTTTTGTTCTCGGTCTTCTCGGTATTCTTTTGGGTATCGTTTTATCGGTCGCTAAACAGTATTTAACTGTTGAAGAAGATCCAAGAATCGATCAAGTTGAAAAGTTGTTACCCAATTATAACTGCGGCGCTTGTGGAACCCCAGGTTGCAGAGCGTTTGCGACAGGTATTTTAAACGGTGAAGTCAAGAATTTATCGAGATGCAAACCTGGTAAAGCAGAAAAGCATTTCAATCCTATTCTTGAATTTTTGAAGGATCATCCCAATGCGGATGGATCCAAAGTTGATGTGAAGATTTAGGACATTTGATGTCCTTTTCTTTACAATAAGTCATGCACCAGGAGGTTATCATGAAAAAAATATGGGTTGTCGCGATACTGATTCTGTCCAGTCTCTTTTTGTTCGCATGCCAGAAATCAGTGACGTTTTCGTACAGTTCATTTGATTATATGGATACCTATGTTGCATTAAATGGCGTGGCAACAAGTGACAAACAAGCTGAAGATGTAATCTCTGAAGTTGAACGAATTTATGCTTTATATCATGATCTATCGACAGGATATGAACCCCTTCCAGAAGACTCTATCTACTTGGAAAACATTTATTCGATTAATCAAAAAGTAGGTCAAACTTTAGAAATTGATGAAGCATTATACGATATGCTCGTCTTTGCAGAAGAGATTAAGACTTTGACAAATGGCTATTTTGATATTTCCATCGGAAAAATTGTTGACCGTTGGAAATCAATCATTTTGGACCAAGACCCAATTGAAATCGGAACCAAGGTTTGGATATTACCTAAAAAAATCTATGGGACTGTCGAAAGTTCAACCATGAATGGCACACGAGAAGTCATCAAAATAGTCGGAGATGAGACGGAATATCATATCTCAGAACTTGCCAGAGAAATGGACGAAACAAGATTCAATCAAGTCTTGAGCCAGGTCTCTTTAATCAATACGGATGATTTTTCCATCACGCTGTCTGAAGATTCAGGAAAATTTTATGTTCATATTGAGGGTGTTCACATCAAACTTGACGTGGGTGCAATTGCCAAAGGATATGCGACACAAAAAGTGTATGCATATTTGAAATCGGTCCCCATCATCGATTTTTCACTCAGTGCAGGATCGAGTTCGATTGCTTTAGGTCAGAACCCCAATCGTGAAGGTGGCATTTATATTGTCGCTCTGACCAATCCATTGAAGACCATGAATACTGCACAGACCTATGGTAAGGTGTATGTCAAAGACACAACAATCACCACCAGTGCGAATTACGAACAGTTTTTCATGTATGAAGGATTAAGATATCATCATATCGTTTCACCAAAGACCAAGCGTCCGATGCAATATTATCACTCCATCACGATGATTGGAGAAGATGCGGGATACTTGGATGCAGTAGCAACCGCCTTATTCTCAATGCCTGAGGCAGAATTGATGGCTTGGCTTACAACGCATCAAAACTCAGAAGGTATTGAACTCATCCGATTCAATCAGGATGAAACCATAACACCCCACATGATAGATACTCTATTTGAGGAAAATTGACATGACTGAAATTAGGAACACATCCAAAAACAAAAGAGACGTTTTGTTACTTGTGATCCTTTTTCTGTTGGTTGGGGGAGTTTATCTCATTTTCCAACTGTTTGCATTTTCAGGAGATCAGCAAGTGGCTAACATCTATTACGGATCATCTTCTGATCCGATTGTCACGATTGATTTTGTCAATTTCGAAGTCACAAAACGATATAACCAACCTGTTCCCGAAGAATACGGTACCTTTCCTCAAATTGATTTAGAAAATCAGACGATCACATTACTCGGGGACTACACCATCGGAGGTGTGCGTCAGATTGTTGTAATTCAGTACACATTCGCTGATGGTGAGCACCGGGGAAGCGTTGAAATCATTGAGGAACAAAGCCCCAATAACATTTGTAGCAGAGAAGGAGTTTCCACAGGCAAACCACTCATTTGTCTACCGAATCGCATTCGTGTCGAATTCGGTACAAATGACAGTGAAGACTTTGTCGTATAACCATGAAAAGAACACGTAAAATGACGTTGTTGGCCAATTTTCTGGCCATTGCCATCGTCTTGAACATCATTGAATCGCAGATTCCAGTCATCCCAGTGCCTGGAGCAAAACTCGGTATCGCAAACGTTGTGACGCTGATTGTTCTTTACGTGTATTCATTCAAAGATAGTGCATCATTGATGTTACTTCGAGTCCTATTGGTATCGATGCTGACTGGGAAATTACTTTCACCCATTTTCGTGATGAGCTTATCCGGCGGGATTGCAGCGACACTCGCGATGGGCTTTTTCAAGAAGACCAATTTCTTTGGTGTACTGGGTGTCAGTGTCATAGGTTCTGTTTTTCACTGCATTGGACAAATCATTGGCGGCATCTTCGTGATTGGTAGTACTGCAGTTGTGTTTTATCTCCCTATCATGCTCTTTTTAAGCATTCCAGCCGGTGCCCTCACAGGGATCATCGCACAACGTTTTTTGGTGATTTGGCAGACTTGGCACAACGAAGTCGAAAGTTAATTGTTCATTTTCAAAAATTTAGACTTGATTAACCGGATTTGTAATGATATAATCATTGTGCAAAACTTACTATGACACTCGTCATGGCGGAAGGAGAAAAAGAAATGAAACCAGGCATTCACCCAAAATACACAGTACAGAAGATTAAGTGCTCAACTTGCGGTCACGAATATGAAGTTGGAACGACTTCTCAGAATTTCCGCATCGACACCTGTGCAAACTGCCATCCATTCTACACAGGACAGCAGACATTTATCCAGGCTGCCGGACGCGTTGAAAAATTCAACAAACGTTACGGTCTGAACGAGAAGAAGTAATTGAGAAAATACGTGATCACTCATCACGTTTTTTATTAAAAAAAAGACGATAAAGGGGACTCTGACATGTATCATACGTATAAAAATGGATTCATCGAAGTCGTATGCGGACCGATGTTCGCAGGCAAAACCGAAGAATTAATTCGTCGCATCAAGCGCTTGGAATATGCTAAGCAAAATGTCTTAGTCTTCAAACCTAAAATTGATACACGTTACGCAATTGGAGAAATTGTTTCGCACAACTTATCCAAAAAACCTTCTATCATCATTGAAAAAAGTGTTGAAATCTTAGCGCATGTCAAACCTGAAACAGACGCTGTTGTCATTGATGAAGTACAGTTCTTTGATTCTGAAATCATTCAGATTGCTGAAGAACTTGCTGATAAAGGAATCCGTGTCATTGTCGGTGGACTGGATAGTGATTTTAGAGGAGAACCTTTTGGTCCAATGCCAGAACTTCTTGCAAGAGCGGAGTTTGTCACGAAACTGACAGCCATCTGTGTGAAAAGCGGATTACCAGCGACACGTACTCAACGGATCATCAACGGTAAACCTGCACACTACAATGATCCAATCATTTTAGTTGGAGCCAATGAATCTTATGAGCCAAGATCGAGACATTACCATGAAGTCCCAGGAAAACCAACAACCAAACGTTAAGTTCATGAAGGCTGCACTTCTTGAAGCGAAGAAAGCCATGATGAAAGATGAAGTGCCTGTCGGTGCTGTGGTTGTCCATGATGGAAAAATCATCGCAAGAGCACACAATTTAAGAGAAGAAAAACAATCCTTCCATGCCCATGCCGAGTTTCTCGCCATGCTCAAGGCGACACGAAAAATCGGAAGTTGGAGATTAGAAGATTGTGATGTCTATGTGACATTGGAACCTTGTCCAATGTGTGCAGGTGCCATGATTCAAGCCAGAATCAAGCATTTGTATTATGCAGCACAGGACCCTAAAGCTGGTGGTGTCAAAAGTGTTGTGAAATTACTTGATATTCCCTTTAATCATGTGATACATGTTGAATCGGGAATGTTGGAAGACGAGAGTAAAACACTGATTCAAGCGTTTTTTAAAAAACTCAGAGAAAAGTAAATGAATTCCCCATCTGGCATCATCATTCAATCGTCACTTGTGAACCTGGTCAGGTCTTGACTGAAGCAGCCATAAGCAGGTAAACGATGTGGATGATGATGCCAGATGGGGATTTTTGATGGATGAAAACGCTATAAGCGTCATGAAAGAAACAAGATGATGTTATAATGAAAATAATGGAGGAATGACCTATGAAACTGAATCCCAAAATTTATGCACAGTTGACACACGAGCCCTTTGCTACTCAAGAAATCAACGGAAAAATTGTCGAATTTCACTATTTAAACGATACACCCTATCTTTTTCAATTTGCATCGAAAGGTCGATTTGCAATCTGGACTTCCGATGGCAACAACTACAAAGTGCTTGTTGAAAAACGATATTATGAAATGCTTTCAGATTTTTATTTACCCGAAGTCAACACGATTTGGCTCAACTTTCTAAGTAAGGTAGGCACACTCAGTCGGAAAGTCAACAATTGGTTTATGATTCCCTCACTGATCTTGTATGTCGTTGTTGCTGGATTGGGTACTTTGCTTTTTCCGGATTTTACCATGGAAATTTTGATTGGTATGATCGTCTTAGTCATCATTGGTAATATCTTCCAAGGTCGTTATTTAAATCAAAAAGTTGCACAGGAAAATCAGAACACTCAAGATGAAATTCGCGATTTTCTGGGTGTTGAACGTTTTAATGCACTCGTAGAAAATCAACAGCTTCATTATCAAGAATACTTTAAATTTGAAGAAGAACCCGTTCAAGAAACAGTCGAAAACGTAGAGAAAAAGGAAGAAGAAAACAATGGAACAAAGAGCAATTAACGCCATTCGCATGCTGGGTGTCGATGCAATCAATAAGGCAAACAGCGGTCATCCAGGTATTGTCCTAGGTTCAGCACCGATGGCATATCAATTGTTTACAGAACATTTGAACATTGACGTTAAAAATCCAAAATGGTTCAATCGTGATCGCTTTGTTTTATCCGCAGGACACGGCTCGATGCTACTGTATGCCATCAATCATTTATCCGGATATAAAATTTCAATGGATGATTTGAAAAACTTCCGTCAAGTCGGCAATACTCCAGGTCACCCAGAATATGGTCACACTGAAGGTGTCGAAACGACGTCTGGTCCTCTTGGACAAGGTATTTCGAATGCGGTTGGCATGGCGATTGCAGAAACACATCTTGCTGCACGATTTAATAAACCCAATTTTGATTTGATTGATCACTATACCTATGTGATTTGCGGTGATGGAGACCTCCAAGAAGGTGTTGCACTCGAATCCATCAGTTTGGCAGGTCATCTTGGACTTGGCAAATTGATTGTCTTGTTTGATTCCAATGACATTCAGTTGGATGGTAAAGTGAATCTTGCATATAGCGAACAACACAAGAACAAGTTTGAAGCGATGGGGTGGCAATATATCCGTGTTGAAGATGGCAATAATCTTCAACTGATCCATAAAGCCATTGCAAAAGCGAAAAAATCTGTGAATCAACCCACATTGATTGAAGTGAAAACCGTGATTGGATTTGGAACAAGTGTTGCAGGTACATCCAAAGTCCATGGTGCACCCGTAGGTGCAGAAGAAGCATTAGTCTTAAGAAAAAACTTAAACTGGGGCTATGAACCTTTCGTGGTTCCTCAAGATATCTATGAACATTTCCGTAAAAAAGTAGCACTTCGTGGTCAACGTGTGCATCGGAGATGGAAAGCACTTGTTGAAGCGTATAAGACGGCATATCCAAAAGAACATGCACTATTAGAATCCTTCATTCAAGATAAAATCAGTGTCAATCTTTCTGATTTCCAAGCGGATGTTCAAGGTGCCAAAGAAGCAACCCGCAATGTGAGTGGAAAAGTATTGGCCAGACTATCAAGTCAGAACTTGAATTTGATTGGTGGATCTGCGGATTTAACTGCATCAACAAAAGCCAAAGGCGCAGATGGACATTTCAGTAAGGAAAACCGTTTGGCTAGAAACATCAATTTCGGTGTTCGTGAACACGCCATGGGCGCAGTCGTCAATGGTATGGTTTTACACGGAGGTCTTCGTGTTTTTGGTGGTGCATTCTTCGTCTTCTCTGATTACATGAAACCATCTGTGAGACTCTCAGCCATCATGAACATCCCTTCAATCTTCGTCTTCTCTCACGACTCGATTGCTGTCGGAGAAGATGGACCCACACATCAACCCATTGAACAACTTGCAGGATTAAGAGCCATTCCAAACTTGAATGTCATTCGTCCAGCTGATGCCAATGAAACGCTTGCTGCATGGAAGATTGCGATGGAATCGATTGCAACTCCGACCGCCATCATCTTAACCAGACAAAATGTCACCAATTATCAAACAACATCCTATGAAGGTGTTTCCAAAGGAGCTTATGTTGTTTCCGCTGAACAAAAAGCTTTGGATGGCATACTACTCTCATCAGGTTCAGAAGTGGATCTCGCAATTCAAGCTCAGAAATTATTGCTTGCACAAGGTGTTGATGTCCGTGTCGTCAGTATGCCTTCAGCACATCTCTTTGAAAAGCAAACTCAAAAGTATCAAAAATCCATTCTTCCCAAACGTGCCAAAGTACTCGCCATTGAAATGGCAAGCAGTCAATCTTGGTATAAGTATACACAGCATGTCTATGGTATCGACACCTTTGGAGTCAGCGCTCCTGCTGAAGTAGCACTAGAACTCTATGGATTCACCAAGGAAAAAATTGCAGAATATTTCAGCAAGAAAGTTTTATAAAAAGAAAGTGATCACATGATGTATGACGGTATCGTCGTTGGCGGAGGACATGCAGGGATAGAAGCTGCTCTCGCCATGGCGCGTATGAACAAAAAAACCATTTTAGTCACAGGCAACCTGAACAAGGTTGCTTCTTTGCCTTGCAACCCCTCCATTGGAGGTCCAGCAAAAGGAATTGTTGTTCGTGAGATCGATGCACTCGGGGGTCAAATGGCCAAAAGTGCCGATAAAGGACAGATTCAGATGAAGATGCTGAATGCCTCCAAAGGACCTGCAGTGAGAGCACTCCGTTCTCAAATTGATAAATTGGAATATCCAAAAATCATGCTTGAAGTGCTCAAGAACACTCCAAACCTTGATTTGAAAGAAGCACTGGTCGAACAGATGATTGTCGAAGACCAAGAAGTTAAAGGCATCATTCTACAAGATGGAACCCAAATTTTTGGGAAAACTGTCATCTTAACAACCGGGACTTACCTGTCTTCGAATCTCCTCATCGGACATGAAAAAACCATGGGTGGACCCCATGGCGAACCCACGACTTATGGAATTTCAAAACAACTCAAGGCACTGGGATTTGATGTCGTCAGACTCAAAACAGGAACGCCTCCAAGAGTCGCTAAAGACTCCGTTGATTTTTCAAAGATGAGTTTACAACCTGGTGATACAGAACCTTATACGTTCAGTTTTGATGAAGTCTATTATGACAACAACCCAAAAGAACCCTGTTATCTCACCCACACTTCTTTAAAAACGCACGACATCATCCACTTGAACTTGGGTGAATCTGCCATGTATGGCGGTATTGTTGAAGGGGTTGGCCCCCGATATTGCCCATCGATTGAAGACAAAGTTGTCCGTTTCTTTGATAAAGAACGTCATCAAATTTTCATTGAACCCGAAAGTATGTCTTTGGATGAACTTTATGTCCAAGGTTTTTCAACATCCATGCCCCGTCATGTTCAAGAACAGATGATTAGAACCATTCCAGGTCTTGAACATGTGAAAATCATTCGATACGCTTATGCCATCGAATATGATGCGATTAATCCTATCCAATTGTATCCTTCTCTTGAAACCAAACGCATTAAGCATCTTTACTGTGCAGGCCAGATCAACGGAACATCGGGATACGAAGAAGCTGCTGGACAAGGTTTAATGGCGGGTATTAACGCAGCATTATCTGTTTCCGGAAAAGAACCCCTCATTTTACACCGACATGAAGCTTATATTGGTGTCTTGATTGATGATTTAGTCACCAAAGGTACTTTAGAACCTTATCGACTCCTCACATCACGGGCAGAACATCGTTTATTGCTTCGCCATGATAATGCGGACTTAAGACTCAGAGATTATGGTTATAAAATCGGTTTGGTTGATGAAGTGACGTATCAGAAATACTTAAATAAGAAAAAAGCCTTTGAAGATTTATTGGAAAAGGTAGTTTCATACAAAGTGATGCCAACCAAAGAAAACAACCAGTATCTTCAATCCAGAGGATCTGCCATCATCTATGAATCGATTTCACTTGCAGAACTCTTGAAGAGACCTGAAATGAATCAGATGGATGTGAAATACTTCATTAAAGAATCTTATTCTGATGACACTTTAGAACAACTCGAAATCAAAATCAAATATGAAGGATACATCCAAAAAGCGATGCGTGAAGCTGAAAAGATGCTTCGCTTGGAAGATAAAGTCATCCCTGAAAAAATCAATTACCATCTAATCAAGAATATTTCATCGGAATCTCGTGAGAAACTCAATAAAATCAGACCGACAACACTGGGTCAGGCATCGCGCATTTCTGGAGTCAATCCAGCCGATATTTCTGTACTCATGGTTTATTTGGAATCAGGAAGTGTCCAACATGACATTTAAAGACCATGTAAAAGATTTGATGGGTATTGAACTTTCAAAGGTTCAGGAAAATCAGTTCGAGCAATATTTCCAATTTTTGGTAGAATATAATCAAATCACCAATCTCACCAGAATCGTTGAAAAAGAAGAAGTTTACTACAAGCACTTCTTTGATTCGCTATTCATAGCTGCATCCGTTGATATGAATCAAGTGAAATCTATTTGTGACATGGGATCAGGTGCAGGATTTCCAAGTCTACCTCTCAAAATCGTTTACCCACATTTGTCAGTGACCATCATTGATAGTTTGAATAAACGCATCGTTTTTTTAGAAAAACTCGTGAAATTGCTTCATCTGGACCGTGTTTCACTCGTTCATGACCGTGTTGAACTTTACGCGATTAAACATCAAGCATCTTTCGATCTTGTGACTGCCAGAGCGTTAGGCGACTTATCTATGATCGCTGAAATGGGACTTCCCATGACAAAAGTCGGAGGATTGTTTCTTGGACTTAAAGGAACAAACTATGAAGATGAGTTCAATCAAGCTCAAAAAGGTATCGAACTTCTCGGAGGGAAGATATCCTTTGTAAAACATCAAGAAATTCCCCATGACTTTGGTCATCGGGTCATCATTGGAATTCAAAAAGAAAAACACGCAGAGGGATACCCAAGAACATTTGCTCAAATGACCAAGAAACCCTTGTAGTTATTGTAAATTAAAGGAGAATGTATGGGTAAAATCATTGCTATTTCCAATCAAAAAGGTGGCGTCGGAAAAACGACAACATCAGTGAATCTATCGGCCGCTTTGGCTGAACATAACAAACGGGTACTGCTCGTTGATTTTGACCCTCAAGCATCGACAACAACCAGTTTAGGCATCAATCGCAGTATGTTATACTCCACGATTTTTGATGTCTTACTAGGCGATAAAACCATCTTTGAAACGGTCATCAAACTCCCTGAAATTGGTGTTGATGTCATCCC
>JANJXB010000110.1 GCA_024709245.1 Acholeplasmataceae bacterium | reverse complement strand
GGTTGGCTTTTTATGAATGACTGCGATGTCATGAGAAAGATAGTAGGCATTGGAAACCTCAATGTCACCTTCTAATGTCATACCCAAATTGGCATAATTGGTTGTTTTTTCTTGGATCTTCCGTTTGATTGGATAATTGATCATCTTTTATTCACCCAGTACTATGATAACATAGACGAAACAAAATCATTGTGATATCTGGAAATCATGGTATAATATGATAAGTAAAAAACGTTACATGAAGGATGTGTGATTGTGAGCAAAATAAGATTTTTTGCTTTAGGTGGGCTTGGGGAAAATGGAAAAAATATGTATGTCATCGAGGTGGATCAGCAATTATTCATCTTAGATGCAGGGATTAAGTACCCTTCAGCCGAACTTTATGGGGTGGATGAAATCATCCCTGACTATCGTGTCCTAATTCGTGCAAAGGATCGCATACGAGGTATTTTTTTATCGCATGCGCATGAAGATCATATCAGCGCACTTCAACATTTATTAAAAGATTTAAATGTTCCCGTTTATGCCACAAACTTTACCATGCAAATCGTCAATGATATGCTTAAAGATGAAGGCTATCAACTTGAAACCTTGACGTTAAATACCATTTCACAAAACTCCATCATCAAATTTGGCAATGTGCGTGTGACTTTCTTTAATACAACACACTCCATCCCCGAATCGGTAGGGATTGCGATTCATACCTTAGATGGTGTGATTGTCTATACATCCGATTTCACTTTTGACCAAAGCAGTGATATCAAGTATCAGACGGATTTTAGAAAAATCAATGAATTGTCAGAAAAAAATGTACTTTTACTCCTGACCGAGTCCTTAGGTTCAACACTGGAATTATCCGGTGGTGTTTCAAACTCACTCAATCATCGACTCAATAGCATCTACACGAATGCTGAGGGTCGAATCATTGTCAGTCTGTTTTCATCGGATTTAAGAAAAATTCAACGCATCATTGATATTTCCTTGTTGCACAAGAAAAAGATTGCCATCATCGGCAGAAGAGCACAACGGATCGTTGATATCGCCATCCAAAATGGTTATTTGAACATTCCAGAAGCATCCTTAATCAATTTAAGATACATTGATGAAAAGAATAAAAATGATGCCAATGACATCGTTGCATTAGTGACTGGAAATCGACATGAGCCTTTCTTTGTCCTACAAAGGATGTGCAAAAAATCAGACCGACTGATTCATATTACTGAAAAAGATACAGTCATCCTGATGACTGCTCCTGTACCAGGGACAGAAAAGATGGCAGCCCGCACCTTAGATATTCTTTACCGGAGTGATACCCAGGTGAAAGTCATCGATAAACGATTGCTTGCTGCGGCGCATGCCACTGCAGAAGAGTTAAAAATGATGATGAATTTACTGAAACCAAAATTCATTGTCCCAACCATTGGTGAATATCGCCATCAATATGGGATCAAGCGTTTAGCGACAGAAATCGGATATTCGCCAGACAACGTCTTTTTAATGGATAATGGTGATGTGCTCACCCTTGACGAGAAAGAAGCTTATGTCTCGAGAAACGACATCAATGTTGGTGAAATCTTGATTGATGGAACAGCCGTCGGGGATGTGAATGACTTCGTCATGAAGGATCGTGAACTGCTTGCAGAAGATGGTGCACTTTTACTCGTTGCCCATGTCAGTCCGAAAACGAAACAAATCATAGGTGAAGTTAAAATTGTCACCAAAGGTTTTGTCTATGTCCAGGAATCTGAAGAATTACTGTCAAAAATTAAAGATGCTTTTATGGAAGTTTCCAAAAAACATCTTGAAGGAAAATACATCAATTGGAATGACTACAAACGTGATGTTCGAAATGAAGTCAATCGATTTGTTTATCAAGAAACCAAACGGTCTCCCATCACCATTCCGGTCATCATCTCAACTGAAGGATAACAAAAAAATCTCAAACGAGATTTTTTTTATCTTTTTTTACGCTTGACCTGGTCAATGACTTTCAATCGATCCGATAAAGCTTTTTCATAAGAGGATTCATCCTTTGGATGATAATAGACTTTATCTTTGATGGTATCTGGAAGGTAGGATTGATCATTTAATGAATCCTTGTCATTGTGTGGGTAATGATAGATGTCAGGATTGATTTTAATCTTACGATTATTTGCATGATCTGGAACTGTTCCCGTATCTTGATTCTCATAATCAAAGAGAGCTTCATCAATGGAAACAACAGCCGTATTCGATTTCGGTGAGATGGCCATATCAATCACAATGGCAGACAACATGATTCTAGCTTCAGGAAATCCGACTTTGATGGCTGAATCACACGCAGCAAGGACTTTGGGTCCCATCATCGGATTGGCAAGTCCAATATCTTCATAAGCGATCACCAAGAGTCTTCTGATGATGGCTTGTAAATCACCTAACGTGATGAGTCTTGCTAAATAATGGAGGGATGCATCGACATCTGATCCTCTGATTGATTTTTGAAGCGCTGACAAAAGTTCATAAAAGTTATCTTCATGATCATCCAAATCATGGCTGATTCTTCCTGCAACTCGATAGACTGTTTGGGCAGTGAGTAGGTCACCATCCTTCAAAATCAAAGAAGCACTTTCTAAAATATTGAGTGCGGTTCGGATTTCATGATTGGCATATCGCACGATGGCAGATACTGCATTTTTATCAATTCGGATATCAATATCGAGCTCACGTAGTGCAGACATCAGCGCTTTTTCTATGGCTTCATCACTTAGTTTTTTGACTTCATAAAGATGACATCGAGAGCGGATAGCCATGTTGATGGATTGATATGGGTTTAGTGTGGTTAAACCTATCACCGTTGCATTCCCGTTTTCCATGAAGGGCAATAAGTAATCTTGCACATCGGTTTTCATCCGGTGAATCTCATCGATCACAATCAAAATGTCGTGATAGGAGGTTGTATCTAAGATGTCCTTTAATCTGGCTTTTGAATCGGTTGAAGCATTGAAAAAATAGTAATCTAGACCCGATGACTTAGCAAATATTTGTGCAATGGTCGTTTTTCCAGTTCCGGGAGGACCATATAGTATGAAAGAAAGCCATTTCTTTTTTGAAAGCATAGAGGTTAAAACACCATCCATCCCAATCAAATGGTCTTGTCCAAATACATCTTCAAATTTTTCAGGTCTCATACGGTATGCGAGTGGTTTCATTCGATCACCTTCACATTGATTATAGCATACTTGTAAAAAACGTGAAAATGAGATAAAATAATACGGTAGGCATCATATTTTTTTTATTTAAGGCGACCTATTGGAGGAACACATGAATTTAAAAGATTATATTGCAGATGTACCCGGTTTTCCTAAGGAAGGTATTCTTTTCCGTGATATTACACCACTCATGCTAGATGGCAAAGCCTATCATTATGCAGCGGATCAATTTACACAATTTGCCAAAAAACATCAAGCAACTTTGATTGTAGGTCCTGAAGCCAGAGGATTCATCTTTGGTTGCCCTGTCGCAACCAATCTTGGCATTGGATTTGCTCCAGTGAGAAAACCCGGTAAACTACCTCGAGACTATGTAAGTGTCACTTATGATTTAGAGTATGGATCCAATCAACTCTGTTTGCATGCTGATGCTGTTAAAAAAGGTGATCGCGTCATCATCATTGATGATCTTTTAGCAACAGGTGGAACCATGGATGCTGCGATTAAACTTGTTGAAAAACTAGGTGGAATCGTTGTTGGTCTAGCGTTTTTAATTGAACTTACAGACTTAAATGGTCGTGACAAACTTCAAGGCTATGATATACTGACTTTAATTACCTATTAAAGGATGTGTTTTGATGGAAGATACGCTACTTCAATCGTTAATCGAATCATTTGACTCCTACATCAAAAGAGAGTCTGACCGAAAGCTCATTGAAAAAGCTTATTTTTTGGCTAAGGAAAGACATGAAGGTCAAATGCGTAAGAGCGGTGAACCTTACATCACACATCCAGTTGCGGTTGCAAAAATCATTGCTGATCTTCGTGGGGGTCCTGCGACCATCATCGCATCTCTTTTGCATGATACGGTTGAAGATACCTCTTTAACACTTAAAGAAGTCGAAACAGAGTTTGGTATCGACATTGCTCTCCTTGTGGATGGCGTGACCAAGATTGGTAAACTTTCATTTACAACCAAAGCATCACAAGCTGATAACCACCAAAAGATGTTGTTAGCCATGGCAAAAGATATCCGTGTTGTTTTGATTAAGATTGCGGATCGACTCCACAATGTGAGAACGCTCGAGTCGATGTCACCCGAAAAACAATATAAGATCGCCAGTGAAACCTTAGAGATCTATGCACCTCTTGCACACCGTCTAGGTATCTTTAAAATAAAGGCAGAACTCGAAGATCGATCCCTCAGATACACGGACCCACCGATGTATTATCGAGTCTCCAACATGATTCAAACCAAAAAGAATGAGCGCGAGAAATCAATCGAAAATGTCATTGAAAACATCAAAACGCTCTTTTCAGATTCAAGCTTGCATGATTTTGAAATCAAAGGCAGAATTAAGAATATTTTCTCCATTTACAAAAAAATGGTGAAAGACAATCGTGCGTTTGAAGATATCTATGATTTGTTAGCGGTTCGAATCATTGTCGATAAAATCGAAAATTGTTACCAAGCTTTAGGAATCATTCATGCTAATTTTACACCGATTCCCAGACGCTTTAAAGACTATATCGCAGTCCCAAAACCTAACATGTATCAGTCGCTTCACACGACTGTTCTTTCGGATGATGGCACGCTTTTTGAGGTACAAATCAGAACCCCTGAAATGGATCAGATTGCAGAATATGGGATTGCAGCCCATTGGGCATATAAAGAAAATAAAACATATTCGAAAGAGCGTGAGCAGTTTGAGATTGCTCAAAAACTCAAATGGTATGGCGAACTTTTGAAAATGAGTGAAGATACCGATGAAACATCAGGGGGTGCAGAAGAATTTGTCGGCACCATCAAAGGTGACATCTTAGATGCCAATGTCTATGTGTTCACTCCCAAAGGCGAAGTCATAGAATTGCCGAAAGGTTCAACTCCGATTGATTTTGCATACCGTATTCATACGGATGTAGGTAACAAAATGGTCGGAGCACTGGTGAATAACCGAATTGTTACCTTGGATTACGAATTGAATACAGGTGACATTGTCAGTGTCAAGATCAATAAAAACTCACAAGGTCCTTCTGAAGACTGGCTTAAAATTGCAAAAAGCCAGCATGCTCGACATAAAATCAAAGGATTCCTGAATAAATTAAGAAGTGACTCGATCATGAGCATCGGTAAAGATATGCTCGAGCGAGAACTCCTACAGCATAAGATTACCGAAGTCATCGATGATGCATTTGTCAAAAAGCATTTTGAAAAGAACATGATACTCACCGTCGAAGACATGTATCTTGAAATCGGCAAGAGCAATTTATCCCCCAAAACAGTTGTCAACAAATTGATTGGTAATGAAACGGATCCCAATGCCTTATTACAGCGTCAAATGGAGAAAGCAAGCAAACAACTCACGACACATAGTGAAACAGGTGTTGTGATTGAGGGATTGTCATCACCTCAACTCAAACTTGCCAACTGCTGTTTGCCAATCCCAGGAGATCCCATCATCGGATACATATCCAAAACCAGTGGAATTGTCATTCATACCACTTTTTGTCCAAACTGTAAGCAATTCGAGGATAACAGATTGATTGAAGCCTTCTGGGCAACCAATATTTCCAGAAAATATCCTACTTGGATTAAAATTGTCGGTGGGAACAAGCCAACTCTCTTGACTGAAGTCGTCACAACAGTCAATGCACAGAGTATTGCGATTGCAGAAGTAAATGCAATTACGACAACCAATCTTGAATTGATCATCAAAATCAAAGTATCAATTAGCAATTCCAATGCACTTCAGCAACTCATGGTTAATTTAAGAAAGATTTCAGATATCTACACCGTGGAGCGTGATTTCAAATGAGAGTCATCGTTCAACGCGTCAAGGAAGCCTCTGTGACTGTCGATCAAAAGGTGATGGGTCAAATTGGAAAAGGATATCTTCTTTATATCGGTATCCATGTCAATGACACTTTGGAAATCGCATCAAAAATGGCTGAAAAAATTCATAATCTCAGAGTTTTTGAAGATGACCAAGGCAAGATGAATTTGAATTTATCTACCGTTTCTGGATCCATTTTGGCCATTTCACAGTTTACACTGTATGGGAATACAAAAGGTAACAACAGACCATCCTTCATTGAAGCAGCACGTCCAGAACAAGCAGAACCACTCTATGAAGCACTGTGTGGGATTTTATCAAAACATCACGAAGTTAAACAAGGTGTTTTTGGACAACACATGATGATTCATGCCATCAATGATGGTCCAGTCACCATCCTAATTGAAATTTAATTGACTTTTTGCATCAAATCAGTTACTATGAATATGTAATTCAATCGTCTGTGATTTAGGAGATCCTTATGGATGTGACACCCTAATGAGACACACAAACAATAATGAGGGCTAGAGCAATCTAGAACTAAGGTGGTACCGCGTCGTTGACGTCCTTAGAGATGGGGACGTTTTTATTTTTTAGGAGCAAAAAATGAAAAAACCTTACAAACACATGCCTGTAATCACATTCGATGACATCATGCTCAGAACCATTACTCAAAAAGACTATAAGGATATGTTTGATTATGGAAAGAACCATGAGGTCGTGCGCTATTTATCCTGGGGACCCTTCAGTATCCCAAAGGAAGCGAAAAAATCCATTCAACACATCTTTTACCCCAGACTCAAGAAGGGTTTACCCATCGGTTATGCCATCGTTGATCTAAAGACATCAAAAATGATTGGGACAATCGACTTTCATAGTAAAATAAAAGATGAACAAGGTGCTGAAATTGGATTTGTTTTACATCATGATTATTGGAACAAGGGTATCATGACCCAAGCATTAAAAGAGATGATTAAAGTAGGTTTTGACTATCTTGGCTATGACTACATTCGTATCCGACATTTAGGCCAAAACATAGCGAGTCAGAAAGTCATCAGTAAAGCACCCTTTAAACTTAAAAGTATTGAACCCTTTAGGATAGAAAAAGCAGCCCGAGTCATCGAGGATGACATGTATACCTATGAAATGACCAAGGAGGATTATCATGGCAGTCAACAAAGTGAAAGGCACTTATGATGTTTTACCAACCGAATCGTATTTATGGCAAGCTCTTGAACAAAAAATCAGGGAAGTTCTCGCCTTGTATGGCATCAAGGAAATTCGAACACCCATCATGGAGTACAGTGAAGTATTTCATAGACAATCGGAATTATCCGATATGGTGACTAAGGAAACCTATGATTTTGATGATCGAGGGGATCGCCGATTAACTTTGAGACCAGAAGGCACTGCAGGAGTCATCCGTGCTTATGTGGAAAATAAGTTGTATGCATCTCAAGAACTTGAAAAAGTCTATTATATTGGACCTAATTTCCGTTATGAACGTCCTCAAAAAGGCAGATATCGTCAGTTTTATCAGTTTGGTGTGGAAGCGATTGGTACCGTAGATCCTGCACTTGATGCTGAAATGATTATTTTAGCATACGATTTTATCAAGCGACTGGGTCTCAAAGGTGTCAGAGTCAGAATCAATAGTCTTGGAGACGATGAGTCGAGAAAGACATTCCAATCCGCACTCTACCAGCATTTCTTACCGCACCAGGAAACATTGTGTGAAGATTGCAAAATTAGACTAGAGAAAAATCCACTTCGGATCTTGGATTGCAAAGTGGATGCAAAGCATGAAGCTGTTTTACACGCTCCAACGCCACAAGATTTCTTGAATGATGTTTCAAGAAACTATTTTAAAGAAGTATTGGAGCATTTGAATGCTGCTAAAATCAGTTATGAAATCGCACCTAAGCTTGTTCGAGGACTCGACTATTATAGTCATACCGTTTTCGAAATTGAGGCCGATATAGAAGGATTTGGTGCTCAAAATGTCTTAGGTGGCGGTGGTCGATACCAAAAACTAGTCTCCGAATTGGGTGGACCTGAATTGGGTGGTATCGGTTTTGCATGTGGCATGGAACGTTTACTTCTTGCTCTTGAAGCGGAAAATGTCAATTTTGCGACAGAACGCAATCTTGATGCATATGTCATCGTATTCAATCCGAAACACAAAACGACAGCCACTCAGATCCTTTATGATTTGAGAACTGCCAACATCGTCGCTGATACGAACTATACACAAAAATCGTTCAAAGGACAGTTAAAACAAGCATTAAAAATGAATGCTCAATATTTGATTATTTTGGGTGAAGAGGAATTTAATCGCGGTGTTGTTGGTATCAAGGACACCAAGACAGAAGTACAGGAAGAAGTACTGATTCCTAAAATCAGGAAATACCTGCTTGAAAAAATGGAGAAAAAGACAAAATGAAATATACACATCACAATGGAGAATTGAATCAACATCATGTTGGAACTTCGGTTTATTTAAAAGGTTGGGCTGCGAAAGTTAGAAATCTAGGCGGACTTATTTTCATCGATTTAAGAGATCGCTATGGGGTGACTCAGTTGGTGATCAAACCTGAGAATCCTTTTTATGGCACTGCCCTACAAATTCGAAATGAATATGTCATTGAAGCCAAAGGTGTCGTGATTGAACGTGAAAGTAAGAATTTAAACATACCTACAGGAGCCATCGAAGTTGAAGTTTCAGAACTCATCATCTTGAATACTGCAGAGACACCTCCCATCATGGTTACCAATGAAACCGATGCATTAGAAGACACCAGACTCAAATATCGCTATCTTGACTTAAGAAGACCCGTCATGCAGCAATTCTTGATGAAAAGAAGCGAAATCACGCAAGCGATTCGTGGTGTACTGGTGGAAGAAGGGTTCTATGAACTTGAAACACCGATACTAGGCAAATCAACGCCAGAAGGTGCAAGAGACTATCTGGTCCCCTCGCGCTTGTATCCTGGGACTTTTTATGCGCTTCCCCAATCACCTCAAATCTATAAGCAGCTATTCATGGTTGCAGGTATGGAAAAATACTTCCAAATTGCACGCTGTTTCAGAGATGAAGACTTAAGAGCAGACAGACAACCGGAGTTTACTCAAGTCGATATTGAAGCCTCCTTCGTTGATCAGGAAGATATTCAAGCGATTGTTGAAAAGATTCTCGTGAAAACATTTAAGAAAGTACTCCATTTGGATGTGAAAGCACCTTTCTTGAGAATGAGTTATCATGATGCTTTGTCACTTTATGGTTCTGATAAGCCAGATATGCGTTATGAAATGAAAATCTTTGATTGTGCACCTTATTTTTCAGGTGTTGATTTACCACTTTTGACACATCAGAAGTTCATCAGAGGTCTCATCTTAGAAGAGGGTTCTGATGTCACAAGAAAGAGAATCGATCATCTTTCACACGTGGTTAAAAAGAATCATGGCGATACACTGGCATACATCAAGTTTGAAAAAGGTCAATACTCAGGCAGCATCGTCAAGTATCTTTCTGAAGACCAATTGAAGTCATTTGGGCTGAAAGAATCCAATGTTTTATTCATTGTCCCCGGCAATGACTTTGAACATGTCTCTGCGGCTCTAGGAGCACTTAGAATCGAACTTGCGAATCTTTATAACCTCATTCCTTCAAACACGTATAAATTCCTTTGGGTTGTGGATTGGCCACTCTTGGAATATAATGAGGAAGAAAATCGATTCTATGCGAAGCATCATCCATTTACCGCTCCAGTCTCTGCTGAAGCTCTCAAAAATAACCCAAAAGATGCCATGGCGAAAGCTTATGACATTGTCTTAAACGGATATGAAATCGGTGGAGGATCCATTCGTATTCACAATCAGGAAGTGCAACGTTTGATGTTTGATACATTGGGTTTATCCAAAGATGATATTCAAAACAGATTTGGATTCTTTGTGGATGCATTAAAATACGGTACACCACCTCACGGAGGACTTGCACTTGGTTTGGATAGAGTCGTCATGCTGATGACCAATACAACCAACATTAAAGACGTTGTGGCATTTCCAAAGACTCAAAGTGCGAAAGACATGATGATGCAGGCACCGAGTGATGTCGACCCCGTTCAATTAGAAGAACTTAAGATTAAAGCAGGAGTGTGAACATGAAATCAATCATTTTAGCCGGTGGATGTTTCTGGGGAGTTGAAGCTTATTTTAATCAACTCAAAGGCGTTTTAGACACATCGACAGGTTATGTCGATGGCAATAAGAAAAATCCAACCTATAAAGAAGTTTGTAATGGACTTGCAACACATGCGGAAGCGGTGCGTGTTGTGTATGATGAACAAGTGATTAAGCTTGAACAAATTTTGGAACAGTTTTTTAGAATTGTCGATCCCTACTCCATCAATAAGCAAGGCCATGACATTGGTCGACAATACCGTTCTGGCATCTATGTTGAACAAAGTGAAGATGAGACAGTCATCACCAATTATATGAAGGCTTATTTTGGAACTAAGTATCCCAAAGTTCAAACCAAAGTGAAAAAAGCATTGGATTATGAACTGGCAGAAGAATATCACCAGGATTACTTAAAAAAGAATCCCGGTGGATATTGCCATGTTGATTTGGGCATGGCTAAGAAAGAGGAACTCAAGTAATGCGTAAGGACTATATCAGTTGGGACCAATATTTCATGGGTGTTGCCAAGTTATCTGCCCTACGGAGTAAAGATCCATCCACTCAAGTGGGGGCATGCATCATCAACAGCGACCGTCGTATTGTAGGTATCGGATACAATGGTTTGCCAAGAGGATGTGAGGATCAGGATTTTCCATGGGGTAATCAAGGTGAGTATACCGAAACCAAGTATCCTTATGTGGTTCACGCTGAAGCGAACGCGATTTTGAATGCGACTCAAAACTTAAAAGGGTCCTCGATTTTCGTGACGCTTTTTCCATGCAATGAATGTACAAAGCTTATCATTCAGTCAGGCATTCAAGAAATTGTTTATGAAAGCAACAAATATTCAGATTCCAAAGAGCATGCTGCTGCCATCAAGATGCTTAAGGCTGCTGGTGTCCGTTACAGGCAAATTGAAGTGGGTGAACTGAGTTATGTTGAAACTACTTAAAACGTATCAGAAACTCATCATTGTATTGATTTTTCCTTATCTCTATTTGGTGATGGTACTCGTCATGCCAACTGACTATAGTGTAACAGCACCCGGTAATCTCACTCCAGTTCAAAACTTCATCACGATCGATGGTGTGGAACCTGTCGGTGATTTTAATACGATATATGTCTATTCATATGATCCAATCACAGCTTTTCAGTATTTTATGCTCTACAATGATCCAACCATGGATGTCTATGAAACAACTGATCGAGAAAAAGACATGAGTTTTCAAGATGAGTATCGAGCGGGTCAGCTTTCAAAACTGGTTTCACTGAAGACATCACTCATACAAGCATATCAACTGGCCATGCTTGAAGATTCATCAATCTCCATTGAAACAGAATATCGTGGACTTTACATCTACATGAGACCTTCGAGACTGTCTGAACTTCAAATTGGTGACGAAGTTGTATCAATCAATGGAGAAAACTATGCAGATCACACGCATGATTCATTCATCCTTTTGACACAACAGGATCAGTATCAGATGACGATTAAGCGAATTGAAGGTCAATCTGTCAGTTATCATACTGTGGATTATGAAAAGGTTCCAGGAGAACTTAGCATTCGATTCTTGAGAAATGACGAGATCCTAGCATCACAACCTTCATTTGATTTACCTGGTGTCAACAACATCGTTGGTGGGCCAAGTGGTGGGATGATGCAAACCCTTAGTATTTATGCAAGTTTACTAAAATTAAACATTGGCGATCTTAAAATCGCAGGAACAGGAACCATTCAGATGGATGGAAACATCGGTCCAATTGGTGGAATCCGACAAAAAATTGTCACTGCAATGTATCAAAAAGTCGATATATTCTTCATTCCAGAGACTCATTTTCAAGAGATTTCCGACCTTGAATTCGACTATGAATTGGTCGTTGTATCAACAATAGAAGAGGCGGTTTTGTGGCTCCATGAAAACTTTAATTGACCGAATTGACCGTTTCATATACCGTGTCAAAAAACTGAATAAACTCATTGATTCCAAAACCACAATTCAAGGTGTCATTCGATCTGTTCTCGGTGCACTCCTCCTTTCGGTTTTAGTCCTGCTTCCCATCGTTTTGATCATCATCAACATGTTTATATATACTAAACTCACATTTTTATTATCGGTTTTATTGGTTTTCGTTGTGATGGGTTGGAGTTTTCTGTATTATTTCTTTTACTATCGACTCTTGAAAAACTACTTTCCTCAAATTGAAGATGTGGATACCAGAACACCACAACTCTTTGAAAGTAGTCTTCTCGCATTCGTTTTTGCAATCATCGGTTTTGTAGTACTTACGACTGTATTTTAGGAGACTGTGATGAAAAAAGGCGCACTATTGATTTTTATCTTGCTTTTTCTTGACCAATTGACCAAACACTTGGCAAAGGCATTCATCACATTATCTGATCCGGATCTTGTGTGGATTCCACATGTGCTGCATCTTGCTTATCGCGAAAATCGCGGAGCTTCTGGTTCCATGCTTCAGGATCAGCAGTTTTTATTCATGATTGTTACCGTCATTGCGCTTGCGATGTTTGGGTATTTATTTTTAGAAGTGGATTTTAAAATCAAAAAAACATACAGCTGGTCCATCGTTTTATTCATTGCTGGAACCTTAGGGAATGCTATCGACCGTGCAATGCTCGGTTACGTCATTGATTTTCTGCACTATCCCTTTCTGGACTATATTTTAAATCTATTCAACGCATCCAATTTTTACAATAACTTCGCAGATCTTTATTTAAGTTTAGGAATCGTTTTATTTGCGATTGACTTGTTTTTCTTTGAAACAAAACGAAAAAAGGTGGTCACACATGACAAAGTATAGCATTGAACCAGATGACATTGGGTTAAGACTTGATCATGTACTGATCTCCAAGGTTTATCAAGATCAAAGTCGGAGTTATGTCCAACAACGGATTAAAGATGGGCACATCACAGTCAACGGGATTTCGGTCAAAACCGGACATATTTTGAAGTCTGGTGATGTGATTGAAATGAAACCTGTTGAACCCAAAAAGTTAGGTATAGAAGCCATCAATTTGAATTTGGATATCGTCTATGAGGATGACGATCTTGCTGTCATCAATAAACCATCGGGACTCATTGTCCATCCAGCATCGACAACATCTGAAGCAACTCTAGTCCACGGTTTACTTCACCAAATGGATGAACTTTCATCCATCAACGGTGTCATACGTCCGGGCATTGTTCACAGGATTGATAAAGACACTTCAGGATTACTGGTGGTTGCGAAAAATGATTTCACTCATCAAGCTTTATCCGATGATCTTCAGGTTCATGATATTTTAAGAGTCTATGTTGCATTGGTCTATGGTCAGTTTAAAGAAAATGAAGGTTCGATTGATGCACCCATTGCGAGACATCCGAAAAATAGACTCAAAATGACTGTGATTTCGACCGGAAAACCAGCAAAAACCCATTTTAAAGTACTTGAAAGATTTGATCGTTACACTTTGCTTGAACTCAAACTCGAAACGGGAAGAACGCATCAAATCAGAGTTCATCTGTCCTACATTGGACATCCTGTGGTCGGCGATCCAGTTTATGGACCGAAAGAAGTCGTTGGAAATAGTGGTCAATACTTACATGCAAAGACACTTTCCTTCATGCATCCGACAAAAAAGGAGCAAATGACTTTTACAGCCGAATTGCCCCTTGAGTTTCAACAATTGATTCAAGAACTTAGAAGAGATTCTGTTTTGTGATGTTTTTATAATTCATTTTGGCGATGAGTGAGAGTGATTGTTTGCCATGGGCTTCGTGTATGGATTTGATTTGATCATCAACTTCCTTACTTGCGCCTTTGAGTAAATTCACATTCAGCTTGTCGCCATATTCTTTGATTTTGACTAAAAAGGCATACCGAGCAATGATGGAAGCAGCTGCAACCGAGATATGAACAGATTCAGCTCTGACATGAAAATCGATATCTCGATAAATCAGGGTTTCATCTTTGATGTAATTAAAGTATAATTGTGGTGTGCAGAATTGGTCAACAATGACCGGAACAGTACCTTCAAGTTTCGAAGAAGTCTTGATGATGGCTTGATTATGAAGACGAGCCTTGATTTTATTTAAGTTATTTCCCTGTTCAACCAATTCATTGTATTTTTGAGGGGTGAGGATTAACAGTGAGTGGATGAGACGTTGCGCAATCTTAGGTGCAACTTGAATGATGGTCTTATCACTCATGTTCTTGGAATCTCTCACATTCAATCCTTCAAGGAATGCAATATCAGAAGGATTTGCGTAAAGTGCACAGACGACAATCGGACCAAAAACATCACCTGTTCCAACTTCATCAGAACCGATTGCAGCATAATCTTCGCGATTTAAATGACGCTTGATTGAAATCAATTCATGCGTCACTTCTGGACCCTGTAAGAGTACTTTTCCAGTCTTATAAGCGAGGACTTCGATATTATTGTGCTTGGCATGAAAAAGAAGGTAAGGATTACTCACCTCGACTTGATGGAACTGATAGACACGATTGAGTTTTTCGAGCTCGTCGTCATTGACTGAAATGGTGTAATGTTTCATCGATGTCTCCCTTTATACTTTATATTATATCATGAAACTAGAAAAAAGGTGTTCATCATGCGATTTATGACAAAAACATTAGAACTTCATCTCATCCTTGATCGGGTGGCATCTTATGCCAAATCGGATACGGTGCGAAATGACATTTTCTCATTGGAACCCATGACAGATCCGTCTTTGATTGAGAAAAATCTTGATGAAGTCATGGATATGACTGCTCTCATTTTACGAAGCGGTGTTTTGCCATTGATTGAAAATTATGACATTCATGAACTCCTGCGATATGCCAGTTTGGATCGAGTTTTTTCCATTCAGGAATTGCTTAATGTGAGACTTTTCTTATCCATGGAAAGAGATATCATTAAATATTACGTAGAAACCGAAAAAAATAGAATCCCTCTGAACACACTCAAACACTATTTCGCAGATATTCATTCACATGCCAGACTTCTTGAATACATTCAGTCCAAAATGGATGAAGATGGACAAATCTTAGATGATGCGACTCCTGAACTTCTCAGAATCCGGAAAGAAATGAGCAAACTGGAAAAAAGTCTTCAAGATCGACTCCATAAACTCATGTTGGATTACGCATCTTATTTGAATGAAAATGTCATTGTGATTCGAAATGATCGTTTCTGTATTCCCGTCAAAGAGACATTCAAAAACAAGATCAAAGGTGTCATCCATGACATGTCTCAAACCAAACAAACCATCTACATCGAACCTGAGGCCACACGGCAAATTACGGCTGAAATCGAATCTCTTCATGTGTTAGAAGAACAAGAAATTCAAAAAATCATTGCCATGATGAGTGAAGCCGTTCATGAGTCTCAAGCGTCTCTGAAAGACAATCTTGATTTATTTCTAACTCTCGATTTCATCAGTGCAAAAGCGAGATATGCATCAACCATCTCTGGAATCAAACCAAGCATCAATATGGAAGGTCGCATTGCCCTTGTCAAAGCAAAGCATCCTTTGCTCGATCCAAAAATTGCGGTACCGATTCAACTTGAACTGGATTCTGAAATTAGAACTTTGCTCATTACAGGTCCAAACACAGGGGGTAAAACAGTTGCATTAAAAACTGTCGGTTTATTGACTTTGATGACACAATGTGGACTGCTCATTCCAGCAAGTGAGGCTTCCAATATTGCGATTTTCAATCAAATTTTCGCTGACATCGGTGATGAACAATCCATCAGTCAATCACTGTCAACATTTTCATCCCATCTCACTAAAATCATCGATATGATTTCAAATGTTGATTCAAATACCTTGATATTGCTCGATGAACTCGGATCTGGAACCGATCCAAACGAAGGGGTATCTTTAGCCATCGCTATTTTGAATCATTTCAAGAAATTCGACATTCGGATGATGGTCACGACCCACTACTCAGAACTCAAGAGCTATGCTTACGAAGAACCTCACATGACCACAGCAAGTGTTGCTTTTGATAAGAAAACACTGAAACCTCTTTATTATCTTCAAATGGGAACAACAGGTTCATCGCATGCATTTCTCATCGCAAGACGATTGGGCTTAAGCGAATCTGTGGTCAAAGATGCTGAAACCATATATCAAGGCAGACAAACCGATTTGGCCAAGACCATGGAAAAGCTGAATGATGAAATGCTCTATCTTGAACGTCAAAAAGAAAAGCTAGCTTTTGAAATAAAGGAATTGAGAAGAGAGAAGACGGAGTATCAAACCCTTAAAGACAAGTTAATCAAGGAACAAGATGCAGTCATCGAAACATTGAAGTCGAAAGAAGAAGCCAAATGGAACCAACTGAAGGATGAAGCGCGCAGATTGATTGCGGATCTACAAAATAGGAAAGAACTCTCGAATCCTGAAATTGCAAGTTTAAAATTTCAACTCAATCAAGGTGTTGAGACAGATCATGAGTACCGTAAATCGGATGAACTCAACGTAGGTGATCAGGTGTTCATCATTCCATATCAGCAGTATGGTACGATTAAATCGATGAAGCAAGATGACATCAGAGTGGTCTTTGGCAAGTTTGACTTATCCTTTAAATCAACCGATTTAAGAAAAGATGCAATGAAAGAAACACCTCAGAAAACTGTCCGTCCTGAAAAGATTCAAACCGGTTCAACACCAGAGAAAAAAGCGAATTTTGAAGTTGATTTGCGAGGATTTCGGTATGAAGAAGTCAAAGAAGCCATGGATCAAGCCATTGATTCAGCACTGTTATCAGGACTTTCAGTCATTCGAGTGATCCATGGATTTGGTACTGGCGTCGTGAGAAAAGCTGTCTATGATTATCTAAGAAATTCACCCTATATCAAATCATCTCGTTTTGGTCAAGAAGGCGAAGGTTTGAACGGAGTGACAATAATCACCCTAAAATAGTGCGAAGGGCTTGAAAATAAACACTTTTACACATATAATATTAGTGTTAATAATAAAGAAATGAGGGAAATTTAATGATTGATTATCAAGGACAAGCGTATCAAGAAGTGATTGGACAACAGGGTTTGGTTGTTGTACAATATTTCGCAACATGGTGTGGACCATGCAAGATGTTGAAACCTGTATTAGAATCACTTTCCACCGAGTTTACAGATGCGAAATTTTATCGTTTAGACATCGATTTATTCAGAACTCAGGCCATTGAAGCCGGCATTAGAAGTGTTCCCACCGTTGTACTCTATAAAGATGGTGAAGAAGTTGACCGTCAAAGTGGCTATCAACCCAAGGAAAGAATTTCAGCTTGGATGAATCAATTTAAATAATCAAAGCACGAAAGTGCTTTTTTTATTTTCTTTATTTTTTGGTATAATGTTCATGGTGATCACATGGACGGTTTTCTTTTTGTCAACAAGCCAAAAGGGTTGACAAGTCACGATGTTGTGTATAAACTGAAGAAAAAATTAGGTATCGATAAAATCGGACATACGGGTACACTCGATCCTTTCGCAAGTGGACTCATGATTCTCTGTCTGGGTAAGGCTACCAAACTGGCACACCTTTTTTCCAATCTAGACAAAGTATACACAGGAACCATTGTTTTCGGAAATCATTATGATACCTACGATGTCACTGGCAAAATCACATCCTTTAAACCCGTTGAATTCACAGAAACTGCGCTTCATGAAGCCATGAAATCTTTCTTGGGTACCTATAATCAAGTACCACCCATGTATTCCGCAATCAAAAAGCAAGGTAGAAAACTCTATGATATTGCACGATCTGGGATTGAAGTCGATCGTGATGCAAGAACTGTAGAGATCAAACGTTTTGAAGCAACGGGAGTATTTCAAAATCATGAAGTTGATTTTATAGCATCGGTATCGAAGGGAACCTACATCAGAAGTCTTGCTGTTGATTTGGCACATCGTCTAAAAACAGAAGGCGCATTGAAGTCTTTGCACCGGGTTTCAGTGGGAAATTATCATGTGGATCAGGCAAAATCTATCGATGCGATTCAATTCGAAGATGGTATCACACTCGAGACCTTTTTCCAAGATACAAAACGCATCATCTTAAACGACTACATGGTGAAATTAGTCCAAAATGGTGTATACTTAGATGGAAGACAAACCGATACGAACGAACCCTTCATCGTAACCGACACTCAGGGTAAACTGATTGCTTACTATGAAGTCGTTTCAGCACAAAACTATCACCCAGTACTTATTTTTTAGGAGACAACATGAAAATTATTTCCACGGATTATAAAAATATGCAAAATCAAGATCCCATTACCATCACAATGGGGAATTTTGATGGTCTTCATCTCGGACACCAACAACTGATTGAACGCGTTCTTTCGTATCGAGATACCAAACATGCAGTCTTAACATTTGACCCGCATCCTTCTTCAGTCCTTAGAAAACAGCCGTTCCGGACTTTAACACAAAAAGTCGATAAAATTGAGCTTTTTTCAAGATATCCCCTCGATTATGCATTCATAGTCGAGTTTAACACCGAATTTTCGGAATTGTCTGTAGAAGATTTTATTAATTTTTTGAAATCACTCCATGTCCAACGTCTGGTGATTGGTCGAGATGCCAGATTTGCTTATCGTGGAGAAGGCACGATTGCAGATTTGAAGCGTTATTTCTTTGTCGATATCGTGGATGATTTACTTTATAATCATACCCGTGTATCAACAACCTACATCAAAGATTTTCTCTCCATAGGTGATCTAGGATCAGCGCGTAAGCTTCTCAATCGACATTACCACATTCGAGGAACCATCGTTCATGGGAACAACATCGGGCACAAACTCGGATTCCCAACAGCCAACATCGACTATGATCATTATTTTCTACCCAAATCAGGTGTTTACTATGTGAGGGTTCTGGTTGAAGGTTTATGGTTTCATGGCATGGCAAACATCGGCAATAATCCAACATTAAACTATAGCTTTGAAAATCGTTTGGAAGTGCATATTCTTGATTTTAACCAAGACATTTATGGTAAAAAAATCGAACTCGTCTTCATGCACTACATACGTCAAGAATACAAATTCAAGTCCAAAAAAGAACTGATTGATCAACTGAATAAGGATGAATCCGTCGTTCGAAAATTAATCATTTAAAAAAATCTATGTTATAATTAAGATAACGAGGTGATTTTATGAAACTGATCATTGCGATTGTATCGAATGACGATGCAAACAAAGTTCAAAAGGCATTGGTAAAAGACAGATTTTTCTCAACTCGCTTAGCGACAACAGGTGGTTTCTTAAGAGCTGGAAACGTCACGTTTTTGATTGGTGTCAATGACGAAAAAGTTCCACAAGCACTCGAAATCATTGAAGCTCACAGTAAGAAACGGACCAAACTTGTTCCAAATACCATTGTCAATGAATTTGGATCATTCTCAGCACTACCCATCGAAGTCGAAGTGGGTGGAGCAACCGTATTTGTGGTCAATGTTGACCAGTTTGTCAAAATCTAAAGATTATCTGTTGCATTTTCATCAAAAAATGCTACAATAAAAAAGGCGGTAACAAGGATCCGGGAATGCCAAACCCTATCTTTAGTTATTCGAGAAAGGATACACACACATGGCACTGCTTAAGACACAAAAAAATGAGATCATCAAGGCGTATGCAACCAAAGAAGGGGACACAGGTTCACCTGAAGTCCAAATCGCAGTACTCACAGCTCAGATCAATCAACTCAACGATCACCTTCAAAAGCATCTTCATGATTTTCATTCACGTCGCGGTCTGTTTGTTATGATTGGACAGAGACGTCGTCTCTTGAACTATCTGCGCAAATCAGATTTCAACAGATACCAAGCATTGATTACTAAGCTCGGATTGCGTCGGTAAAAGATTGCTCACGCAATCTTTTTTTTTATGTTTGATGAATTCTTATACAAAGTATATATTTTGTGGTATGATAATAAAGGCTATGAGAAAAAAATAGACATATAAAATGAAGGAGATTTTATATCATGCAAAAAAAGATTTATGAAACAACGTTAGGTGGTAGAGTACTTAAGGTTGAGATCGGTGAAGTTGCCAAGCAAGCTGCTGGCGCTGCAATGATCATCTACGGAGACTCTACGGTATTGAGCGTTGTGACAGCAAGCAGCGAGCCATCGGATCAGGATTTCTTCCCTTTGATGGTTTTATATCAGGCAAAGCTGTATGCTGCAGGTAAGATTCCAGGAGGATTCTTAAAGAGAGAAGGCAGACCCACTGAACATGAGACACTGACTTCTAGATTGATTGACCGTCCGATTCGTCCAATGTTTCCAGAAGGATTCAAGAATGAAGTTCAGATCATTAACACAGTTTTATCAAGTGATCCCGAAGCATCAACCGAAGTTGCATCCTTGATTGGTTCATCCCTCGTACTTGGCATCTCCAATGTTCCATTCAATGGACCCGTCGCCGGTGTTCAAATTGGTAGAATCAATGGGGAATTCGTGATTAACCCAACACCTGAACAACTCAGTGTGTCAGAACTTGACTTATTCGTTGCCGGTACAAAACATGCCATCAACATGGTTGAAGCAGGTGCAAAACAAGTGACTGAAGAAGTCATGCTTCAAGCCATTATGGTAGGACATGAAGAAATTAAGAAATTGGTTGAATTCCAAGAAACCATTCAAAAGGATTTCAACACACCCAAGATGGCTTATGAAAATTTCGCCATTGATCCAGAATTGAAAAAAGAAGTTCATGCATTTGTTGCAGATCGTTTGATTAAGGCTGTATCCATTTTTGATAAGCTCGAACGCTATCATGCAATTGATGCCTTAAGCAATGAAACACTCGAAAAGTTTCAAACCAAATCATTCTTCAATGTGATTGACGGTGTCAAAGTGTTTGATCAAAAAGCACAAGACAATTACTTATCACAAGTCAAACGCATTGTAGATGGTATTGTTACTGCAGAAGTCAGAAGACTGATTACTGTGGATAAAGTACGTCCAGATGGACGTCAAGTGGATGAAATCCGCCCACTCACCTCAAGAGTTGATGTGCTCCAAAGAACTCATGGATCTGCACTCTTTACCAGAGGTCAGACTCAAGCTCTAGGTGTTGTTACCTTAGGATCTCTAAGAGAAAATCAGATCATCGATGGTCTTGGTCTTGAAGATTCCAAACGCTTCATGCTCCACTACAACTTCCCACCTTTCTCTGTTGGGGAAACAGGCAGATATGGTAATCCTGGTAGACGTGAAGTGGGTCATGGTGCCCTCGGCGAACGTGCATTGTTACAGGTATTGCCCAATGAAGAAGAATTCCCATACACCATCCGTGTAGTCTCTGAAATTCTTGAATCCAATGGATCCAGTTCACAGGCAACCATCTGCGCAGGTACCATGGCGCTCATGGCAGCAGGTGTTCCCATCAAGGCTCCTGTTGCAGGGATTGCAATGGGACTGATCAAAGAAGGCGACAATTATACCATTTTATCCGATATTCAAGGCATGGAAGACCATGAAGGCGATATGGATTTTAAGGTTGCAGGTACTCAAACAGGAATTACTGCACTTCAAATGGACATCAAGATTGATGGTATCACTGAAGAAATCATGAAAGAAGCATTGGAACAAGCTAGAATTTCTAGACTTCATATCTTATCACATATGCTTGAAACCATTCCAACTGT
The DNA here is from genome assembly GCA_024709245.1 of Acholeplasmataceae bacterium. GTDB lineage: Bacteria > Bacillota_I > Bacilli_A > Acholeplasmatales > Acholeplasmataceae > Peloplasma. Next base: position 21,878 of record JANJXB010000110.1, on the reverse strand, counting down.
GAGAACAGAGATGTCAACTTATGCACCTAAAGTCATGCTCATCAAGATTAATCCTGACAAGATCAGAGATGTCATTGGTTCCGGTGGCAAGATCATTACACAAATCATCGAAGACAACAACAATGTCAAGATCGATATTGAACAAGATGGTCGTGTCTTCTTAATGCATCATGAAACAAAATGGATCAAGAGAGCTGCTGAGAAGATTCAAGACCTTGTCAAAGAAGCTAAAGTGGGTGAAATTTATGAAGGTAAAGTCACTCGTATTGAAAAATTTGGTTGTTTTGTTGAATTGTGGCCAGGTACGGAAGGCTTAGTTCATATTTCAAGACTCGCAAAAGAACGTGTTGAAAAGGTTGAAAGTGTCGTTTCATTAGGGGATCAGATTCTTGTCAAATGCATCGGTATCGATGAAAAAGGAAGAATTGATTTGTCCAGAAAAGATGCACTTGTTTCAAAACCATAATCTCCAAAATGAGGTTCCTCGGAATCTCATTTTTTTATGTTTCAGGTTGTGGAATCGTGATGAGTATGATATAATCCATATGTCAATAGAAGGTGATCGAGCCGAGTAATCGGTTAGGAAAGTCCATGCTAGCACATCCTGTGATGGATGTAGTGTTTGTGCCTAGGGAAACAATAACCTAGGGTACGATCAATCGTAACGGCGATCGATGATCTAAGGGAAACTATGATCTAGACGTAACGTGCCACAGAGACGAGTTCTTTGGAAACAAAGAAATGAAACGCGGTAAACCCCTCAAGCTAGCAACCCAAATTTGGTAGGGGCACGTATGGATGCCAATCGAAGCAAACATACGCTACTTTGGTAGAGATAAATGGTCACGACCCGAAAGGGAGACAGAACATGGCTTATGCATATTGACAAACTAGGTCCCTTAGGGACCTTTTCATTAGGAGATAACATGAGAATTCAAGTTGGAGATGTAACGTTATTCTATGTCAAAAAGGGTGAAGGGAAACCCCTTATTTTGCTTCATGGCAACGGTGAGAGTCACGAGACATTTCATCATGTCATCGATGAACTCAGTTCTATTTATACGGTCTATGCAATTGATTCGAGAAACCATGGACAAAGCTCGATGACCGATCAATTTCATTACGATCTGATGGCCAATGACATTGAACGAATGATTGAGAAACTTGGGTTGGATGAAGTCACGATGGTAGGATTTTCAGATGGAGGTATTTTGTGTTTGTTGATGGCTGCAAAACAACCTCAATGGTTGAAAAAAATCATTGTGATGGGTGCTAATCTTTACCCACAAGGTGTCAAGCCCAGTGTCAATCGACAGACTTTAATCGATTATGAAAGGTCAAAGAACCCATATCTTTTGATGATGTTAGAAGAACCGATGATTACCCAACGTATGCTCCACCAAATTGTTGCTGAAACAGTGGTTGTTGCAGGTTCAAATGATGTCATTATGAAAAGACATACTGAAAAGATTGCCAGACATATTAAAAACTCGACATTAATCATCATGGAAGGTCATACACATGAAAGTTACGTGATTAGAGGGGACCATTTACTTCGTCTTATTTTAAAATAAAAAGACCGTGAGGTCTTTATTTTTTTAGAAATGATTCAGTGCTCGCAATATGATGTAAGTGATATAAGCGATGTAGATGAAAAGGAGTCCATATCCTTCTTTTTTAGTGATTTTGTAACCCGTAAATGAGAACCAAGTCACGACTGCAGTGATGAAGATTAGGATTACCGTGTCAATCAATACATCACTGTTGATACCTAGGGTTGTAACAACACCTGATATACCCACGATGAAGATGATGTTGAAAATATTGGATCCGACGACATTTCCAAGAGCAATTTCATTTTCACCTTTTCTAGCGGCAACAACGGATGTTACCAACTCAGGAAGCGATGTTCCTAAGGCAACCACGCTGAGTCCAACGAGTGTCGTTGCTCGTGTGACAGTCATGGAAAATGCAGTGACTAATAATTCAATCGCGATGTACTCAGCACCTTCAGTAACCAAGAAACCTCCCAATGAAACTCCACCGAGTCCAATCAGCAACAACCATATAGCTTTTTTGGGATTGACCATCGGAATGCTTTCAAGTTCTTCATTCTCCTGGTGACTTCGAAACATCAAATATAAATAGTAACCAAAAAGCATGAGCAAAATCAATGCTTCCCACCAGACGATTGCTGCATCACTTTGAAAAAAGAACGCTAGAACTGAAATGACAACAGTGACAAGCATCATGAATGGGAATTCTCTTTTAAACATGGATTTTTTGACCATAATGGGCATGACAACAGCGGAAAGGCCAAGAATGAGTGTGATATTCGCTACGTTAGATCCAATCACATTACCCATGGCAATATCTGCCGTTGTTCCCTGAGCTTTCGCAGATAATGAAGCAGCAAAGCTTACCGCGAGTTCTGGCAATGAAGTACCAAATGCGACAAGGGTTAAACCGATGATGAGTGGTGATACATTAAACTTTCGTGCAATCGATGAAGAGGATACAACAAAATAATCTGCACCTTTGATGAGAAATACAAAACCAACAACGAGATAAACAATATGCAACACGATTTCCATAGTCTTTTTCCTTTCGATGCATAGATCGGGTATCAAAATAAAAACCTTCAAGACACGAAACATGGTCTTGAAGGTCTCGTTACAAGCTGAACTTGAAATGAACCGGGTTTTTTAGGCCGTACTGACGATTCATTTAGGAAAACTACTCCCCTTCACTGCTTATTGTATCATATTTAAAGATGCCTTACAACTTTTTAATCATCGAAAAAGACAGGATGCCTGGTGTCACAAATCATTGACTTTTTGATGCAAATAGTGTATCATATTGTTATCACATCGTGATGGAGGCATTGAATTAATAATGGAAGATAGCAGTAGTAGGATCGACGATCCGACATACCCGACACACATAGACAGCAAAACAGTCGCTTTTTTTGATGTCTTTTTTTGTTATAAAAAGAGGGGGTGGCAGACATGTTACCCATCATAGCCATGATTTTGTTAATCATGATGTCTGGATTGATGGTTGCAGCTGAAACAGCTTTGGTAGCTGTCAGTGACAATCAAGTTGAGGAAGATGCAGAATCAGGAAACAAAAAAGCGAAACGTGTATTATTCGTTTTAAATCATCCTAAAAAATACCATACAACACTTCAGGTATTGACCGTATTATCAGCAATCATCAATGGAGCCATTGCACTTGATGCATTCTCTAATGATGTTGTGTTATGGTTTTCAAATGCATCCAATTGGATTGAACCTATTGTATTGGTCATCGTTACGACGTTACTTCTGGTTTTTCATGTTGTTTTCGGTCAGCTCATTCCGAGTCGCCTTGCCAACAAGTATCCCGAAGTATTTGCATATGGATTGATTGGTTTTGTGATTTTCCTCAAGAAGTTATTCACTCCATTGACATTCATTTTGACTTTTTTATCTGCGATTATAGGTCGTCTTTTTGGATTGTTGCCTTCTGAAGGTGAACGTAGAGTCACAGAAGAAGAAATAAGAAACATTGTTGAAGAAGGCAGTAAGTCAGGCAATATCGATGAAGAAGAAAGCGAAATGATCCAAAATGTCTTCGATTTCTCAGATACTACTGTTGATACCATCATGACACATCGCACTGAAATATCTGCTATTAACGTGAAAGCAACCAAGAAAGAAATCTTTGATTATGTTTTAAAAGAGCAGTACACAAGATTTCCAGTGTATCAAGGATCGATTGATCACATCATCGGAACACTTCATGTGAAAGATTTACTCAAATTTGTTGAAAATTCAGATGAACGATTTTCAATCAAGAGATTGCTGCGACCTCCGTATTTCATTCCAGAATCCAAAAAAACTTCAGATCTATTCAAGGAAATGCAAAAAAAGAAGAATCATATTGCCATCGTATTGGATGAATATGGTGGAACTTCTGGCATTGTGACGATCGAAGATTTGATTGAAGAAATTCTCGGTAACATCAAAGATGAATACGATGATGATGAACTCGATATCATGGAAATCAATAAAGATGAATTTGAGATTGATGGACTCATCAGTATCAACGATGTCGAAGACATCATTGAAGCTGATTTACCGATCGATGACTACGATACATTATCAGGTTTTATTTTAGGACAGCTGGGTCGTTTTCCGGATGAAAAAGAAAAAGTCATCATTGAATATCACCAGTTTACATTTGAAGTTCTCGAACGTGAGGGCAAGGTCATTTCCAAAGTGAAGGTAACAAGAAAACCGAAACTTGAAGAAGATGACAGACAGGTAGAATAGTATGGACGATATCACAATATTATACATCGTTTTGATTGGATTGCTGATTATGATGTCAGCATTCTTTTCAGCAACAGAAATCGCATTTTCGTCACTGAATCAGATTAAATTGAAGCATATGATTCAAAATGGACACAAACGTGCTGGAAGAACACTTTATTTGTCGGAAAACTTTGATAAAGTGTTGACCACTATTTTGATCGGAAATAACATCGTTAACATCGCATCTGCATCGCTAGCTACTGTTATTTTCATCCAGTACTGGGGTAATGCAGGTGTAACACTTTCCACAGCTGTTATGACTGTTTTAGTTCTCATTTTTGGTGAAATCACACCCAAAAGCATTGCAAAACGTGTCCCAGAATCGTTTGCACTTGCTGTAACATTGCCCATTCAGTTTTTTATGTTCATCTTAGCACCTCTCGTTGTGATTTTTAGCTTTTGGCAAAAACTTATGGGCAAACTTTTTAAATTTGAAGATGCACCTGCAATCACTGAAGAGGAGTTGCTCACCTATGTTTCTGAAGCACAACAAGAAGGTGGAATCAACGAAAACGAAGAAGAAATGATTCGAAATGTCATCGACTTCGACGATTTAAAGATAGAAGAAATATTTACACCTCGTGTCAAGGTTGTAGCCATTCCATCTGATGAAACGATTAAAAGAATTACGCATGCATTCAGACATTCCGGATATTCCAGACTACCAGTTTATGAGGGTTCTATCGATCATATCATTGGTGTCATTAATTATAAGGATTATTTCAATAAAGTACTTCTGGATCGCCAACCCTTAGAGAACATCATTAAAAAACCAGTTTTTGTCACTGAATACATGAAAGTTTCGCACTTGCTGGATTTACTTCAAGAAAACAAATCTCACATGGCAGTTGTCAAGGATGAATATGGTGGGACACTCGGTGTTGTCACCATGGAAGATATCTTGGAAGAAATCGTGGGTGATATTTTCGATGAACACGATGAAATCATTGAACAGATCATAAAAATAGATGATACACACTTTAAGGTCAAAGGTGATACAGATTTAGATGATTTGTTTGAAGCACTTGAGATTGAAGAAGATGATGATGCGGATTATGCAACAGTCAACGGCTGGGTGCAAGATCAACTGGGTCGGATACCGATGATTGGTGATGTATTTAGATTCCGATATTTAAAAGTGACAGTCACTGAGGCAGATAACAAGCGTGTTCTTGAAGTTCTTGTTGAAGTCTTACCGATGACTTTGGTTCAAGAATCTGATGAATGATTAATAGCACATGACATAGCAATATGCATGTGCTTTTTTGTTGTAAAAAAATGCGAAAAAAAAGGACATTCGCATGTCCTTTATAAACGATTAGGTTTTATTTCTTGCCAGCAAGCGCGTTAGCGTATGCTCTTTGTGCAAGTAGATAGTAATCAACGAAGTCAGAAAGTGTAGCACCTGTAACGATGGTTCCAATCTTCCAAGTTCCGTCTTTAACGAGATCAGCTTCAGTTGCATCAAGTTTAGTACCAACCATAGCTTCAGCCATTGCTGCCATGTTACCGCCCCATCCTAGTGGATAAGAAGCTGCATTTGCCCAATATGCTGTAGCGGACTTAGTCCAACCGCGCTTCACGCTTGCATTACCGAATTCATAAGCACTTCTTGTACCATCAGCATTTGCAATGAACACGAGATTAGCTTCAACTGCTTCGACATAAGCCTTAGCGTTTGCTTCTGTTTCTACCCAAGTTTCGATATTGCCAACACCAGTTGCAGTGTACGCGATGCTTTGTGCACCAGATTCACCTTGAACAGCACCTGTGAAAAGAACGCCGTTCACACTGACATACATGCCATAATAACTTGTACCTCTGGATCCAACAACAGTGAGAATGTCTGCTGGTTGTGGAGTGCCTTCAACTGGAGTGTAAGCAACCTGACCAACGTTGTATGGCAGATAGTATTCTTCGAACTGTACATTGACAACATTGTCGTCTTTGTCAAGAACAACCTTGGCAACTCCAACATAGTGACCATGTACCAAACCGTAACCTACACCGTAGCCGTATTCGTAAGATGGTTCATCTTCCGCGCAAGCGACTAAACCGAGTGCAAGAAACGCAACAAAAAGAAGTGCAATCAATTTCTTCATTATTAAATTCCTCCTAGAATTGTTTCTTTACGAATTCATTATACAATAAATGTCAATTGATATGCAACGTCATTTGATAACTTTAGCGATAAAAACGTTTTCCTTGTTAACTTTCATGATATATTGAAGAATCGAATCGAATTGTTCTTTTATTCGTATCATTTTATGATACAATAATACAGGCGAAAGGACGTTGAAACATGAATAAAGCATTACTGAATGAAAGACAAAAGAAGATTAGAAACTTCTCCATCATCGCACACATCGACCATGGTAAGTCAACACTGGCAGACCGATTGCTACAAGTGACCAATACCGTCAGTGATCGTGAGATGAAAGAACAAATTCTAGACTCCATGGATCTCGAAAGAGAGCGTGGTATTACCATCAAACTTAACGCCGTGGAAATGCTTTATAAAGCGAAAAATGGGGAAGAGTACATCATGCATCTCATTGACACCCCAGGTCACGTCGACTTTACCTATGAGGTCTCTCGATCACTTGCTGCTTGTGAGGGAGCTATTTTGGTTGTTGATGCTGCACAAGGCATTGAAGCACAGACACTCGCCAACGTTTACCTTGCAATTGATAACGATTTGGCCATCATTCCAGTCATCAATAAAATTGATTTACCTTCCGCTGAACCTGAAAAAGTAAAAAAAGAAATTGAAGATATTATTGGTATTCCAGCTCAAGATGCTGTTCTTGCATCCGCTAAGGAAGGCATCGGGATTGATACCATTTTGGAGCGTATTATTCATGATGTTCCTGCACCCAAAGGTGATGCAACAGCCCCTCTTCAGGCTCTTGTTTTTGACTCCATCTTTGATATGTACAAGGGTGTTATTCCATACATCAGAGTGGTGAATGGAACCATTTCAAAAGGCGATATGATTGAGTTTATGGCTACCAATGCTAAGTTTGAAGTGATTGAAGTGGGTGTTCATACGCCCAAGGTTATCAAGCGTGATATTCTGGGTCCAGGTGATGTTGGCTACTTGACTGCATCCATCAAAGACATTGGAACTGTCCGAGTAGGTGATACCATCACGTATGCAAACAATCATGCAAAAGAAGCACTTCCAGGGTATAGAACCATGAACTCTGTCGTGTTCTGCGGGCTTTATCCAATCGATTCCGACCAGTTCAACGACTTAAAAGATGCACTTGAAAAATTGAAATTAAACGATGCCTCACTTAAATATGAACCTGAAACATCTCAAGCTCTAGGGTTTGGATTTCGAACAGGATTCCTTGGATTACTCCACATGGATATCATTCAAGAAAGAATTCACCGAGAATTCAATATCGAATTGATTGCTACTGCACCCTCAGTTATCTATCATGTTTATTTGACAGACGGTACGATGATTCTTGTCGATAACCCATCGAGATTACCCGATCCACAACGGATTGATTATATTGAAGAACCTTACATTAAAGCATCCACCATGTCCCCAAAAGAATATGTCGGTGCGATTATGGACATATCACAGAAAAAACGTGGTATTTTTGGAGATATGAAATACATCGATTCGAATCGTGTTCATATCCATTATGAATTGCCACTTTCGGAAATTGTCTACGATTTCTTCGATAAATTGAAATCATCAACCAAGGGTTATGCATCCTTTGACTATGAGATGGGTGGATATAAGAGATCGAATCTACAGAAGATGGATATTCTCCTGAATGGTGAAGTGGTTGACGCATTGTCTTTAATTGTTCATCGAGATTTTGCTTATCAACGAGGTAAAATCATTTGTGAAAAAATGGTCAAATTGATCCCAAGACAAATGTTTGAAATCCCAGTACAAGCTGCCTTAGGTACCAAAATCATTGCAAGAGAAACCATCAAGGCTATGAGAAAAGATGTCCTTGCCAAGTGTTATGGTGGTGACATCAGCCGTAAAAAGAAGCTTTTAGAGAAACAAAAAGAAGGAAAGAAAAAGATGAAATCCTTAGGACGTGTCGATGTCCCACAGGAAGCATTCATGGCGATTTTATCCAATAGTGACGAGTAGTTCTCGTCACTTTTTCTTTGTTATGTAAACCATTTTGAGGTATAATAGAGATAAGGAGTGAAACCATGAAAGGTTTATACATTCATATTCCATTTTGCGAACATATCTGTCATTATTGTGATTTTGTGAAAAGAGTTCCGAAAAATCAAGAAATGATTGACACGTATCTACAAGCATTACGACGTGAAATTGAAAGTTACCGTGCACATTTTCATACGATTGAAACCATATACATCGGAGGCGGAACGCCTTCGATGCTTTCTACCGCTCAACTTGAGTATTTACTTGAAGGTTTAAAAGACATCCATCCTATCGAAATGACCATCGAAGTAAATCCTGAATCCTATCATCCGGACAAGGGTCTCGTTTTTAAAAAGTTTGGAATCAATCGAATTAGTCTAGGAGTTCAAACATTTGATCAAACATTACTCAAGTATTTAAACCGAAAACATACAAATCAACAAGTCTACGATGTTGTTGATCATTTAAAATCCATCGGTATTGATCGAATCAGTATTGACTTAATCTACGCAATTCCAGGACAAACCATTGAATTGCTCAAAGAGGATTTAATCCACATCAAGAATTTAGACATCACACATGTATCCTGTTATTCATTAATACTTGAAGAAAAAACGTATTTCTATCATCAATATTTACGCGGTAAGTTTGAATCTATGGACGAAGATACTGAAGCAACCATGTATCAAATTGTGATGGATGAACTTAAAAGCCAGGGATTTACACATTATGAGATATCCAATTACGCAAAGCAAGGTCATGTCTCTCTTCATAATCTGATTTACTGGACACTTGGGGATTACATAGGTGTAGGATTAGGAGCGCATGGATTCATTCGTGGTATTCGGACCTATAACCACCATTCACTACCCAAGTATCTCATTGAACCCATGGAAAGAAATGAAATTCAAGATCACAATATGCTTCTTCAAGATGAACTCATTTTTGGACTTCGGAAAATTGAGGGTGTCAATCTCTCAGAGATTCGTGAAAAATATGGGATTGACGTCATGATGAAGTATCCACAATTGAAAGAAAAAATGGAGATTGGCTTGATTGAGATACAAGAAGATCATCTGAAATTAACTGAGAAAGGCATCTTTCTTGGCAATCAAGTCTTTATGGTGTTCATATGAAATACATCCTAAAAGATTTTGAGTATTATTTAAAAAATGAAAAAGGATCCAGTGAAAATACCATTGAATCTTATCTCAGAGATTTGAAACAGTATGTTTTTTTTCTTGAAAAATATCATGGCATCACCAAACCAAAATTCATTGAAAAAGCACACATTGAGGCATATTTGAGAAGCTTGAAACGTCAAATGACAACCAAAAGTTTAGCGCGTAAACTGACTGCAATCAAAGGTTTTCATCATTTCTTGATGCTTGAGAAAGAAGTTGATCAAGATGTCGCTAAAGGTTTTTCATCACCTAAGATTGAGAAAAAACTCCCTCAAGTATTATCAGTTGATGAAGTCGTGAGAATCTTGGAACAGGTGGATAAGACAAAGCCACTGGGATTAAGAAACATGGCATTACTTGAACTTATCTATGGATCTGGTCTCAGAGTGACTGAACTTCTTGACATCGAAATGGAAGATATCCATATCAATCAGGGATATGTTGTTGTCAAGGGTAAAGGAGCAAAAGAACGTATGGTTCCGATCTCAGACATGAGCATGATTGCACTCAGAAACTATATGGTCAAGGGAAGAGATCAGCTACTTGGAAACTTTAAAAACTCATATTTGTTTCTGAATCAAAAAGGTGAACGTTTATCGAGACAGGGATTCTTCAAGTTGCTCAAGAAATTATCACATGATGCAGGAGTTGAGACGGAATGTTCGCCACATACGCTGAGACATTCATTTGCAACGCACTTACTCGAAAATGGGATGGATTTAAGAACACTTCAGTCCTTGCTCGGACATGAAGACATATCAACGACACAAATTTACACACACATCAGTCAACAAAGAATCAAAGAAATATACAAGAGCGCACATCCACGTGCGAAGGAGGAACATGATGTATAAACGTATTTTCTTAATTGTGCTAGACAGTTTAGGGATTGGAGAAGCCCCAGATGCAAAAGCATACAATGATGTTGGATCCAATACCATTGGACATATTGCTGAAAAAATGAATCTCAATTTACCGCACTTGACTCAATTTGGATATGGGAATATTGCACCCATCAAAGGTGTGCCAGCTGTCAAAAGCCCATCTGCTTTCTATACAAAAATTAAAGAAGCATCACTTGGAAAAGACACCATGACAGGGCACTGGGAAATGATGGGCATGTACATCACCAAACCATTTAAAACGTTCACAGATACTGGGTTTCCTGCTGAATTGATTCACGAATTGGAAACAAAAACGGGAAGAAAAATCGTTGGGAACATATCTGCATCAGGAACTGATATCATGCGTGATTTAGGTGAGCACCATGTGAAAACAGGTGATTTGATTGTTTATACATCGGCGGATTCAGTGCTGCAAATTGCGATGCATGAAGAGATCATTCCGATTGAAGAGCAATATCGAATCTGTGAGATTGCCCGTGAAATCACCATGAAACCAGAATGGAAAGTGGGAAGAATTATTGCTCGACCTTTTCTGGGAAATAGTGCACATGATTTCAAACGCACAGCAAATCGACATGACTATGCATTAAAACCTCACGAAAAAACAACACTGAATTTCTTATCCGAAGCAGGATACGATGTGATTGCACTTGGAAAAATCAATGATATTTTTGATGGATATGGTATCACTGAATACAGTAAAACCAAATCTAATGATGATGGAATGGCACAGATCACCGAGATGGCAAAGCGAGATTTTACAGGATTATGCTTCTTGAATCTGGTTGATTTTGATGCACTTTATGGTCATCGCAGAGACCCGATTGGATATGGGAAAGCCATTGAAGATTTTGACCTTCAACTGCCATTACTGGTACAGAACTTGAATGAAGATGATTTGCTCATCCTGACTGCTGATCATGGCAATGACCCAACATTCCATGGAACAGATCATACAAGAGAGTATGTTCCTTTACTGGTCTATTCGAAGCGATTCATTCAAGGGAAGCAACTCCCAGTATTAAACACATTTGCAGATGTTGGTTATAGTATCAATGACAATTTTAAGACTGAAAAACCAAAATATGGAAAATCATTCTTGAAATGGATTGTTCAATAAAACATAAAATGAAAAGCGAAATTTCCATGATTTGGAAAAATTCGCTTTTTTATTTTGAAGAGAAGAATTTTTTTTCAAACTGTGTTTTAAGAAATATCATGAGTGAAGTTGCAGCAACAATGAGTGGTGTGACAATTCCTAAATTGAAGAGCAATAACCCTCGAAATCCCTGTTCATATTCCCTTGGATCTAGGAAGGGATAGACATATCTTGCTCCTACGAAATCAGGCAATTGCTGGTCAAGTAAATCACCAAAGATGGGTTCGACCAATAGGAACACAAAAGCAACGTAAATGAGTGGGTAGATAAGACCTAACCATATCTTTTTTTGAGTGATGAAATCCTTGAGGATCAGAAAGTAAAATGCGATATAAAGTATAGGATTGATGGTGTGTAACAAATGATTGAGAAAACTGACTCCACTCATATAAGGTGTAATCAGAATATGGAAAATGATTCCAGTCATGAAGATGTTCACTAGAGCAATGAAGGCTAAATATTTAAACCAGGGTTTTGATTCTTGGTTGAGTAAATAGAGCAATGCTATTACCGTAATGATGATGTTGGATTGAGTTGTGAAATAAAAAGATGTTGTGAGTACTGTGCGTGATGCTGTTGGATCGTAGAGTGAATCTCCATACAACATCAAAATACCGAGCAATCCGAAGATTAAAACGAGATAGGGAAATATCAATCGATACGACTTTCGATCTCTCAAAACGCGTGTGATGTTTTTCATAGTTGATCACGAGAAGTAATTTTTAATTTTTGAAACGTCCGATGTAAGGCCTAAAGTTAGCATCAATCGGATACGAGCTTTTTGACTATTCAAGTTTTCAGTGAAGATGACACCAAGTTGTCTTAGGTGATGACCACCACCCTCATAACCATAACTATCCAATACACGACCTTTGGGACAACGTGAAGTAATGAGTACAGGAATGTTTTGTTCAATGGCACGCGTGATTCCAGGCAACATCATCGGTGGAACATTGCCACGACCTAATGCTTCAAGAATAATACCCTTAACACCATGGTCAATCAGTAGGTTTAGTATAAGTGAACTTGAACCAGAATAGACTTTGACGATTTCAACGTTTGTCTCAATACGATCAGGAGCGAGTATCGTCTGGGGATAGTGAGTCTCACGATAGTATAAAACGTTGGTTTGTTCAACGATTCCAATAGGTCCAAACTCCATGGACTTGAATGTATCAAGAGCGAGAGTATGAGACTTTGTGACCTCAGCAGCAGCATTGATTTCATCATTCATGACGATTAAAACGCCTTTTTTAATTGATTCAGGCGATGCAGCAACATAAATAGAAGAAACCAAATTGCTCAAACCATCGAATCCAAGTTCAGAAAAATTGCGCATAGAACCTGTAAAAACGACAGGTTTTTTTGTGTCTAAATACAAATCTAAAAAGTAAGCAGACTCTTCAAGAGTGTCAGTACCATGCGTAATCACTATACCATCAATTTGTGGATTATTGATGTATTGCTGCGTAAGTTTAGCCAATTCAAACATATCACCTGGAGTAATTGAAGGGGAAGGCTTCAAGGAAAATTGGTAAGACTCGAGTTGAATGTTCTTGAGCTCAGAACTGATGTTTTCAAGCAACTCAGAATGGTTGTCATTGATGACAGCTTTACTGGTAACTTGATGCTTCGTCATTGAGATTGTACCACCTGTAAAAATGATTAAAATCGTCTTTTTCTTCATAGGATCACCATATTTATTGTATCATATTGCGTCAATTTTAGAAATCGAAAAAGATAAGTTTAATATTAGTCGTTTTTCAATAGGTGACACGATGTAGCGAGTTAAGAAGTCAAAATTTAAGAGAACCAACTTATCCAACTTATCAACACGAACGAACTTGTTAGCACAGTAAAGCCGCGCATGTATAGTTAACATAATATATATTATACGAACAAATGTAAAATAAAAGAGTAGGGACGGTGGTGAATAATCAATGTTAAGAATGAGGGCATTCATATATTTATATGCAAAAATATGCCCTTCTTCCATCCATAAACATAGTCATAATATAAAAATGAATGTAATAAAAATATTGAAGAGTAGTTTTTAAGCGTTTGAACTACTCATAGTTGATGATTGGTGTGTTTATGGCTTTCAAACGCTCAAAAAGCGTATTCGTGGATTTTTTAGTCTTTTCCATTTTTCACTTTTTCTTGCTACAGTTCTTCTTCTTTCCATGGGTAGGTGTATCATTTGTTGAGATCAACCAAGATTCATCTCGTTTGACTTCACCCTCTCAAAACGCGTGATCAGAAGAAGCTTTGAAATTTTATGGCAAGACTGTTCATTCATGATTTTCAATTTTGGTTGTTCGTGAGTTTATTTTGATTGATACCATACAATTCGTTTTTTCAAGATTGCTTTATCCATTATATTACTCTTACCTCTAAGTGATGGATTGCATCTCATTGATCTTACACCTTACTTGATCATTGATCTCTCATCAGTCATCTCATACCAAATCCGAAATTGTCGATGATCTATGTGATTTTGAGTTTCTTCTTCTCACGGGTATATCCTTAGTTGAAACAACCTAAGAAAAATTTCTTTATCACATGTCTGATTGCTATTTCGAACTTTCAATATTATAAATCATTGTTTTATCTTTCGTCCTCTGTACCATCACCGATACAAGCACACTCGCTCTTGTGCTATGGATTCGATGCTCCTTGATTATTTGGGATTTTAGATTACTTCATCCTGAAAATAATGGTTTTTATCAATAACATAAAAATCGTCAAAAAGTTTACAAATACTAAACACAGTTTTTTAGATTATTTTTTTGCTTTTATTCTTACAGGGTAAAAATAAAAACGAAGCATTGCTGCTCCGCCTAATCTTTAGGGTATCTTTTTGTCTTGTTATACCTATTTATTCTTATGAATGAAACCTATCATCAATGTTTCAATTTCATTTGGCTTCTCAAAGATGGCCACATGTCCACAGTCTTCTAAGACCACAAGTTCACTGTGTTTGATCTCTTGATGAATGATCTTCGAAAACTTCAGTGGCTTCAACTTGTCCTGATCTCCGCAGATGATCAGTGTTGGTGCCTGAATCTCTTTCAATCGATCGGTCATATAAACATCATTTAGAAATGTGCGATAGAGAGTCACTTGTCCCTCAAAATACGATGCAGGTACTTTTGCTGTTGCTTTTGCACGATCTTCAAGAGCACTTTTATTTTCATCCCGATATCGTTTCCCATAAATGCTTCTTGCAATTCCCTTGAAAAACTGATATCCATCCTTCGCTTGACACAATTCGATCCAGCGCTCAATCTCAGTTTTCATCTTGCCATCGATTTCACTCGTCGAATCAATGATGACAAGCGATTTGACGTACTCAGGATACCGAAATCCAATTGTTAGAGCGACTTCTCCTCCATAGCTCGTTCCAACAAAATGAGCCTGGTGTATCCCCAATTGTTTTAGAATCATGATCGTTTCTTCAGCATGTTCCCTAAATGTATAAGGACCTTCAGGCTTATCGCTTTTCAGCTGTCCTTTGAAGTCATGCAAAACCACTCTAAAATCGTTTTTAACGAAGTATTTCATGAATCCATACCAACTACTTGTCGACGCCATCACACCGTTTAAAAAGACAACGGCTTCACCTTTTGGATATCCTAAATCTTCAACATGCAATTCAAAGTTCTTGATTCTAATCATGCATTCGTCCTCCAATCAAAAAGGGCTCGAAAGCCCTATGTGTTGATGAAATCTAAGATGTCTTGGGTCAATTGATCCGGTACATCCACCAAAGGCGAATGTCCACATTGATCATAAACCACAAGTTTAGAAACACTTTCTAAGGCTTTGAAATTATCCGTGACCATGTATTCTGGAACAACGATATCTTGTTTACCCCATGTATGAAGCACTGGGCATTTGATCTTCCCAATATTTTGTGTTCCTGCATTGTAGAAGTTATGCGTTTCTGACATGTTCAAGTTTGCCAGAGCCCAGTCTGCATCGATTAAGTTTCTTTGCTTGAGTGATTCATTGATCCAGAGTGTATTGTCTTCTGTCGATGGTTTCTTGACAGTATAAATGGTTTTGTCAAAAATATAACTCATCACTGGGAAATTCTTTTGCTTCATCGCCTCGAGAAGTGGAACGACCTGAATCGGATCTTTGCCCATTTCTTCAGGGGATTCATATGCTTGTCCAAATAAGAACTGATTGTTTTCACCCTTCTTGAAAATAGGATAACCACGATGAGTCGTTGAATTGATGAGAACGAGTTTTTCTACAAGTTCAGGATGATGTGCTGAAAGTTCGAGAGCAACACCCCCACCCAAACTCCATCCAACAACGACAGCGCTTTGAATATCTTTGGCTTGCATGAAGAGCTTCATGTCTTCTGCAAAATCATAGAGAGACGAAATTCTGCGGTAATAGGTTGAATCGCCATAACCTCTTAAATCGGGTGCAAGAACCCTGATGTCTTTCGGTAAGCGATTCAAGAGTGGTGTGTAGTGCATGGATGATGAAAAGTTACCATGAATGAGCAGAATGGTTTGTTGACCTGCTCCTTGTTCTAAGTAGTGAATGACTTCACCGTTTTTAAGAACAACTTGTCTTTTTTCCATAAAAATCCCCTTTTTCAATTTTTTATATCGTATAGGTTGTATCTTTCGTGTTAATGAAACCAAGAACCAATGTCATAAAAATCAAAGGCTTCTCATACATTGAAGCATGACCGACACCGGGCAAGATCACCATCTCTGCATTCGGTATGGCTTGTTTGAGTGCCTTTTGATTGGCAATGGGTGTGAGATAATCTTCATCAGCAGCAACAATCAATGTCGGTGCGGTGATTTGATGCAGTTCATGTCTTGCATCAAAGGATTCAGCACTTTTCGTTAAACGCTCCATGGCATCCAGAAATGCAGGATTGGAAAAGATGGGGAGAAGAAACGCTTCACGCTTCTTCATCCAATCGAGTCTCGCTTCATAGTAGCTGGGTGAGTAGATGACGGGTATGGTTGCTTTATAATAGGTTGCTCCATCTCTGGTTTTACCAATCGCAATCCATTGTTTTCCAATTTCAGCAAGCCAAGGGGATGTATAGGGTGTCGTGTTGAAAAGCACCATTCGATCCACTTTGGAAGGAAATTTTGCAGCAAACAGAATCGCCACTTCGCCACCATACGAAATACCAACGATTGAGACTTTGATGAGTTTTAATTCTTTAAGTAAACTTTCAATGACATCCACTTGGATGGATTGTGTGTACTCGCTGTTTTCTAAACGATCGCTTTGACCCTGATCGATGAAATCCAATCGAATGAGCTGATTATTCGACGTGAGTGAGGGTACAAAGGGTTCCCAGCTTCGTGTACTCATCATGATGCCATTTAAGATGAGGATGGGTTTACCTTCACCTTGAACATCATAGTAGACATTTCTGCCTTTGAAATTTAAGATGGCCATCAGTCTTGGATATAACCCAGTTTGACGGCTTCAGCTCTAAGCTCGTCTCTAAATTTCGGATGTGCGATGGAAATGAGTAATCGAACACGTTCAGCAACCGATGTCCCTCTTAAGGAAACACAGCCATATTCAGTGACCACATGATCGACATCGGCACGAGACAATGTGACTGCAGCACCAGGTTTCAGGAAGGGGACAATTTTCGAAATCTCTTCCCGTTCACCGGTGACAGGATTTTTCACAGATGCTGTCGAATAAAGTGTGATAAAACTCATGCCACCCTTGGAGTTTTGTGCACCGACTGCTGTATCGACTTGTCCACCAGTTCCTGAGAACTGACGGTGACCAATCGATTCTGAAGCACACTGTCCAGTCAAATCGACTTCAATGGTGGTATTGATGGATACTTGATTGTCATTTAATCCAATGATTGCAGGATCATTGACGTAATGACCGTTTAAAATTTGAACGGAAGGGTTATTATCGATAAAGTCATAAAGTTCCTGCGTACCTAAAGCAAAACAGCACACATGTTTCCCATTGTGTGTTTTCTTACGTTTACCGTTTGCAGCACCCGCTTTCACGAGTTTCATCAAACCTGTGGTAAACATCTCCGTATGAATCCCTAAATCCTTTTTATGCATCAGTGCATGCGCAACCGCATTTGGAATGCCACCAATGCCAAGTTGAAGGGTTGCTCCATTCTTGACTTTCTCAGCGATAAAGTTACCAATCTTGATATCTTTTTCATTGGGTTCTGCATCGGGTAAAACGGGTGGATAATAATCGACATTCACGATATAATCCACTTCACTCATATGCACTTCTAAATCACCAAATGTTCTTGGGAAATAAGGAGATACTTCCAAAATCACGATATCCGCAAGATCGACGGCTTCCTTCTCATAGACATTTGATAAAGATAAAGACATGAATCCGTGCTTATCGGGAGGCGTCGCAGTCCCCACAAAAAGATTTGGTTTCACATGTTCAAAACGCTTACGACCAGCCAGGTGCAAGTGATTCGGTATAAAACTGATGTTGCCGTTGTCGTGTGCCTTTCTTAAGGACGCACCATAAAACCAGCTGTCAACTGAAAATGATGATTTATATTGAGGATTGATCATAAACTCAGCATTTTCAAATGGTAAACAATTTGTGACACGCACTCCTTTGAGTTCATCGGCGCGTTCATGCAAGATTTGTAAGAATGACTTGGGTTCCGCACCAGCCATCCCTAAAACGATGACATCATTGGATTTGACCAAAAGCGTTGCTTCTTTTGCAGTAATGATTTTTGGAGATTTCATAAATGCCTCTTTCTTAAAAACATTGTGATAAGGGGGAGAGTCGCCCCTCCCCCTCCACAAGTCAATTTTAACTTATTTTGCCTGAATTTGAGTAATTGTTTCGATGTTTCTAACCTTCGCCCATGCTGGAGTTCCAGTAGCGAGTGAAAGCTTCAGTAATGCCATGGAAGCAATACCCCAACGTTTGCCTTCTGTGAAGTCAATCATACCACCCATTGGAATGGTGATTGGAGCAGATTCCATTGCTTTGATGTAGGATTCCCAAGTGAGTGTTTCATCATCAACTCTCACTAAACCTTCAACAAAGACTGCAGCTGCGATATAACCAGCCATCGCAAATGCGTTGGCAGCATAACCTGCTTGACCTGCAGCGATCATGTCGTTAGCAAATGTCCAATATGCAGCAGATAAACCATTCACACCTGCTGGATCAACGATATCAAGCCATGCATTGGCATACATATCAAAACCATAGTTAACGGTTGGATCGACTGAAGTTGCGTCCGCATTGACATAAGATGTGAAGACAGGAACAGTAACACCATTCGCATTGAGCGCACCGACAGCAGCCTTGAATGGCGCTTGGTTTGCTGCAACGATGACTGCGGATACACCACTTGCAATCAAGTCAAGAACAGCACTGTTTAATGCAGCAGAATCTGCAGCTGTAAAGGATTTGTAAACGAATGAAGTGACTCTGGTTTCAACGATTGCTTGAACTTCAATACCGGCTTTAATGGAGTTACCTACATCATCTGGTGTATAGAGAACGCCAATCTTCGCGTTGGATGGAAGTTTAGCATCTTTAGTTGCACCAAATAAGGATTCATTGAGTGCACGCGCTGCCATGATTCTACCATCAGTCTTGTAAATGGGCTGTACAGCCATGACTGGATTGCCAAGACCTTGAGCTTTTTCAAAATAGAGTGCGTTGATACCTGTTGCTGCATAAACCATAGGAACGCCAACTTCTTGGATGTAACCTAATGTAGCACCGACAGTTGGAGTACCGAAATGACCAACGAGTGCAAAGATGTTATCTTCTTCAACGAGTTGTTTTGTGTAGTTCAAACCTGTTTCTGCGTTGAATGTGTCATCATAAGTGACAAAGTTGATGGTACGACCTGCAACCCCGCCCGCATCGTTAATCTTCTTGAAGTAAGCTTTGATACCTTCATTGAAAGGAACACCGACTGCTGCAAAGAAACCGGAAGTTGCTGCAGTATTACCAACAGTAATGGTTGTTTCAGTGACACCTTGAACAATGACTTCTCTGACTTTATAACCGAATGTAGCAACTTTACCACCGAAAGTGATGGTTGCAACACCGTCATTCAAGACTGCTGTAGTGACAAATCCACTGAGTGTATATTCAGTCGTTGTTTCTCTATCGCCGTTGTTGTAGACTGCTTCAACGACCATACCTTCATTATTGAAGGATTCGCCGATTGCATATGTCTGCTTCGTGGGTAATGAGATGATCTGAATGACTAAGAGTTCTCTTGGAAGTGTTGCATCAAATACGAGGACAGTGAAAGTCACTGATTTGGTTTCAAAGGTGACAGTAATGGTCTTTTCACCAATTGCTGTTGAGCTGAAGCCTGTGACTGTGTATTCGTTTGCTGCAAGGACTCTGTCAGTACCGTCTGAGAAGACAGCTTTGACTGAGAAGCCAGTCATATCCAATGTTTCGTTCAGTTGATACTCAGTCTTTGTGGCATTGGTCACAACGATTAAGTTCTCAAGAGTAACGACTGTTTCTTCTTCAGGTGTGCAGGCTGCAAACCCGAAAACGGTAAACAATGCTACGAGTAACAATAATACTTTTTTCATATTTTCTCCTTTTTTGCCTTAAGGCTATTTATTGTTTGCTGCATTTACGCAGTTTTAACCTATTTTTGTTGACCGAGGTAAGCATTGACGAGTTCTTCGTCCGCAAGTAATTCTGCCCCAGTTCCTTCCTTTTTCACGAGTCCAAGTTCGAGGAGATATGCATAATCTGCAATCTTCAAGGTCTGGTACGCGTTTTGTTCAACAATCAGAATGGTTCTTCCACGTCGCTTGATTTCATTGATGATCTTAAAGATGTCTCGGACAATCAATGGCGCAAGTCCTAGTGAAGGTTCATCCAACAGCAATAACTTGGGTTTTCCCATCAAAGCTCTACCGATGGCTAGCATTTGCTGCTCGCCTCCTGAAAGTGTTGATGCTTGTTGTTTCTTGCGTTCACCAAGGATGGGGAAGTAATCATAAACTTCTTTTAAGAGTTCTTTGATTTGTTGCTTCACAGAGACGGTGATGGTAGTTTCAATCCCGTCAATCGTGGTGGTACGCTGTTCTTTTTTGAGTGAATAAGCACCGACAAGTAAGTTTTCTTCAACGGTCAAACCTTGGAAAATCATCCGTCCTTCAGGTGATTGTAAAATCCCTTTCGAAGTGATTTTGAAGGATTCTTGATTGGTAATGTTCTCTCCATTGTAAGTGATGGATCCGGATTTGATTTTCGTCACACCTGAGATGCTTCGGATTAAGGTTGATTTGCCAGCTCCGTTTGCTCCGAGGATTGCAACGATTTGTCCTTCACCGACGTTGAGATTGACACCTTTTACTGCTCGGATGATGCCATAATCGATGACAAGATCTTTGATTTCGAGTAATGCCATCTTATTCACCTCCGAGATATGCCTGTTGGACTACAGGATCTTTTTGAATGACCTGCGGTGTTCCAATCGCAAGTTTCTTTCCAAATGAAATGGCACAAATGGTGTCGCAGATGCTCATGACAAGACCCATGTCGTGTTCTACAAGGAAAATGGTGGTGTCATACTCTTTTTGAATCTTTTGAATGGTATGGGCAAGTTGTTCAGTTTCCAAGTCATTTAAACCCGCTGCAGGTTCATCTAGGATGATGAGTGAGGGATTGGTCATGAGTGTACGCGCAAGTTCAATCTTTTTCAAAACACCGTAAGGAAGTCCAAGTGGATAGAAATATTTATAGGGAAGTAATCCGAGATCAGATAGTATTTTTTCTGCTTTCGCACGGATGATTGCTTCTTCACGCTTGAAGCGTCTGGTTTGGAAGGTGTGGTCAAAGAATGAGGAACGATACTTCGAATGGGCTCCGACCAGCATATTGTCTAAGATATTCAGTTCCCAAATTAATTCAACATTTTGGAAAGTTCGTACAATCCCTTGTTTGATGACATCGTGAACTTTCACATGATTGAGTGTGATGATATCGGATAAACGACTCCGGTAATACATATGACCTTGTGTCGCCTTGTAAAATTGAGTGATGCAGTTGAATACAGTGGTCTTACCAGCACCGTTGGGTCCGATGAGCCCAAATATTTCGCCACGCTTAACATCA
>JANJXB010000054.1 GCA_024709245.1 Acholeplasmataceae bacterium | reverse complement strand
GGTGACGCTATTTTGCGTCTTTTTTCTTTTTGGCAAATTTATACTCTGTTCCTAACGCAAGCCGTTTGTAGTTTGCTCGGTGTCTGATGAAAATAATGGTTGCCAGAATCACAACAATCACTAAATCCATGATTCGAGTGGCCTGATTGAAATTGGGTCTTCCAATTTCAACAAATGTTCTAAAGATGAAGTAGATTAAAGCTGAAATTGCAGCAATTGTCGATGAAAGTGAGACAATTCGAATGGTGAAGAACACAATGAAGAAGATGATGATGACAGCGATTGCTACAAAGGGTTCGATTGCGAAAATCATGCCTGCTGAAGTTGCTACTGCTTTTCCACCTTTGAAGTTGATGTAAATCGGCCATACATGTCCAATGACCGCCATCATGCCATAAACACTTGCGATATTGATTTCATAATCACTGACGATGTAATAAGAAGGACCAAGTAAGAATACAATGAAGATGACCATGGCACCCTTAGCCATATCAAACACAAAAGCCCAAACACCATATTTGAAGCCTAAGACACGAATGGCATTGGTAGCACCTGTATTTTTCGAACCATGCTGTCGAATATCGATATTCTTAAAAACCTTGCCGATGATCAATCCACTGGGAATCGAGCCAAGAAAATAAGAGAGAACCATCAATAAGCCAATCCATACATATGTCATCATTTCACCCCGTTTACTCATACATTATATCATAGATGATATGAATGTCAAACCTTTGGTTAAAACATATTCATCTCTTGAATTTGACTATATTTTTTGCTATACTATGGGCATACTAACAAAGTGGTGATCATGTGAATCAAAACAACAAAATCTATGATGAAAAATCGATTCAAATCCTTGAAGGGCTTGAAGCAGTACGTAAACGTCCAGGGATGTATATCGGTTCAACAGACGCAAAGGGTCTGCATCATCTGGTTTGGGAAATTGTCGATAATGCAATCGATGAATCCCTATCTGGCTATGGCAATGAAATCACGTTGACCATCAAGGCCGACAACTCGATTGAGGTTTCTGACAACGGACGCGGTATGCCTTATAAAATGCATGCCTCAGGTCGTCCGACGACAGAAATCATTTTTACTGTTTTGCATGCTGGTGGTAAGTTCTCAGATCAAAGCGGATATAAAGTTGCTGGAGGTCTCCATGGTGTTGGATCCTCTGTCGTTAACGCCTTATCCTCATTTCTCGAAGTGACCATTTACCGTGATAATGGCATTTGGAGACAGCGCTTTTCTGAGGGTGGATCAAAGATTGGTCAAATCGAGCGCATCGGAGATACCAAAAAAACGGGAACAACCGTCTGGTTCAAACCCGATCCGAAAATATTTTCGACAACACTTTTCATTTATGACACCATTAAAGAACGGTTACGAGAAGCAGCTTTCTTGATCAAGGGTTTAAAAATCAACTTAATCGATCAGCGCAAGCCGATGAAAGAGTCGTTTCAATACGATGAAGGTATCAAGGCTTACATTGAACTGATCAATAAAGATAAAAATGGTATTCATGAAACCATGCTTATTCAGTCTGATTATGCTGTTGGTGAAAAAAAACAAAAAATGATTGAAATTGAAATTGCGATGCAATTCACCGATGGTTATCAGGAAAATATTCTTTCATTTGTCAATAATGTACGGACAAAAGACGGTGGTACGCATGAAATTGGATTCAAATCTGCGCTGACTCGCTGTTTGAATGACTATGCTCGAAAATACAATATTTTAAAAGATAAAGATCAAAATTTAGACGGTTCAGACATCCGTGAAGGATTGACAGCGGTCATTTCTTTACGTATTCCTGAGGATGTCTTAGAGTTTGAAGGACAAACCAAAGGCAAACTGGGAACACCTGAAGCAAGAAATGCAACCGATACTGTCCTCTATGATCACATGACAACCTATCTTGAAGAAAATAAAGGTGTTGCATCTCTGATCATCAACAGGTCCCTACAAGCACAAAGAGCCAGAGAAGCTGCACGAAAAGCCAGAGATGAAGCAAGAAACGGGAAGACAAAGAATAAGAAAGAGATGCTTTTATCGGGAAAATTAACTCCAGCTCAAGGCAAAGATAAAAACATCAATGAGCTTTTCTTAGTCGAAGGTGATTCCGCTGGAGGTTCTGCAAAACAAGGTAGAAATCGCAGATTTCAAGCCATCCTTCCTTTAAGAGGTAAGGTCATCAACACAGAACGAGCACCCATGGATACCATCTTAAAAAATGAAGAAATCAGTACCATCATCTACACCATTGGTGCAGATCTCGGTGCCGATTTTGAACTCAAGAAATGTAATTATAAGAAAATCATCATCATGACCGATGCGGATACCGATGGTGCGCACATTCAAATCTTGTTACTCACCTTCTTTTTCCGATACATGAGACCCTTAATCGAAGATGGAAGACTCTATCTTGCACAACCCCCTTTATACAAATTAACGAAGAAAAAAGGCAAAAAAGATGAGATTTTCTATGCTTGGAGCGATGAAGAATTAAAATCAATGATTGACGATTCTCCTTATAACATCCAACGATATAAAGGTCTTGGTGAGATGAACGCTAGCCAACTTTGGGAAACGACGATGAATCCTGAAACTCGTTCACTCATTCAAGTGAAAATCGATGATTTATCATCTTCAGACAAACGCATCTCCATCTTGATGGGCGATGATGTTTTACCACGCAGAACTTGGATTGAAGACAATGTTGACTTCGAAATCTCTGATGATTTTGATATCGAGAAGGGGGAATAATCATGGCACAACCCATCAGCAAGCAGATTGATCAATTTGTCGAAAAAGTGATTGAATCCACTCTCGAGGATATCGTCAGCGAACGCTTTGCGAGATATTCGAAATACATCATTCAAGACCGTGCATTGCCGGATGCAAGAGATGGTCTAAAACCTGTACAACGCCGTATTTTATACGCCATGCAGCAGCTTGGCATGTTTTACAATAAACCGTATAAGAAGTCTGCCAGAATTGCCGGTGAGGTCATGGGGAAATACCATCCTCATGGAGATTCATCGATTTATGAGGCGATGGTCAGACTCTCTCAAGACTTTAAAATGCGTCTGACTTTAATTGACATGCATGGCAACAATGGTTCGATCGATGGTGACTCTGCAGCCGCCATGCGTTATACCGAAGCTAGACTATCGAAAGCCGCGGAAGCATTGTTAGGGGACATCGATAAACGAACGGTGCCATTTGTCCCAAACTTTGACGATGAAGAAGTTGAACCGGTTGTTTTACCTGCAAAATTTCCCAATTTACTCGTCAATGGCGCGACTGGGATCTCATCCGGTTACGCCACTAAGATTCCACCCCATAACTTAAGAGAAGTCATTGAAGCGACCATCGCTTACATCGATAATGAGAATATCACATTCCAAGAGATAGCTTCCATCATCAAAGGACCGGATTTCCCTACAGGTGGTATCGTGATGGGACATCAAGGGATTTTATCAGCACTTGAAACCGGTGCAGGTAAAGTAGTCATCCGTGCCAAAACCGAAATCGAAGAGATGTCGAAGAGTCAAGACCGTATCATCATCCGTGAGATTCCATATGAAGTCAACAAAGCCGAACTGGTCAAGCAGATGGATATGCTGAGAATCGATAAGAAGATTGAAGACATTCTAGAAATTCGAGATGAATCGGACCAAGAAGGACTGAGAATCGCGATTGACTTGAAAAAAGGTGCGGATGCTCAATTCTTGTTAAACTATTTGTTTAAAAACACTGATTTGCAGATTGCCTATAACTATAATATGGTTGCCATTTTGAATCATCGACCTGTCCTGGTCGGTGTGATTCCGATTCTCAAGGCTTATGTCGATCATCAAAAAGATGTCATCACCAACCGTTCGAACTTTGAACTTGCGAAGGCAACCAAACGCCAGCACATTGTTTCTGGTTTAATCAAGATGGTCTCCGTCGTTGAAGAGATTATCAAAATCATCAGAAACTCAAACAATAAGCAAAACGCAAAAGAAAACATCATGGCTCGATTTGATTTTTCGGATCTTCAAGCCGAAGCCATTGTCACTTTACAACTTTACCGGTTATCCAATACCGATATTTTAGCCCTCGAATCTGAATCCAAAGGTTTATCCGATAAGATCAGAGAACTTGAACATATCTTATCGAGTGAACAGGCACTTCGTCGTGTCATCAAAAGAGAATTGATTGAAGTTTCAGAGCTCTTAGGTGATGCGAGAAAGAGTGAAATCGAGGCTGAAATTGAAAACATCAAGATCAAGGAAAAAGAACTCGTCAGTGATGAAAAAGTCATCATTGGTGTCACAAGAGAAGGTTACATCAAGCGTGCAAGTGTGAGAAGTTATCAAGCTTCACAAACACCTGGATTGAAAACAGATGATGCATTGATGTTTGAAAGTGAACTGAATACGTTAGATACCTTATTGATTTTTACCAACTTAGGAAACTATGTCTTCTTACCTGTCTTTAAGATTGATGAGCAAAAATGGAAAGATTTAGGCGTTTTCATCAACAATATCGTCCCAATCGAGAAAAATGAGACCATCGTGAAAGTCCTATCGGTCACAGGATTCCATACCGAAGATACTGTGCTCATCGCAACTCAAGAGGGTATGATGAAACAGACCATGCTTTCGGAATTTGAAGTCAACCGGTACAACAAACCTGTCCGCTGTATGAAACTCTCGGATGGCGATCTTGTTACATCCGTGGATTTGGGTTCAAGAAAAAATATTCTTTCCATCTCTCAAAAAGGATATGCCCTTCGATTTAAGACCGAGGAATTACCTCTGTATGGATTGCAAGCTGGAGGCGTTAAGAGCATGAGTCTATCGGAAGGAGATTCCTGTGCAGGTTCACTCTATGTCGAACCGGGTGATGATTTTGTCATCCTCACCAACCGTGGTCATGTCATCAAAGATGTGGTGGAAGAGTTACCCCTTTATAATCGTAATCGAAGAGGTATTCTGATCATCGAACATCAAAAGGCAAATCCACACCTTGCTGTGTCAGCATCGCGATTGTCGAGAGCTCAACAAAAGGAAAATGTGATGGTAAGAATCCTTACCGATCAGAAGGTATTCATCCTTTATGCAGCAGACTTAAAGTATTCAGGTAACAAATTTGGGAAGAAATTACTCGATGTGGATCAAGATGGCAGTGGAGTCATGATTGAAGTATTTCCTGCAGTCGATGAACCGAAGGTAGAACCGAAAACCAGAGTATCAAAGAAAACACAACCCATCGTCGAACAACCCATTGAAAAAATAAAAGAAGAAGTCGTCACTCAAGGTGACACCAAAATACGATTGAACAGACTCGATCTGTTTGATGAGGAAGATTAAGGGAGCTTATATGAATTTTTTAATCCAGGGGAAACCCTATCACTATGAACATCCTGTGACATTGGAACAGGTTGCCAAAGATTTATCACTTTTCGATGTGCTTGCAGCAACCATCAATGGTAGACTCAGAGAACTGAGTTTCATCTTAACCAAGGATGCTGAGATTGAATTTTTGAAATTGGATCATCCGGATGCGATGAGAATTTATGAATCAACGTTGAGATATATCGTAGCGATGGCAGTCAAGCGGTTATATCCAAATGCAAAAATCAAGTTCAATTATTCCATTTCTCGCTCCATTCTTGCGATTTTGGATCAATTTGATGGAATTATCAACCAGAATGTCATTGATCGAATCAATGCTGAAGTCAAATCCATCATCGACAGCAATTTACCCATTTTAAGAAAACGGCTCTCGATAGGTGAAGCAACCACCCTGTATACCGAACTCGATATGCCGGATAAAGTGGCGATTTTGCAGTATCGAGCTGAAGATTATGTCAACGTGTATGAATGTGATGGTTACATCAATTACATGTTTG
>JANJXB010000038.1 GCA_024709245.1 Acholeplasmataceae bacterium | reverse complement strand
GTGGTTGAAACTTTCGCAAAAAAAGAATACAAATCAAGCATAATTATTGATTTTAGTATAGCAAGTGATGAGGTTAAATCACTTTTCAAAAAGTACGCATCAAATCTTGATGATTTTTTCTTTTTCTTAACATCAATCACAGGGACTACATTATATGAAAGAAACTCACTTATTGTATTTGATGAAGTGCAACTGTTTCCTCAAGCAAGACAACTTATCAAACATCTAGTGAATGACAACCGTTATGATTATATCGAGACCGGTTCTTTATTATCCATCAAACGTAATGTTGAAAGCATATTAATACCTTCAGAAGAAAGAGCAATTAAAATGTATCCCCTTGATTTCGAGGAATTTTGTGTTGCACTTGGTAGAGGTGATGTTATTCCTCTTATTAAAAAGCATTTTGAAACTTTAAAACCTCTAGTTGAAATTCATTCAACGATTATGAAGCTTTTCAGACAGTACTTGTTAATAGGAGGTATGCCTCAATCAGTTATGGAATTCTTAAATACCAATGATTATACAAAAGTAGATCGAATTAAAAGAGATATCTTAAAACTGTATAAGAATGACATTTCTAAGTATGCTAAAGGATATGAACATAAAGTACTCAGCATTTTCGATGAAATCCCGAGTCAATTATCAAAACATGAGAAAAAGTTTATGTTAAGTTCATTATCAAAAGATGCTCGATTTAGAGATTATGAAGATGCATTTACCTGGTTGGATGAAGCAATGATTACCAATGTATGCTTTAATGCGTCAGACCCGAATTTCGGATTATCATTAAATCGCGACAGACTAACACTTAAAATGTATATGGCAGACACCGGATTACTCTTAAGCCAAGCATTCAGTGAAAACGATGAAATGCATCAAGAAGTAGCAAAAGCCATTGTTCAAGATCGCCTTGAAGTTAACAACGGGATGATATTTGAAAATATCGTTGCACAAATGCTTACTGCCTTAAATAAGAAATTATATTTTTACTCAAGAGCAGATAATCAAGATCGGTCGAATACGATGGAAATAGATTTTCTTATAGTAGATAAATCTAAACCGACTAAAATATCACCAATTGAAGTTAAATCAGGTAAAAACTATACAACGTCATCACTAGACAAGTTTGGTACCAAGTTCAAAGACAAGCTTGGTAAAAAATACATCATTCACACAAAAGATTTAGCGCTAAAGGATGATGTTATTTATTTGCCGGTTTACATGACTATGTTTTTATAGAGGTATTGTTATGGAATTCAATCGAAATTTTACGATAATTAAAGGTGATACGCTTACGCTAAAACTTATTGAAACTTGTGTTGGTGATGATAAAGTTATTCCATTTTACTATTATGAAATTTACCTGAACTCAATATCAAGCACAATTGGCAAGATTAGTATTCGCATTGGACACAATGAACATTCCTATATTAACGGGAATGTAGGTTATGAAATTGACGAATCTTTTCGTGGAAATGGTTATGCCAAAATAGCTGTTATGATGACTTACTCGGTAGCTAGGTTTCATGGTATGACATATTTGATTATTTCTTGTGATGAAGATAATTACCCATCAAAAAGTGTTATTAACAAACTCGGTGGCATCCATATTGAAACGATAATGCCTCCTAAGAATTATGTGTTTTATTATGAGGGCATACCCAAACACAGCATTTATAGAATAGATATTTAGTATCATTTTATTGTTAAGCCGTTTGTATAGGGATGCTAAAATTCTGTCAAGGGTGCTAAAAAATTTCATAGGGTGCTAATTTGTATTAAAATAGGTAGTCCAGCACATCTCACTAGAACAGGTCAAATACTCAAGGTATTGGCCTTTTTTATATATCAATACGTATCTATTCTATTTACATTGATGAGAAAATTGTAAAAAATAAAAATGAAACTTAAACTCAATAGAAGTAATCATGTTAACCTTTAATGAAAAAATGAATCTTATGACAGATCAAAAGTATCCTTTAGCGGCTAAATATGACCCCAAATGGATATATGATCATAAAGATGGCGGACATTGTCTTTGGCTAGTTGAAAGTTTATCACGCATCCTCACATTGACTCCAGGGATGAAAATTCTTGATTTAGGGTGTGGGAATGCATTAACATCGATTTTCTTAGCCAAAGAATATGGTGTTACAGTCTTTGCAGTTGACATCATTCAACCTGATGAAAACTTGAAAAGAATAAGGAATGCAGATGTTGATCATTTAGTGATTCCCATTCAAGCCGATGCTCATCGGTTGCCATTCGCTTCTGGGTTTTTTGATGTTGTCATCGCCATTAATTCTTATCAATTCTTTGGTACTGCAGACAATTATACGACAAACCATCTCTCGAGACTTTTACGTCCAGGAGGTCAATTTGGACTTGTTTTATTTGGTCCAGATCAAGAGTTTGTTCGTCAAGTTCCTGATTTTTTGGAGCCAAGTTGGTGGCCAGACTTCTATTTTTTCCACTCTTTAGATTGGTGGAAGTGGCATATCCTAAAAACCAAATTATTCAATCTTCAAAAAGCCGATGATATGGATGGAGATGGTGTAAGAATTACACATTTATGGTCCAAAATCATGGATCATGATCAAGAATCTCCAACAGGAGATATCATGAGATGGAATCGATTTGTGTTTACAAGAAACTCATTAGATCCTAACGATTTAAGAACGGAAAAACATATATAAACATATTTGTTATGTTCATGAATGATTATCAAGATAAGAAACCAATGAACATATGATCAAACATACCATCCGTCTGGATGGTTTTTCGTTTTACAATCAAAATAAATATATCAATTGAGTCAAAAATGGAATGATGGATCTATGATCATATCCTTCATCTTTCTATCTATAATAAAATCCAAGATTGTGATATAATATCAAAAGATGATATCAATAAATGATAGAAGGTGTTTGTATGAATAGTCGATATGAGAAGAAAGTATATTTAAGTTTTCTAAGCATTCATATTTTGTATCATGCATCCATGGACCCTATTTATGGATCATGGATGATTGAAGAACTCCAGCATCATGGCTATCAAGTTGGACCGTCACATATTTATCCTTTGCTCAAAGAAATGGTGGATGAAGGATTACTGGTATGCGAAGAAAACTCTGACTCTGGAAGAATGAGAAAATACTATTCCATTACAGAGAAAGGAAGAGTTTTATACCATCAATTGAATGAAAAAATTACCGAACTAAGTCGTGAAATTCATCAGAAGAAGGAAAGTGGTCCTCGTGAATAAACATCATTCAATCAAGAAAAATGCTTTTCTGTTTCTCTTACTCTTAGGATTCATCAGTTTATTATCCGACTTCACTCATGAAGGTGCTCGAAGTATTTATGGATCTTATTTGGGATTGATTGGAGCTTCAGCTCTAGTCATCTCATTCACGTCAGGTCTAGGTGAGTTCATTGGACAAGCACTCCGATTAATTACTGGACCCATTGCAGACAAAACAAAGAAATATTGGTTGATGATGTTTTTAGGGTATTCATTGAATTTGCTTGTCATACCACTCCTAATGTTTGTAGATCAATCCATCTGGGAGATTGCCATCATCTTAATCTTACTTGAGCGCGTCGGAAAGGGCATCAGAGCACCAGCAAAGAGTGCTTTAACCTCGTTTACCGCACCTCATTTAGGTGCTGGTAAATCATTTGCAATACAAGAAGCTTTGGATCAATTTGGAGCATTCTTAGGTCCAATCTTTGTCTATATTGTTCTATCTTTCAATCAAGGAAGTGAACTCGATGGGTATCAATTGGCATTTGGTTTACTGGGTATCTTTGCTATACTAACCCTCGTTATTTTAACAATATCAAGAATTAAGTATCCACACCCAGATGAATTTGAAACAGTCAAAACCAAACAAAGTATTCGAGGAAATCAAGCATTTAAGTTCTACATGATAGCAGTTGCATTAATCGCATTTGGATTTATCGATTATCCTGTTCTTGCTTTCCATTTGAGCGATCAATCCTTATTAGACATCACTTATATTCCTTTACTCTATGCACTCGCAATGGGAGTTGATGCCATTTCTGCACTCGTATTTGGCCATTACTTTGATAAAAAAGGAATGATCTCCTTGATTTTAGCAATCAGTATTTCATTATTCATGGCTCCAATATTCTTCCTATCTACGCGTATTTTAGGAATTGTGATCGGTGTTATCTTATGGGGTATTGGTATGGGAGCCCAAGAATCGATCTTAAAAGCTGTCGTATCAACAATGGTCACGAAAGAAAAAAGAGCGACTGCCTATGGTATTTTTTATGCAGTTTTTGGATCAGCATGGTTTATCGGATCTTTAATCATTGGTGTACTTTATGAAATCAATATCCTCTACGTCATATTGTTCTCTACATTCATCGAAGTACTTGCGGTATTGTTTTTAAGCATCTACTTACTTAAGAAAAATCTAAAGATAGGAGGGAATTGATATGAGCGAGCAAAAGAAGATCAAATGGTCAAGTTTTCTTTGGGATGTTTTGATGTGTTCATTAGGTTCCTACGGTGGACCAGAAGCCCATTATGGTGTATTCTCATCCATCATGGTCGAAAAAAAGAAGTACTTGACTCAAGAAGAATTAACTGAAATGATTGGTTTATACGCACTTGTTCCAGGACCTAGTAGCTCACAAACCATTACAGCCATTGGGTATTATGTTGGGGGTCCAATCTTAGCATTCCTTACATTTTTAGTTTGGGCATTTCCAGCCATTGTGATCATGGCATCCTTTGGTGTATTTTTTACATGGATTGACAATCATGATGGCTGGAAACCAGTGATCACTTATCTTCCCGCTGTTGCAGTTGCATTTATCATTTATGCAGCATATTCATTATCGAGAAAAGTGCTCAAACAGAAAATCGATTGGCTGATGTATTTGATTATGCTAGGCATAGGTTTATGGGTTGTCGATTACTCCCTTTGGATTGTGCCAGGTATGTTAATCACAGGAGGATTCGTCTACCTTTTTCCTCACATCAAAGAGAGAATCAATGCCACTGAAAAACTGAAACCGCGTTGGGCAATACTCGGTATTGTCATTGGAATAGCATTACTCAATGAAGGGATAAGAAACTGGATATCTACACCTTGGTTGACTCTTTTTTCATCCTTTTATCGTTATGGTTATTCAGTCATTGGTGGAGGTCAGATTGTAATACCTCTGATGATTCAAGATTTAGTTCAGTCTCAGTCGTTCTTATCGTTGAATGATTTCCTTTCTGGGTATGCGATAGATCAAGCAATACCAGGCCCTTTATTCAGTTTTGCTGCATTTGTTGGTTCGCGATCATTTGCTGGATCTGGTTATTCGTTTTTCGCTGGAATCCTTGGTGCATTCAGCATCTTCCTACCGGGCATCCTTTTGGTTTATTTCATGTTTCCCATTTGGAGACAATCTAGAAAAATGATACTCATGAAGTATTTCCTTAAGGGGGTCACTGTTACTGCTGCAAGTTTAATCCTGATGACAGCAATCACTTCAAGTATGAAACTTCCAGTTGATGTGATCGTGTATGGCATTGTTATGGGTTCTGCACTCTTATTGTTATCCAAAAAAATACCTGCTCCTCTCATTGTTTTGTTCGTAGCAATCCTTGGATTTATTCTCTAGATATTGACTATATCCAGAAATTAATCATTGATTTCCAATCAATATCTAATCTGTAAGTAGAATATAAACTGAACGATTTCATTGATTTTAAGGTTGAGATATGCTACAATTTTTATTGAAGGGGAGTAGTTTCCCTAAAATCAATCGTCAGGACGGTTTAAAAACCCGGTTGATTTTCAAGCAAAGCTTGTAACAAGACCTTCAAGACTTTTTAGTCTTGAGGGCTTTTTTTGAAAGGAAGATATTATGGAGTACATTTTGAATCTTGCCTTACTTGTCATTGGATTTTTATTTTTAGTGAAAGGTGCTGATTTCTTTGTCGAATCATCATCTTCAATTGCTCGAAAGTTTAATGTATCACCACTTGTCATTGGATTAACCTTAGTGGCTTTTGGTACATCATTACCAGAACTTGCAGTGAGTTTCATCGCTTCATTGACTGTTGAGCCAGGTGCAACCGCTGATATTGCTATGGGAAATGTGATTGGTTCAAATATTGTGAATATTACCCTGATTTTGGGACTTACTGCACTCGCAAAACCAGTCAAAGTTTCAAAGACAATGCATCGAAAAGAATTTCCATATTTAATCTTTTCATCCATACTGATTTTAGTTTTATCGTTATTCTTCCAGAGTGATACACGTATTGTGGGGTGGGAAGCACTCATTTTGCTCATCTCGTTTATCGGATATGTTTATATGATGATCAAAACTGGGAAAACAACAGATGATCAAGGTGAATTCAAAATATTGGATTCAAAAAAAGCATTGATACTTTTAATCTTAGGTTTGATTGGAGTCACGACTGGAGGCTACATGGTCACAGAAGGTGCAAGTAACTTAGCAACTTCAGTCCTAGTTGTTTTCTTCAAAATGACAGAGACAAAAGCCATCACTTTAGTGGGATTATCCATTGTCGCTGTTGGTACTTCATTGCCTGAAATGGTAACATCCATCGTCGCTGCTAAAAAAGGTGAAAATGAGATTGCATTTGGTAATCT
>JANJXB010000103.1 GCA_024709245.1 Acholeplasmataceae bacterium | reverse complement strand
ATGGCTTGATTGTTTTTCATCGATTCATCATTCCTTTCAAAGTATTCACAACAATGGCTAAAAAGTAGAGAGAGCCTGTAATCAAGTGGATGGCATCAGGATGTTGATCCATACTTGAGAGTGCTTTTTGATAATCATGCTCTAGATGAATTGTATCATCATGAAAGAGTGATAAATCCATCGCTCGTTCATGCTCAAAAGTGGTGAGTGTGATATCATCGGTGATTCCCTTGAGCAATTCTATCATTTCAAGATAAGGTTTATCCTTGAGGATGGCGACTATGACTCGAATCTTCTGCGTAAACTCGAGTTTCTGAATCGATTCAATGAGTCTTTCCATACCTTCTTTGTTATGAGCGCCATCGATGATGATCATCGGTGACGATGATAATAATTGAAATCTTTTCGGAGGTACACCCATGGCAATGCCTTGTTGAATGTGATGTTGAGAAATGTTGACACCTAAACTGATGAGAACCTTCGACGCTTCAATGGCTAAACTTGCATTTCTTGCCTGATAATCTGCGAGAGTGTTCAATTGATAGATTTGGTTTTCATACCTTAATTCAATTTTTGGATTTCTTCGCGTAATTTGATACTCTTTGACCAAGTGTAATGTAGAGTGATGTTGATTTGCATGGTCGGATAGAACTTGAAATGCCTCAGGATTGATGTCATGTCCAAGGACAACAGGAACCCAATCTTTGATGATGCCTGCTTTCTTTTCAGCAACCGATGCATAACCATAACCCAATACATCCTGATGATCGAGTCCAATATTGGTAATCACAGAAAGAATAGGCATGACCACATTGGTCGCATCATCTTTTCCTCCCAGTCCGACTTCAATCACAGCATAATCGACATGATGCTCTTTCATATAATACAAAGCAATCCATGTATCGATTTCAAATGGGCTCAAATGAAAACGTTCAAAGTCTTCTTGAAAACAATGCTGGAGTCGTTCAATCTCTTCTTTTTGAATTTGGATATGATTGATGTTGATGTTATCGAATCTTCCCATATCAAAGGGGGATGTGTATATACCGACACGATACCCTGCTTGGATGAGTATATTTTGAATCATCAACGATGTGGAACCTTTTCCATTGGTTCCTCCTACATGGATGACTTTTAGATCCAAATGAAAATCTCCATGGTGTTTAAGCATCTGTTTGATGTTGTCTAGACTAAACATATGTAACCCTCCAGATTCTGAGGAGATGGTTTCAATAAAAAAAGGCATCGTCTTTGAGATGTGACAGAAAAATTGTCGAATCTGATAATCCTGAACTCGATACCTTTCATGAAAAAAGACCTCCGCGATGAGAGATCCACTATAATCGCTTACAGCGGACAAATGAGAAAACCGCCACTTTCGTGTTCGTTCTAGTCAAACATCCCATGACTAGACACTTAACGCTTTCTCACTACTCTGCACATCAATTATACATGAAATTCGAAAACTAGTCATGAATAATGAAAAATGACACAGAATGTCATGATTCAATAAGACTCCAATCGATGGGTGTTAACCCTGATTGAATGAGTATTTGATTGGTTTTAGAAAAAGGTTTGGATGTGAAGAACCCTCTTGATGCAGATAAAGGTGATGGGTGGGCACTCATGATGAGATGATGTTTGGGATTGGTGATGTATGCCTTCATTTTTTGAGCATGTGCGCCCCATAAGATGAAGACTACGGGTGTTTCTTTCATATTGAGTGTCTTGACAACCTCGGAAGTGAAGATTTCCCAACCCTTATTTTGATGTGACAAGGGTTGATGTGCAACAACGGTTAAACAGGTATTCAAAAGTAAGACACCCTGTTTTGCCCATGAAGACAGATTGCCTGTTTTAGGATACGAAATGCCTAAATCCTCCATGAGTTCTTTATAGATATTCTTCAAACTTGGTGGATATTCACCCTGTTCAACCGAAAAAGCGAGTCCATGGGCTTGACCCATATTGTGATAGGGGTCTTGTCCAAGGATCACGACTTTAACCTGATCGTAGGGTGTTAACTTAAAACAAGTCATCCGCTTTTCTTTCGGTGGAAGCACCAAATGTTTCTGGTCTTCAGCTTTCAAAAAGGTGACGAGGTCTTGAAAATAGGATTTCTTCAGTTCCTGTTCAATCAAATGATTCCATTCCATCTTTAATTTCCTTGAGGTTTCTTTTTAAGTACTTTGATTAAAACAACAATAATGGTAATGTTTAATGCAATCAGAAAAAGCATGATTGGACTCGTGAAAACAACACGGAAAAACATTGAAATCGTTCCAATCCACGGGATTTTAAATGCAACGATCCCGATGATATCTTCATCTCTAATTTCAGTGGGTTGTCCCTGTTCATCTTTCCAATTATCAAAGTCTAATTCTGGATTATTTTTGATGCCATAAGTTTTATATACAGTCCCAAAAGCATCTGAGGTGATCTCACCTAAATAATGGGTTACGACACTTCTTTGGTAAATCGTATTTCCTTCTTCATCATCATAGATGGTTGGCAGATAAGTATAAAACGTGATGGTGTCACCCGGTTTGAGTTTGTCAAGGTCAATCTTTCTCACCACCACGACGTCATTGATGTTGATTTCGGGTTCCATGGAATCAGAAACGACTGCATAATTCCGAAACCCCACAATGTCAATGGCTTGGTCAGGAAAAAAGATTTCCAATACAATAAATAGCGTCAAAATGGACGCTAGGATATAGAAGATGATGTTATTCAGAGTCAAATGTCGTTTCATGTTTCACCTAATCAAAAGGCCTATTCTTATGATCTCAGAAAGGCCCAAAAGTTTTTCTTCTTATTCTTTTTCTTTTGATTCGCCTTATCCTTGTCTCTGATGTAGAGATAGTAGAGAATCGATAATACCAGTGCATGTGATGTGAGCATCACAAGATATCCTCTGGTATTGGATGATACATAAGTCAGCGTTCCGGCAAGGCTTGCTTTTCTGACAAAGAAACCTTCAATCTCATCAAATGTATTGACATCTTCAGATGCAATATAACCATCGAGCGTTGTGGTTACTGTCTGGTCAACTAAATTGAATGAAGCAACACGTTCTACCCAGTAAACATTACTGCCAAACTTACCATAAATGACGACTAAATCACCAACTTCAAGTTTGTCTGGATCAAATTTTTCAATCAGAACAACAGTTGCACTAATTTCAAACCCCGTTTCATCAACGACAACTTCTTGGTCAATGGGGACTGCAATGACATTGGTATAACGAACTAAACCAAGACCACGATCCGGTAAAATCATTGGAATGGAAATATAGATCAAATGCAGGATTGCAATGGCAAATAATACCCAATACAAAACTTTCTTATTGATTTTAAATTTCTTTTTATCTTTCTTTTTGGTTTGTGAATTCGGAGTGACAGAACCTGCTTCTTGTCTCCTTAACTGAGCAAGCAGTTCATCTGTCGTTAAAAAATCTGTCAAGTTAGCACGTCCTATAGTTCAGTTTGCGGTTTTCCTTTTTTGTCTGACTTGACGATGAATACGATAGCACCAATGATGACGATATTCACACCGACAGCTGCAATTCCAAAGGGACTCTTTAGAAATTGCAAAACTGCACCAATCGCAGGAATGTGGAACCAATAGACTCCAATGACATCTTGATCTCTCAATGTCCATGTGTCTGCTACAGTGCTACCATAGCGATTGGTTCTAAAGATGCGATTCCCATTGCCATCTGTTGAAATGGAATGAATGTAGTGCGTGACATATTCTTTTGTGCCGTTGTAATCAATATCCGCTTCAAAGGTGATGATATCTCCTACTTCTAGGTTATCTAGATTAGGGTTGGTAGCAACCACCATGTCGTTGACATTCAGTACGGGTTCCATACTTTCAGTGATGACAACAAAGGGCTTGAATTGGAATATTTTGATGGTCATCGTTGGTAAGAGTGCTTCAATCAAGATGTAAAAGAGAAGCAAACCGGCAACGACAAAGAAAAGGATAGTTCCGATTAATTTCGAAGTTTCTTTCTTTTTAGCTAGATCCACGATATCATTCTCCTATGAAATATTTCATATCGGAGAAATTATATCATAAAACCTTAAAAATGTTAATGTTTATTCAACATTATCGTTCATATCATTGAGTATAGCTTAACTATTGCATTTGAACTGAAACAATCAATTTAATCTATTCATTGTAAATGTAAAATATAGAGGCAGCCGGGTTGTCAGCTGCCTCGAGTGGATAAATTAATGTTTAATAATTACGCTGCAGTTGTGCTAGCTGCTACTGAGAATGAGAAACCTAATGTGATTGCAAGACCTGCTACGAGGTTATATTCAGCTTGGTTTGCGGGTTCATCCATTGTGATTGTTGCAATAACAGTAACGTTAGATCCGTCTGAGATAATCGTGTAGGATCCGCCATTATTGAAAGATGCATTGAACAAAGATAAGACGTCTACAGATGATGGATTAGTTGCTGAAACTAATGAAACAGTTAATGTACTTGTTAAACCACTTGCATCTAAGCCTGTGGAATCCCAATCAACTGTGAATGTTAATGTTAATGAAGTAATTTTACCAGATGCTGCAAAACCAGCTGGAACAAGTGCATCAGCGCCTTGTGAATTGACTGCTGCAGAAACGTTAACTGTAGAAACTACTGTTTCCCCTGTACCAACAGTGATTGTACCTGTTTGTGATTCTGAATCAGCTGCAATTCCTGCTGCCCAATATGCATAAGTGAAACCAGATACCAAGAAGGCCAATACAACTAATAAACCGATTACTAAACTCTTTTGTCTCATTTTAAATCTCCTCTTTTATTTTCCCTTTTATTTTTTTGTTTTTATTCTTCAGGCACTCTTGGAGTTACACTGAATGTGATTTTAAAACTGATGGTTTGACCCTTGATGTCTTCGAAGGCTTGTCTCGAGTCTTCGACATTGACTAATTCTAGGTTCAATCCTCTTTCTATTGCCTCTGCTTCATCAATAGGCTCCAATAACTTCACAACAATTCTGACGGTAACTTTACTGTTGAAAAGTTCACCTTCGAATGTTTCACTTTGATTGTTAATCGAAATCGATACAAGTTGTGCATAGGTTTCTGAATCACCGATCTTAATTTCTGTTGCTGTGACAACCAAATTCATGGTTTGTACCAGTGTCTTGTCAAGACTGACTTCATACTCGAATACAACTTCGTCAACTTCCCCTTCGAAGTTCACATATCCGGTTGGGACGAGCATGCCTGTAAATTGATCATGCATTTCATCAACAACCAAATTTGCATCTTCACCTTCAAATCGAATGACGACGTTACCAACTTCTGATACATCTTGCCAGTAAGCGAAGGCGGCGGATGACGTGAATCCCAGCGCAATCGTTAACATGATGATGATCAGGATTGGCACGTACTTTTTCCCTGGCAAGTTTTCGCCTCCTTCATGAAAAAAGTCAACGTATCTCTTACGTCGACTTGTGTTTTTGAAAATAAAAAGCCACTGAAGTCACGCAAGAATAATGTCTAGTTAAGTCTAGACGATACTCATAATGACAACTGGCTACCATTTCAGGCCCTATAGCTTTGCGTCCTTGAGTTTCCTCAAGTTTGCCTTTTTACATTGTGTTGAAAGATGCTATTCACATTTTCCCTTTGATTATATAATTTTAATAAATGGTTGTCAATGAAAATGATGACAATTTTCTTAATTCTTACATTTTTTACCATATTTTGACAATCAAGGTGCGAAATCGATTGAATTCGCACCCTTTTGTCATATTTTGAATCGTTTAGCGTGTTATTTGATTAAACTAGCTAATTTACCCACAGTACGAATCAATTGTGCAGTATAGCTCATTTCATTGTCATACCAAGCCATGACTTTCACGAGTTGGCGATCGCCATAATTGACGATTTGCGTTGTGTTTGCATCATAGAGTGATCCATAATGAGAACCAATGACATCGGATGATACGATTGGATCTGAAACGTATGCTAATGTTTCATTTGCTGCTTTCTTAAATGCTGCATCAATTTCTTCGAGTGTTGTATGCTTCTTCACTTCAACAGTCAAGTCAACAACTGAACCTGTGATGGTTGGAACGCGAAGTGCAGTACCATCAAGTTTACCTTTCAGTTGTGGAAGAACTAAACCGATAGCTTTTGCAGCACCTGTGGAAGATGGGATGATGCTTGCTGCTGCTGCGCGTCCTCTTCTGGATAAAATACCCTTCTTATGAGGAACGTCCATGAGTGATTGGTCATTGGTGTAGGCATGAACGGTTGTCATCATACCACCTACAATACCGAAATTATCATCAAGAACTTTTGCAATAGGTGCTAAACAGTTAGTTGTGCAAGATGCACCACTGATGATGTTTTCAGAACCATCAAGTACATTGTCATTGACATTGAATACGATTGTTTTAACATTGCCAGTTGCTGGAGCAGAAATAACGACTTTCTTAGCGCCTGCTTCGAGATGCCAGCCAGCTTTTACTTCATCTGTGAATAAACCCGTACATTCGAGAACAACATCAACACCGAGTTTACCCCAAGGTAAAGCTTTTGGATCTTTTTCAGCAAAAATTGGAATCTTTTTGCCATCAACCACTAAGTCTGTACCTTCATAACTTACTGAATTCAGCTTGAATGTACCTTGTGCTGTATCATACTTCGTCAAATATGCCAATGTTTCAGCATCAGTCAAATCATTGATCCCTACAACGTTAAATCTTGCATCATCTGCCATCAGTCTGAACGCAAGACGACCAATGCGGCCAAAACCGTTGATTGCTACTTTAATAGCCATTTTTTAATTTCCTCCTTGAATGGAATTTTTCTTCATCTCTATTCTACCATTTTCATTTTGTTTTTCAATTATTAGGTTTCTTCTTCACGAATGTAAACGTTTTTCCTTTATTTATATGGGGTGTTTTGATATAATAAAAGAGCGGTAATGATCATCAGAAAAATCTGAGGTAGGTAACGTCCATGACAAAAAATATTGAGATTGAATTTAAGACCGGGATTACTAGTGAAAAGTATCAGGAACTGCTGAAAAAATTTAATCTTGAAAACAACATTTTTAAACAAACTAACCACTACTTTGATACTGATGATTATCTGTTGAATCAAAAAAAGATGGTCCTCCGGATTCGTCAAAAAAGTGATATGCTGTATAAAATCACTTGGAAAAGTCAAAGTGAACAAGGTGCTTTCGAAAGTCATGTGCTTTTAACGAAACAACAAGCACTTGACATGATCCAAAATGGATTTTATGCTAAAGACTTCTTCGAAGAGCTTGATATGTTTGTCACTTTTAAAGTTTCACTTGACAATTATCGTGTAAGCACACCTTATGAGGGTGGTGTCCTGTTTTTAGATCGTTGTGAATATTGCAATGTTGTGGATTATGAAGTGGAATATGAAGTTGGAAATTACCACGAAGGTCAAAAGTTATTTGAACAGTTTTTACAACGTCACCAGATTGAAATTCAACCGACAAAACGCAAGAGTGAACGCGCATTTACATGTAAAAGATAGCCGATGCTATCTTTTTTTATAGTTCATTGTGCGTGTGCGTTTTTTTTGTTATAATGATTTGGATGGAGGAATTCTATGCACCCAATCTTACAATACATCAAACATCATATGCTCATACCGTTTATTTTTGGTGTTTTGTTCATCCTT
Organism: Acholeplasmataceae bacterium; assembly: GCA_024709245.1. Lineage (GTDB taxonomy): Bacteria > Bacillota_I > Bacilli_A > Acholeplasmatales > Acholeplasmataceae > Peloplasma. The sequence continues at coordinate 3,870 of JANJXB010000103.1, read as the reverse complement.
TCATTCACATTGGAACCGATCGACCAAATGTTTGAAGGATTTATCAACATTTTACTGAGCAAAAGTATTTTAGTCTCTGATTATCTGCTGATTGGTGGATTGGCAGCGACACTTTTTAATGTTTCATTGACAGTACTCTTGAACTTGCTGATTATTAAATGGCTTAAACTAAAAATGACCGGACCCATCTTTGCTGCAATCCTAACGATTGCTGGATTCGCTTTTTTTGGTAAAAACATTTTCAATGCGATTCCTATGTATGTTGGGATTTACCTCTATGCCAAGGTAAGTAAAACTCCGCTTAAAAATTACATATTGGTTTTACTCTTTTCTTCTGGAATATCACCAATCGTCAGTTACATCATGTTTGGAATAGGACTCAATCTTTCAATCGGTATTCCTCTAGCACTGGTTGTGGGTATGCTCGTTGGTTTCATCCTACCCATTTTTAACGCACATGGCATTAAATTCCATCAGGGCTACAATTTATACAATACCGGCTTTTCCATGGGTGTCATCTCGATGTTTTTAACTGCAATACTCTCTGTGTTTGTCACCATCGAACGCAGTGCTCAGGTTGAAAACCAATATCATCTACCCTTACTCATTGCAACGCTTGTCATCAGTGTCATGATGATCATCTATGCATTCATACTCGATCCTAAGGTGTCGAACAAGTATCCAATTTTATTAAAGAATTCAGGACGACTCATCAGTGATTTTGTGGATGTGGCAGGAAAACCTGCAACAATTCTCAATGTGGGATTGATGGGATTGTTCTCAATCGCAATCGTATTAGGACTTGATATTAAGATTAATGGTCCTGTCATGGGTGCCATCTTAACCATTATTGGATTTGGTGCATTCGGTAAACATCCACTCAATAGTTTACCCGTTGTACTCGGTGCGATACTGGCTGTATGGCTGACACCCCTTGAACTCACACTCGGACCCATCCTCGCCATCTTCTTCGTTACGGGCTTAGCTCCACTTGCAGGACGTTTTGGATTCATCGCAGGAATCCTTGCAGGATTTGTGCATTTGTTGATTACACCTTTGGCACTTGCTTTCCAAGGTGGATTTGATTTGTACAATAACGGCTTTGCCGCAGGATTCGTAGGAGCCATCTTTGCATCACTTTTTGTTATCATTAAACCAATCAAGGACGAGAAACAATTCTAAACCCCTATACATGCCCATTTAAGGCCGTTTATTGGCATTATTGATATCAAGCATTGACATGAACACTAATTCACTCTATAATATTATATGTAAGTACCAATCGATGGAGGTTAACATGAAAGAACGCAGTTTATTATATTTTATCACCGCAGTGGTTGCAACCGTGCTCTTTGTGGTCGCCATCATTGTACGCTTCCTGGATTGGTTCCCATTTTATGGGACCTTGGTTCTACCTCAAATTCATAAGCTCATCATCCCTTTAATTCTTTTATGGGTTGGATGGTACTTTGAAAACAAGGGATTCTTACTCGCATCCACAACCATTACTGCAGTGATCTTCATGCTTCAAATGGATCATGCAGGAATCCTAAATGGTGATATCAACGTCCTTTCTTCACTTGCTCCGATTGTGAGAACAACTTATGTTCTAGGTTTCATGTTGATGTCAGCTATTGTTGTATTAGGTTATTATACCTGGTATGTCTTACATGGTAAAAAGCATTAAAAATCAAAAATGATTGAAAAATAAAAAGGAACCCGAGTTCCTTTTTTTGTTGTCTTATGATCGGTTTTGCTGAATCTCTTTTTTGATTTCGTCAAAATAGCGTCTCAGTGCACTTTGATAGTCACAGAGTTCCCCTTGTGGACAATCCATGCACATGATGAGTTCTCTGAGTCTTTTGGGAATGAATACTCTGATTTCTTCATCGTTATATCCAACCTGCATCTTATCCCCCTCAATCATGATGGGACGTTTTAAGACGCTCGGATTATTGATGATGAACTGCTTCAGTTCGCTAATTTTCATGTCTTCGACGTCAAGTGATTCTTCCTTGAAAATCTTGGATCTTGTTGAAATGATGTCTTCAAATCCATTTTCAGCATTTTCCAACATACGGTCTATGTCGGACTCTGTGATGCGCTGATTGAATAGATTTTTTTCTTCATAGGGGATCTGATGATCATCAAGCCACTTTTTCGCTTTCCGACAGGATGAACAACTTGGTGTAGTAAAAATTGTAATCATGTCTTCCTCCTCATGGAGCATAGGTTTTAGCCTATAGCACTTTGTGTTCTTGTTTGGGACTTACCCGCTATTTCATTATATAGTGTATCTATGCAATATTCAATAACATCAGGACATTTTATCATGATTTAACATAATTTTTGCCCAAATGATTCCAGTTATCCTATGGATAGGTTATAATGAATACAACGTCGATGAGAGGAATTGATTCATATGTCCAAATGGGATTTATCACTTTTTTATCCAAATTTAGAAGCTTGGGAAGATGATTTAAAAAAACTACCTGCAAAAATAGATGCACTTGCATCCTTTCAAGGTAAGCTCAATCAATTTGAATCGTTTAAAGCATTTCATGAACTTGAAGAAGAAACTACACACCTTGTCTACCGTCTTTATGGTTACATTCATCTTTCTTCAGATCTCAACTTAAAAGATAAAATCAAGTCTGCCAAGAATCAAGAAATGATGCTTATGTTTTCAAAGATGAATCAGAAAACAGCCTTTGTATCACCAGAAATCATCGGAATCGGTCAAGAAAAAGTCATGTCTTTTGTCGACTCCGATCCATTCTTAAAAAATTATCGTTTCGGATTCGAGAAGTTATTCATGTTGCAAGAACACGTCCTATCTTCTGATCAGGAAGGTATACTGGCCAATTATGGACCTGTTCAATCCATTCCTTCTTCTTTGCATCAGGCACTCTCGATTGTCGATGCAACGGATGAAAAAATCACTTTATCCGATGGCAAGGAAGTCACAGTTACACTGTCTAATTTCAGATCCATGATTCCTGAAGTTCCCACTGCTTCGGATAGACAAAAGGTGTTTGAAGCTGCATTTAAGAGATATAAGACCAATAAGACTGCATTTGCAGCGACATACAACCTCGTACTTCAAAATCAAGCAGCCAATTACAAGTCAAGAAAATATGCATCAGCTCTGGATGCTGCATTGTTTAAAAACAACATTCCAACATCGGTATTCCATAATTTAAAAGATGTTGCCTATGAGAACACTCAACCAATCAAGAGATACCTAGAACTTAGAAGAAAGCATCTCAAACTTGAAAAGCATCGCACCTACGATCGCTTCATGAAACTTGCAAAAGATGACACGAAGTATGATTTTGAAACTGCAAGATCCTTGTTCTTTGAAGCAATCCAAGAAATGGACCCTGTGTTTGTTAGTCATCAAAAAGATGCTCTAAAAGATGGATTTGTCGATGCATATCCAGCGGATGGAAAGCGTACTGGAGCATATTCTTCAGGATTCTATGGTTTTCACCCTTATATTTTGCTGAACCATGATCATACACTGGATGCAGTGTTCACCCTTGCACACGAAGCAGGACACAGTGCACATACTTTATTCTCCAATGAAAACCAACCCATGGCAACCGCAGATTATACGATTTTCGTTGCTGAAATCGCATCTACATTTAATGAGCATGCACTGTTAGATTATCTCGTCTCTAAAGCCAATTCTAAAGTGCAGAAGATTGATTTGCTTGAATCTGCCATTGATGGCATTATGGCAACCTTCTTCAGACAAACACTGTTTGCAACATTTGAGTTTAGAGCAACACAACTTGTCGAACAAGGTCAACCCATTACAGAGCAAGCATTGTCAAAAATCATGATTGATTTGTATAAACATTACTA
>JANJXB010000028.1 GCA_024709245.1 Acholeplasmataceae bacterium | reverse complement strand
TGAAACCGAAGAGCAAGCACTGATGGTTAAGAAATATGGTGTTGATTATGCCCAAGGTTATTATTATTGTAAACCAACCACTCAAGTCAGAGTTATTGAATATATCCATGAAACCAATAGGTCTTAAGTGAGGTGTATATTATGCCGGATTCACTGGTTTTCTATGACATCAGTCTATTCAGTATCGTCATGCTATCCATCATTTGGGTTGTTACCCAAATGAAGAAAGATATCTTCAGTTTTTCATCTTCTTTATTCTCTAGAATCATCATTTTAAACATTGCTGGGCTCATTTTTGAAGGCTTATCATGGTTTTTCGATGGTAAAGAAGGTGTATTTGCTTATATCATGGCACATGCATCGAACTTCTTACTGATTTTGACGGGTCCTATCCTAATGGGTCTGTGGACTTCATATTTGGATTACAAGTTGTATTTCAATAAAAAGAAAGTGCAGCAGTTCATGTATTATCAAATCCCATCCATTCTTATCCTATTTTTCTTGGTCGTCAATCTAATCATTCCTGTATTTTATTCCATCGATCCAGAAACGAATGTTTGGAAAGTTGCTCCGCTGATGTTTTTAAGATATCTATTGACCTACATACTTTATACTCGAGTGTTGTATTTGGTCATTCAATCGAAGAATTCAATCAATCATCGGGTAGTTTCGGGTATCATGCTTTTCATGATCATCCCAATGATTGGTATCATCATTCAACTGATTTTCCCAATCTATTTGTTAACTTGGTCCTTCCTTGCACTGACCATCATCATTGTTTATATCTTTTTAGAAACTGTATCCGGAAATAGAGACTACTTAACGGGTGTCTATTCAAGAAATTTGCTTGAAACCTATATTCACAATCTAATTGAAGATCATCGAGATTTTCATGTCATCATGATGGATATGGACCATTTCAAAGAAGTCAATGATATCTATGGTCATCATATCGGAGATCGTGTCTTGATTGAATTTGCGAAATCACTTTCGAATGGATACTCACAAAAAGAAGTATTTGTAGCTCGTTTAGGTGGCGATGAGTTCTTTACAGTTCTGCAATATCATCCGGATCAAAATCCTGAATTCTACATTCAAAGTGTTACAGAAAATATGAAAAATAACATGTATCTTCAGCAGTTTAAATTCCTATCCTTCAGTTCAGGTTACATCACCTATGATCACAAGATGTCCATGGATGATCTGCTCAATAAAGTCGATCAAAAAATGTATGTTGAAAAAGAAAAGCATCATTCCAAAAACATGATAAAATAAGGCCTTCAAGCCTTTTTTTTCTTGGAATGGTTCAAGTTTCATGTTATACTATGCATAAATAAGGAGAATATCATCATGCCATCAAAAGTACTACTCAACAAACTTGCAAAACTCGCGGTACGCGTGGGAGCAAACGTTCAAAAAGATCAAATTACCGTCATCCGCACATCGACGGAAACAAAAGAACTTGCACGTGAAATAGCTGAAGAAGCGTATTTGGCTGGCTCAAAACATGTTTTTGTCCAGTGGTCAGACGACTTTATTTCAAGAAGTTCACTCAAACACATGTCACTTCCAAATTTGGAACATGTCTCACCTTGGCTCATCGAGCAATACCAAGAACTCGTCAACGAAGGTGCATGCTTCATTTCAATCGCATCCCCAATTCCTGGACTGAATGCAGATGTTGATCCTATCAAGGCACAAAAATCAGGTATTGCGATGCAAAAAGCCATTGGTTTCTTCCGTGAACACCTGATGGGGAATCGTGCACAATGGACCATTGTTGCAGCACCAAATCCAATCTGGGCAAAGCAAGTGTTTCCAAAATTGAGTGAAGAAGATGCAGTTGAAGCATTATGGAATGCGATATTTGATGCATCCAGAGTGACTTTAGATAATGATCCCATCAAGGAATGGGAAAAGCACAACCAAGTTCTGCTGAAACATAACCAAATCCTCAATCAATACAATTTCAAGCATCTTCATTTTAAGAACAGTCTAGGGACTGACTTAATCGTTGAATTGGTGAAAAACCATGTTTGGGCAGGTGGTGGTGAACACGCAACCAATGGTGCCTATTTTAATCCAAACATCCCAACTGAAGAAACATTCACGATGCCATATAAGTTTGGAACACAGGGTAAAGTTGTCGCAACCAAGCCACTCAACTATCAAGGTAAGTTAATTGATGGCTTCTGGCTAGAATTTAAAGAAGGTAAAGTCGTCAATCACGATGCTAAACAGGAAAAAGCAGCACTTGACAATTTGCTGGATACAGATCAAGGTAGCCGTTATATTGGTGAAATCGCATTGATTTCACATGATTCACCCATTTCAAATACCAATATCTTGTTTTTGAATACTTTGTTTGATGAAAATGCTTCCTGTCACATGGCACTTGGTAGAGCATACCCAATGAATGTGAAAAACGGAGTCAATACACCGATTGCTGAGCTTGAAAAGATTGGTTATAACAATTCAATGGTTCATTCTGATTTTATGTTTGGATCCAGTGATATGGAAATTACCGGTGTTACTCAAGAGGGTAAGTCAGTCAAAGTCTTTGAAAAGGGAAATTTTGTCATTTAATGTTGAATTGATGAAGGTTGAAAAATGAAGTGCTTTGGGATATCCAAGGCACTTTTTGTATGGTTACAAAAAATGAAAACATCTCGATATTTCGTGTTTTTCGTTCTTTTTTGAATAAAATTCACGATATAATAAACATTTTCTTGAATAGAGGTCTATAATGGATACTATATAAGAAGGGGAGTGTACCATGAAAGCTATCCAATTTTCTGATTTTCTAAGTTTTAAATTTATCAGCGGTTTGCAAGCCAATCCATCCAAGACTCAACTTGCCTATGTTGTCTCAAAACCTGATCTCGAAAAAAACGAGTATCATTACCAATTGTATCGTTATGATGGAGAAAGACACATCAAGCTCGTGGATTTGAAGAATAAGGGTAGTTTCATCTTTGAATCCGATGATACCCTATTGTGTCAACTTGCAAAAACAAAAGCTGAAGAAAAAGCAGTGAAAGAATCTAAAGAAACAATCTATTATCGCTATACCATTTCAACAGGAAAATTAGAGAAAGCTTATACATTTCCGATCCCTACCACCATTCATTCATGTCTTCATGAAAAATCTTTATTGCTTTCATCAACCTTGAGTCCTTCACAACACCAGCTTTATACCACCCAAAAGGAAGAACGCAAAAAGTTACTGAAGACATTTAAACAAATGTCCAACTATGAAGAAATCAATGAAATTCCGTTTTACTTTAATGGATTAGGTTTTACTGCTAATCAAAGAAATCAGCTATTCATTTACGACATTCAAAATCAAAGTATCACACCGATTGTTGAGCCTGATTTTCATGTTGGAGTCATCAAAGTCTCACAAGATCACCAGCACATCTATTTTACGGGTAAAATCAATCATGGCATCCGTGAACTCACAAACCATGTGCATGTCTATCATGTCAAAACCCAAACAAAAGAAACATTGTACAATCAAGATGATTGCTCGATTTCTAATTTATTTCTTTTAGAAGATAAACTCATTATTTTCGGATCTGATATGAAAGACTATGGACTCAATCAGAATCCCGATGTCTTCTTACTTGAAAAAGGCAAATTGAATTTATTCAATCTTTACCGTAAATCTGTCGGCAATACCGTAGGTTCAGATGTGAGACTCGGAAGTTCTGTTTCTGAACAGGTCATGGATGGGAAACTTTATTTTCTATCGACTGTTGATGACCACAACAGCATCATGTCGCTTGACCTATCTGGAAATATCGAAGAGGTATATCCTTTGAATGGCAGTATCGAAGGGATGGCTTTCTTAGGCCAACAACTATACATTATTGCACTCTATCGACAAAAACTTCAAGAACTTTATCGCATTGATTTAAAGCTTGAAAAACAAGAAATCATTTCTCGTTTCAATATCGATGCCTTAAGAAACAAATATGTAGCCACTCCAAAAGAGTATTACCTCAAAAGTAAGTCTCACGGTGTGAAGGGGTGGGTTTTACTTCCCAAAGACTATGATCCAAATCAAAGCTATCCAGCGATCCTAGACATTCATGGCGGTCCCAAAACCGTCTATGGGACTGTCTATTATCACGAAATGCAATGTTGGGCGAACATGGGTTATGTTGTCTTTTTCTGCAATCCGAGAGGTAGTGATGGAAAAGGCAATGAATTTGCAGATATCCGAGGGAAATACGGCACCATCGATTATGATGACATCATGAAATTCACAGATCTTGTCATGAAGAAAATTCCAAACATCGATGTGAATAGAATGTTTGTCACAGGTGGATCTTATGGTGGTTTCATGACCAACTGGATTGTAGGTCACACCCATCGTTTTAGAGCTGCTGTGACACAAAGAAGCATCTCAAACTGGTTATCATTCCATGGAACTTCTGACATTGGCTATTACTTTTCAGCGGATCAGACAGCAGGGCATCCGATTGTCGATACGGAAAAGTTATGGAAACAATCGCCTTTAAAATATGCGCATCAAGTTCAAACACCACTGTTATTCATTCATTCGGATAACGACTATCGATGCCCAATAGAACAAGCCATGCAATTTTACACGATTTTGAAGCAAAATGGGTTACAAACGAAACTGATATGGTTCAAAGGTGAAACCCATGAACTCTCCAGAAGTGGTAAACCTCAAGCGAGAATCAAGCGTCTTGAAGAAATCACGAATTGGTTTGAATCATTTGTATAGCATTCCATGGATGTGTATTCTTGGTTGGATCAATCATGAAGTAGAATCATTCAAATACCCCTGTTGGGGTATTTATATCTTATGATTTCTTCATTTCATTTGTTTGATTCCATCATAAAGAACCAATAAATACTTCATCAAATCCGTATTTAATATAGAGGGTGGTGATCGGTTGTTCAAAAAGACATTCATCTTTATTTTCTTCTATTCAATACTCCTTTTGGGTATTGTTTTTGCACGTTTATCAAACGATTTCACCCCATCATTTGAACTTCTTTATGAGGTTCAATCGATGTCAGAAGCAACATCGATCGCACATCAATATGACATCGAAATCAAGGATTTTTCCGAATATGGATTTGCGACATACTTCGCCTATGAGCATCAAATTGATGATCTACTTGAATTAGGTTTCGAACTCAATCAAGAACTCACGCAGCTTGCTCCTCCGTGGACACAACCTTCATCAGACCCTTATATCAATGATCAGTATGCCATAGGGATGCTTGATTTGACCAATGCCTGGTTGCTATCTGAGGGATCATCAGAAGTGATGATTGCCATCATTGATAGTGGTATTGATACAGACCACGAGGAATTTGTTGGACGTATATCTCCTTTATCTTATAATGCAAGAACAAAGCTTGTGGGTCTGACTCATGTGGAAGATGATAATGGCCATGGTACAGCAGTTGCCGGGGTCATTGGAGCCATCAAAGGCAATCAAAAAGGTATTGCAGGCATTCTCCAGCATGCTTCACTTTTGGTAATTAAAGCCAATAATGCCGATAATTTGACCACTGAAGAAGATGAGTCCGATACATTTAGTGATTCATCTATCATCGAAGGAATCCGATATGCCACAGCACAAGGTGCTGATGTCATCAATTTATCATTAGGTGGAAAGAGTTCGAATAGTCTGGTTCAGAATGCAATCATCGATGCAAGAGATCAAGGTGTGATTGTGGTGGCTTCCAGTGGGAATTTCAATGAAACCAATCCAGATACAGGCGTACCTGTAAAAATATACCCAGCATCTTATCAAGGTGTGATTTCCGTGGGTTCTGTCGATTCGAACCGAGTCCTATCAACATTTTCTATGTATAACGACATGGTCGATGTGGTTGCACCTGGTGAAGCCATTGTGACTACAGGGATGAATAACACCTACATAACAGCAAATGGAACATCGTTTTCAGCACCTATGGTTTCTGGTGTCATTGGATTGATGATTTCATATTTGAATGGTTTCACAGATGAATCCATCACAAGCAAACTCATCAATTCAACCACTGATTTAGGGACTTTAGGATATGATATTTATTATGGACATGGACTGATTGATGCCTATCAGGCCATGCTTGTGGATTATGTCACAGTCACATTTGATACAGGGGGTGGAACATTCATACCTGAAATGAATGTCGCAAAAGACCTCTCATTTTATGTAGACCCCCCCTTAAAAACAGGCTACACATTTGCTGGATGGTATCAGGATTCCACATTCACTCAAGTCTTTCAAATGGGGATTGACACAGTATCTGTAGCAACGACTCTATACGCTAGATTTATTCCCAATCAATATACAGTGACTTACATCACGACAGGTTCTCCTTTGAATGTTGAAACCGTCTTTTATGATCAGTCGTTCACACCGAGTGTCTCAGAGTTGGTGGGTCATGACTTTGCAGGCTGGTACCTTGAAGATACCTATGAAACACTCTATACTGGAGGAATCATTGTGGGTGATCTCGTTCTCTATGCCAAATTTGTTCCCAAACAGTATACGATTACCTACATGATTGATGATCAAATTGATGAGATTCAGACACTGGATTATCATGAGATACCCATACTCTATATACCAGAAGGAGAGTATCCATTCATTGGGTGGTATATCGATAACGCGTTTCAAACAGAATATCAACCAGGGATGATAGAATCAGATTTGATTCTATATGCTCGCTTTGATGATGGACTTTATCTCGTCACTTTCTATTCCAGTGATCTGACCACAATACTACATAGCTATCAAGTCTTATATGGTCAATCTATAGATGCTCCTGATGGCCCAACAAAGCCTTCATCACCATCTTTTGACTATGTGTTTTCAAGTTGGAGCACATCATCTTCCAATATCACAGAAGACACTTTAATCTTTCCAATCTATCAAGCAATTTACAAACCGGAATCCATCACATTGCAACCTGGAATTGATACACTCACTCAAGGCCAGGAGCATGAAGATCAAGGTTTGACCCTTTCAGATCCATTACTGACGCTGGATATCCTATCCAATGCTGATTTTAATACACCAGGAAGATATGTGATCCGATATGACATTTGGCACGAAGATGAAATCATCGATCAAAGATATCGCATCGTTCATATCATCAGTTCTAATCCAATACTTGAGATTCAGATCAACCCGGATGTAACAACACTCAAAATAGGTGATACTTATACCGATCAAGGTGCTCAATCTTCACAGGGTACTTTGACATCTAGTGGCTTTGTGGATACTTCAAAACCAGGTGTCTATGAAATCGTCTACACACTCACATATCTGGATATCACCCTCGTCAAAGTAAAAAAAGTTCATGTACTAGACGATGTAATCTATCATGCACAACCTGTATTGTTTTTTGAAGACAAGAAGGGAGTGTGGTTAAGATGAAAAAAATACGACTATTTTTCTCAGTTTTGATTCTCATCTTACTATCAGGGTGTACCGAAGTCAACGCTGACTATTTAAACCTAGAATTGAATCCCGGAATCGATACCATTGAACTTGGTACAGCACACACAGATGCTGGTGCACAGGCAAGTTATGGTTTAAGAGTGCTCGACGTTACGGTTGTATCGAATAACGTTGATGTTCACCAAGTAGGCACTTATGAAATCATCTATCAAGCAACGTATAGCGGAATTACAAAATACATTCGACGCATCGTTGATGTTTTGGATCAAACCGCTCCAGTATTAACTTTGAATCCTGGAGTGGATACCATCATCGTTGGACAGACATGGATGGATGCTGGTATTACGGTTGAAGATGCAAGCGATATTGAAAGTATCATCATTTCAGGAACAGTCTTCAATACGGAAGGAGATTATACGGTGACCTATCAGGTGACTGACATCTATGGTAATCAAGCATTGATATTCCGTATCGTATCGGTGATTGATCCAAGTTAGCAATCATCATCCTAACGCATAAAAAAAACTGAAAGACAGCCTATGGGTTGTCTTTTTTTGGATATGTACTATAATGGAATTATAAACAAGGAGGAATATACCATGTGTTTCTTTAGAAAACGTCGTGCTCAAAAAAAAGCTATCGAAGCGGAAAAAGCTCGATTAGCACAAGAAGAAGCGGTCGAAAAGGAAGTCAAAGAGCCTGTTGAAATCAAGGCTGAAGTCAAGGTTGAAGAACAACCTGTCGAAGTTAAACCTGAACCAGTTAAGGTCGAGGTTAAACCTACAGAAGTGGTTGCTCCTGTGATTGAACCCGTTGTTGAAAAAGAAGTTACACCTGTTCAAGCAGCTGAACCCAAACCTGAAACCAAAGAGTCTCTGGAATCAAAAGTTCCAAAAATTGCGAAATATCATGTTTCACAGAACAAAGATGAAGATTCCGATAACTTCAAGAAATGGCGTGTTAGAAAAGAAGGATCTACAAAGACAATCAAGTTCTTTGACACCCAGAAAGAAGCCATTGAGTTTGCTGAAAACTTAGCAGAAAGTGCTGGATCATCCGTAGTCATTCACAAAGTCGATGGATCCATTCGCAAACAGGATTATACAAAGAAGGCATAGAGGTTAGCTTGCTAACTTCTTTTTGCATCTTGGAGGTACATTTAGGCAACATAGGGGATATCTCAAAATCATTTCGAGTTAGATATGATATCATTTCGGTGAAAAGGTAAGGACTACATATGAAGATTATCTTGAAAAAACAACCCTCTTTTGGAGAACCCATCATCACGATTGAATGTGATCAACAAGACACAACCATTGATCGAATCATCGAGAAAATAAAAACCAACGATCTTGAACTTTCTGGTAAAAAAGAAGGTAAACATTTTGTCTTTGGGCAGCATGAAGTCTATTATATTGAAAGCATGGAAGACCAGTGTATGCTTTATACCAAGGATGATGTATTTCGATGCAAGTACCGTTTATCTGAAATTGAAGATAGCTATGATGCATTCATTCGAGTCAATAAACAAACTGTATTGAACTATCGAAAAATCAAGGTTTTCAAATCCACGTTGAATGGGAAATTAGAAGCCACACTCATCAATGGGGACCGAATTGAAATTTCAAGAGCATACGTTCAGTCGTTAAAATCCAAACTCGGAGGGTTGTCATCATGAAATTATTCTTTAAAAAGTTCTCCATCGTTTTTACGATTACAAGTATTTCTATTTATCTTCTCGCTTTAGGACTGATGAGAAGACCCGATATTGTCATTCCTGTCAGACCTTTGTTTTGGGGTGGGATTTTTATATCTCTATCGATCACACTTGCCATGACAGTCTTTAAGAAAACTTGGGGTAATGGAGTATTCAATGTGATCCTGGGGTATTTAATCATGGCACCCATCCCTCTCTTCCTGAGATGGATGTATGGGACATATCTCTTTAGACGTTCATTTGCAATCTATATTTTAGGGTTGATCTATGCCATTGGTTACTCACTTGTGATTCTCTATGCATCCTTGCGAAATAAGAAAACAGAAGATCACTTAAATGAAATGCTCAAATCCAATCAAGCTGAAAAAGAGAAGTAAGTCCACACTTACTTTTTTTCTTGAATGGATGGGTCAATCCGACGATGTAAATGTGGTAAAATAGAAGAGAACTGATGGAAAGAAGGATTGGATTTGAACACTTTTATTTTTGCAATGAACGCCATCATGCCTATTGTCGTACTGATTGGACTCGGCTATTTGCTGAAACGCATGCATTTCTTTGATGTACATTTTTTTAATTTACTGAACAAATATGTTTTCCGGATTGCTCTCCCTGCACTCCTTTTTTACAATGTCTATAAGATTGAAGATTTCTCTGAGATCAAATGGGGAGTTGTATTGTTTGCAGTTGTCGTGACGCTTGCGTTTTTTTCACTGGGTATTGTGGTGGTCACACTGACCGTCAAACCCATCAATCAAAAAGGAGTCATGCTTCAAGCCATTACCAGATCGAATTTCGCATTGATTGGTATTCCTTTGGCTCAAACCTTAGGTGGATTTGAAGCACTCGTGGTGGTTGCTTTACTTTCAGCAGTTTCCATACCCCTTGCGAATATATTATCCATTGTTGCATTATCCATGTTTCAAAGAAATGAATTAGGTGAACGCATCAGCTTGACAAAAATGATGATGAACATCATTAAAAATCCGCTCATCATCGGAGTATTCACAGGACTCTTGTTTTTACTCATCAGAGGGTTTATACCTTCAGTCGATGGAGAAAAAGTCTTCTTATTGTCACGGGATGTCAAGTTTTCCATTGATGCCATTCAACTGATCAGCGTCACTGCATCACCGATGGCACTGATTGCGCTTGGAGGTCAGTTTGAAATTTCAGCCGTTAAAGAACTCGCATTTCAAATAACACAGGGTGTATTATGGCGCATCGTGATCGTTCCTGGGGTTGCTTTGACTTTGGCCTATCTCTTTAGAGATCAGATTTCAGGTATGGAATATGCATTTCCTGCTTTGATCGCACTCTTTGGTACCCCGGCTGCAGTTTCATCAGCCATCATGGCCAGTGAAATGGGTGGCGATTCTAGACTCGCAGGTCAAATTGTGGTATGGACTACGATTTTTAGCATGTTCACACTTTATTTTACAGTCGTTATTTTTAGAATGTTGGGTATGTTCTAATGTATCAGCATCTTGCACATCACTATGATGAACTTTTCCCATTGGATGAACAAATCAAACCCTTTTTAGAGGGTTTTTCTCGTCAATCAGGAAATGCATTGGATTTAGGCTGTGGTACGGGCAGAATCACTCAACTCCTCGATGATTTTGGTATGAAAGTCACAGGCATTGATTTGGATGAAAAAATGATTGAAATCGCAAAACTGAGACATCCCCATGTTAAGTTCAAGCTTCAAAACATGATGGATGCATTTGTTGAACACAACTATGAACTTATCACTTGCTTTGGAAATACATTGCCTCATTTGGATTTACCATCTCTTGATCTTTTCTTTCAAAGTGTCTCAACACATTTATCTCACAAGGGTGTGATGATTATTCAAATGCTCAATTATGATTTGATCATGAAAAATCGTCCTGCTTCTCTAAAAACCATTGAAAAACCAGGAATCATCTTGGAAAGACGCTATGAGTATCGGAAAAACGATATTGTTTTTGAAACGAAATTAACGGTTGATCAGACCACTCAGGTTGGAATCAACATGATCTACCCACATTCAATCGAGACGCTTACTAAAATCATCAAGAAACATCATATGAAACCTACATTCTTAAGTGATGACTTACAGTCACCACTGAAGCCTGATGAACCATATTTCACATTAATCATCAAGAATTCATGACTTTAAAGCATTCAGTTTGATGAATTACACTTGATATGCTATCTTGAGTGTGGACGAAAGGAATTGATATCATGTCTACATTAAAAAAAGAAATTAGCCTCTTTGGTGGCATTTCCATCCTTGCTGGTATTATGATTGGTTCGGGAATCTTTGTTTTTGGAAGTTCCATATTGGAACGTGTTGGATTTTCTCTTGGCTTATCTTTAATTGCATGGTTGATTGGTGGCATCATTACTTTAGTATCAGCACTCACCTATGCAGAACTTGGCACGATGTTTCCTGAAACAGGTGGATATTATGTCTATCTCAAGAAAGCTTACGGAAAAAAGGTTGCTTTCTTAAGCGGCTTGATGAACTTTGTTCTCACTTCAAGTGGTTCTATCGCACTCCTTGCACTGGCATTTTCAGAAGTCTTAAGTTATGTGATACCTCTCGGTTCACTTTATAAGTGGATTGCTGGTGGATTGATTGTACTCTTATCTGTCATCAATTATTTTGGAGTGAAGGCAGGTACCTTAGTACAGAAAATATTCCTAGTCGCAAAACTGATTCCAATCGTTGGAATCATCTTTGTGGGTTTGTTTCTAGGTAGCAATGTCAATTTATCGTTTGCAACTTCAGAACCTGTCAGTTTCTTCAGACTCTTAACCATGGTGGGTTTCGGTGTGGTTGGAACCTTATGGGCATATGAAGGTTGGACAAACCTAAATACTGTAGCAGGTGAAATGAAAGACGTCAAAAAAGATTTACCTAAAGCTTTGTCCATATCAACTTTAGGAGTAGCAGTCATTTATTTACTTTTCATATTCTCTTTGTATCGTATATT
Organism: Acholeplasmataceae bacterium; assembly: GCA_024709245.1. Lineage (GTDB taxonomy): Bacteria > Bacillota_I > Bacilli_A > Acholeplasmatales > Acholeplasmataceae > Peloplasma. Next base: position 6,097 of record JANJXB010000028.1, on the reverse strand, counting down.
AGGCGCAGCAACAACAATCTCACTTTCCGAAGGTGGAGCTGTATTACCTATTCCAGCGATGATGTCACTCTTTGGAGATACAGGTATGCAGATTGTCTTCATTTCAATCTTAATCTCGATTTTCGGATCCCTCAATGGCTCTGTGATGGTCTTTCCTCGTGTCTATTATGCGATGGCAGAAGATCAAACATTCTTCAAATCGTTTACCAAAGTTGATCCAAAATATCATACTCCAGTCATCGCGATCATTGGATCCGGTGTGATGGCACTCCTATTGCTTGTCTTTAATTTTCAAGAACTCCTCACCTTTGTTGTGTTTGGAGGTTTGATCTTCAATACTCTGATTTTCATTTCGATCTATCTCTTTAGAAAACGTCAACCTGAGCTCTCACGTCCTTACAAGGTCATCGGATATCCTTATGTACCAGCACTTGCCATATTGGGTATGGTCTTACTGATCATCTCAACGTTGGTTGAAAGTTTGGTACCTTCTCTCATTGGACTCTCGGTCCTTGTTCTAGGTTATTTTTTATACGATCTCTTCATCAAGGTTAAAAAATCATAAAGACGGAAAGCTCCGTCTTTATTTTTTTTCAATCTTTAATTTGTCGTCTGTAACAATCATTTCATAGGCTTGATTTGGAAGTATATTTCCTCCAATGATTTGTGTTGCAACCAGGGTCTCAATATAGCGCTGGATGAATCTTTTCAGTGGTCTTGCGCCATATTCATCATTAAATCCATGCTTGATGACATATTTTTGGATATCCTCGCCAAAATGAATCCATAAATGCTTATCTTTTAAACGTTCTTCTAAGTCAGATAACATCTTTCTTGCGATTTCGATTTGTACTTTTAATGATAAAGCATTGAAAATAACAATTTCATCGATACGATTGATGAATTCTGGCTTGAATTTGGATTTCACCAAATTCATGACCTCTTTTTGAGCATTGGCATCATAAGACAACAAGAATTCACTGCCGATGTTGGATGTCAAGATGATGATGTTATTTTTAAAATCAACGGTTCTACCTTGATTATCGGTGAGTCTTCCATCTTCAAGTATTTGCAACAAGATGTTAAAAACTTCAGGATGTGCTTTTTCGACTTCATCAAACAAGATGATGGAATAAGGTTTCCGTCTGACAGCTTCAGTCAATTGACCGCCTTCATCATAACCAACATATCCTGGAGGTGATCCAATCAAGCGTGACACACTATGAGATTCCATATACTCACTCATATCGATTCTAACGATTTGGTGCTCACTATCAAAGATAGCCTCAGCCAGTGCACGGGCTACTTCAGTTTTACCAACACCTGTTGGACCTAAGAAGAAGAAAGATCCGATGGGGCGATTTTCATCTTTTATACCTGCTCTTTGACGAATGATAGCATCACTGATGAGTTGTAATGCATGATCTTGTCCAATGACTCTCTTCTTGAGTGTTTCTTCGAGATGGAGTAGTTTTTCACGATCCCCTGACATGAGTTTCGATACAGGGATTTGTGTCCATTTGGAAACAATTTCAGCAATCGATTCTTCACTGACCACTTCGGTCAATAATTTTCCTTCATGTTGGCTATCTAAGGTTAAAGCATTAATTTCCTTTTCTAGAGTGGGTATTTTGGAATATTGCAATTCAGCAGCTTTTTGATAATCGTTGGCATTGAATGCATTTTGAAGTTCGTTTCTCAATGTTTCAAGTTTACTTTTCTTTTGCTTGATGAGATTGATTTGTTCCTTTTCGGATTGCCATTGATTTTTGAGCTGTTTTTCATCAGATTTGAGTGATTCGATATCCGATTTGATTTTGAGTAACCGTTCTTTGGAGACAGGATCAGTTTCTTTATCTAAAGCTGTCTTTTCAATTTCAAGCTGCATCAATTTTCGCATGACAGTATCCAGCTCAACTGGCATGGAATCGATTTCCATACGAATCGATGCACATGCTTCATCAATCAAGTCAATTGCTTTATCCGGTAAAAACCGATCAGTGATGTATCTTGAAGATAAGGTTGCTGCAGAGATGATGGCTGGGTCAGAGATATGAACACCATGATGAGCCTCAAATCTTGATTTGAGTCCTCTCAAGATGCTGATGGTATCGTTGATGGTGGGCTCATCGATTTGAACCTTTTGGAATCGACGCTCTAAAGCACTATCTTTTTCGATGTATTTCCGATATTCATTGAGTGTTGTTGCACCAACACAATGAAGCTCTCCTCTGGCAAGCATCGGTTTTAGCATATTGGATGCATCCATGGCTCCATCAGCACGACCAGCACCCACAATCGTATGGAGTTCATCAATGAATAAAATGATTTCTCCATTGGATTCCTTGATTTTATTCAAAACAGCCTTGAGTCTTTCTTCAAATTCTCCTCTGAATTTGGCACCAGCAACAAGAGCAGCTAAGTCAAGTTCATAGATGATTTTGTTTTGCAACCCCAAAGGAACGTCTTTATCAACAATACGACGCGCAAGACCTTCAACGATCGCTGTTTTACCAACACCAGGTTCACCAATCAGTACAGGGTTGTTTTTTGTTTTTCGTGATAAGATTTTGATGACTCGTCGGATTTCTTCCTCGCGTCCGATGACAGGATCGATTTTTCCTTGTTTCACCGCATCGACAATATTTCTTCCGAATTTGTCCAAGATTTTAGGATCTTTGTTGTAATCTTCCATTTGAGTAAAGTTCATATTATCCTCCTTTGGCAGTCTCATGACGATATTGCCAACCTTATTATAAAACATCGTGTTGGCACTGTCAACAAATGTGTGCTAATTTCACATATTTTAGAACTTGTGTTACAATAGAAATCAAGGAAGTGATGAAATGAAGAAAATACTATTCGTATGTTTAGGAAACATCTGTCGTTCTCCCATGGCAGAAGGCATGCTTGCAAAATTAATTGAAGAACAAGGTTTAAAAGATCAAGTTAAGGTTTCATCACGTGCAACCTCGACGTGGGAAATCGGGAATCCCCCCCACATCGGAACACAACATGTTCTCAATCGTATCGGCTATGACTGGAGAGACAAGACCAGCCAAAAAATCAGTGAACACGATTTCAAAGAATACGATTATATCATCGGTATGGATCACAATAATGTGAAGTATTTAAAAGAGCATGCCGGACGTTATCAAGATAAAGTCTTTTTATTAAGAGATATTGATGAAAAGACAAAGGGAGAAATCATTCCAGATCCCTATTTTGATCATACTCACGAAGTGACATTTAAATTACTCGAGGAATCCTTACCTCTTTGGTTAGAAAAAATCAAGTCTGAACTTTCCTGATTTTGAAGGGGATTTGTATTGACTTTTAAGGTCTTGAAACGTTATAATGATATAGCATGTTGGTGGCCTCATAGCCAAGTGGTAAGGCAAGGCACTGCAACTGCCTGATCATCGGTTCAAATCCGTTTGAGGCCTCCATTAACATTCAAAACACATGATTGATGATGTGTTTTTTATTTTTTATCTGGTTTTCTATGATAAAAATGTTCAATATAACTGGTGATTGTGATTCGCATTCAATGAATAAAAACGATGTATCTTCATTCGTGGTATACTATCTATAGAATATTTACACATCGGAAAGAGGTCATTATGGACAAAACAGAATACAAAATAGCACTCATGATTGACTCGGAAAATGTATCCATCAAATACATTGAACCAGTCATGAATGAAATCTCAAAATACGGAAAAATCGTCATAGCACGGTTTTATGGAGATATCAATAATTTATCAAAAGAATGGGAAACAACCGCAAGAAACAATGCGATTCGTGCCATTCATCAATCCAATGTTGCTGTTGGAAAAAACGCAGCCGATATGGCGATGGCTCTTGATGCCCAAGAAATCATGTATCAATCGAAGGTGAACGCATTTTTTCTAGTCACATCGGATTCTGATTTTACACCCCTTGCTGAAAAACTCAGAGAAGGTGGCATGCATGTTGTGGGCATTGGATCTGAGAAAAAAGTCACTTCTGCGTTTAAATCTGCATGCAATGAATTCAAGTACTTCGAATACTTAAAGGATGAAGAGGAAGAAGTTCCCAATCAAAAAGACAAGACTGAACCAGTGACAGACATTGGTGACATCATCAAAAGCATCATTGTAGAAAATGGAGAACATAACCGGATTCAATTGAGTAGACTCGGAGATATTTTAGTCAATCGCTTTTCAGATTTTGATGCGAGAAAATACGGATCAAAGAATTTATCCAATTTGGTGTCAACAATCCACGGGTTGACCATCTCAACAGAAAAAACAACCACATTTGTCAACTTAATTTCAAAGATTTCAATGGATACCATCTCGAAAGCCATCATCGAAATCATTTCTAAGACCAAGAAAAAAGAGATGTTACTCACCAACATCAAAAATGAACTCGAAAAAGTATATCCCGATTTCAATTACATGGAACTTGGATTTTCGCGTTTCAGCAAACTCGTTTCATCGATTGATTCAGTTTCTGTGAAGGATAATGCAGCAAAAATCAACCTATGAACGAATATAATGTTAAAACAGGGATGCCAAGCGTCTCTGAAGCACTGGCAAGACTTCAAACATTCATCAAGATGACACAAAAGAAAGAACGTATCATCAAGATTGTTCATGGTTACGGATCATCAGGTGTCGGAGGTAGCATTAAAGATGCCGTCAGAACCTACCTTGCTGAACAAAAAAGTAAAGGTTCCATCAAGTCATACATTCCTGGAGAAGCATTTCATCAAATGATGGGATTTGATGCTGAAATCAGAACGTATCAATCCTTATTGCAAAAAGATTCAGATTATAAAAAGTCGAATCCAGGCATCACATACATCATCTACTAAATTCTGATTGCGAGGAGTCCATCATGAATATTTCACAGTATTTTAAACCCAAATCACTCATTTACACTGGAAAATATCAAAGTGTCAAAACAGAAATCAATCATTACCTTTATGATGAAAAGACATTGCTACTCAAACATGATTTTGAGCCTGTCGAAGGGTTAAAGAGCTATATTCAAGTGATAGGATTATCGAACGTAGAGCAGATTCAATCCATCAAACAATATTATCCTATGGATGCTCTAGTTTTGGAAGATATCTTTAATGTCAATCAGCGTAATAAAATCGAGATGATCAAAGATTCCATTTTTGGAACATTTCACATTGAATATTTATTGAATCAACAGATTAAAGGCGATTACATGAGTATCTGGATGAATCCACAAGCCATCATCACTTTCCATGAAACAGAGCCTGTTTTTCTATCACCATTGAAACAGCTTTTCAATGATCACCAAGACCTCAGATCGAAATCAGTGGATTATCTATTCTTCCAAATTATGGATATCATCACAGATAACCACCTAGATGTCTATGATCATTTGGATCAAGAAGTCAATTCGTTTGAAAATGAAATACTCGAAACAAAAAATATCGAGCAAGAAGCATTTTATCTGCTCCGTAAATTCATGTTGAACCTCAAGAATCATGTATCTCCGATTCTTGAACATCTAAATGCAATCATCAATAAAAAATCACCGCTGTTTAAGGAAGATAATCTGCCTTATTACGATGATTTGAAAGACCATCTCTTTCGATTGGATAATCGACTCGATCGGTCGAGAGAATTGATGAGACATCTTCTTGATTTGCACATGAATAATCAATCCAATAAGATGAATAAAATCATGGCAACCCTCACATTGTTTTCCGCTATCTTCATCCCATTATCCTTTTTAACTGGATTCTTCGGTATGAATTTTGTCCATTTTGGAATTCTTGAGTATGAACATGCAGTCTTAGGATTTGCAGGATTGTGTATCATCATCATTATTTTTATGGTATGGTTCTTCAAGAAAAAGAAGTGGTTTTAAGTATTGACAGTTTCGAAGTTCTTATAGAGATATAATGCGAAATATAAATCGAAATGTCCTTCATGATTGGTGAGATTATACCCCAACTGATGAATGACTTCAAGTCGATATCGAACTGAATTATAATGAATGAAGAGTGCTTCTGCAGTATCTTTAGCATTAAACTTGCATTCAATATGCTTATACAGCGTGTCAATCAGTG
>JANJXB010000027.1 GCA_024709245.1 Acholeplasmataceae bacterium | reverse complement strand
CTGATGGATGCACTTTATGATAAAATAAAGGCAGAAACATTATTTATTGTCAATATTGCAGAAGGAAAGGCAACTTTCCTTTGTAAATCAGAGCTCAATCAGGCTAATGACCTGGTGAGAACGATGGCACAATTGACCCATGGTTCAGGTGGTGGAAAACCAACACTTGCACAAGGTGGAACACAAGATTTATCACAGATTGATCAAGCCATTGAATCGATCAGAAAGCTGTTATGAAAACATTCTTAGGATTAGATTTAGGTAGTAAAACGTTAGGAGTTGCCATTTCACAATCTGGCATCATTGCAACAGCGATTGGTACGTTTAGGTTTCCTGAAAACCAATATGAAAAAGCTGCTGATGAAGTCATTAAATTGATTGCGACTCACCAAGCAAGTGTGGTTGTTTTAGGGTTTCCGAAACACATGAATAACGATGTTGGGATTCGTGGTCAAATTTCAGAAGCATTTAAAACCATGCTTGAAGCAAGAACAAAAGCTGAAATCATCTTATGGGATGAACGACTGTCTACCAAGACGGCTCTGAAAACCATGATTAAAGGTGACACCAGAAGATCATCACAAAAAGATAAAAAAGATGAACTCGCAGCAGTGGTCATCTTACAAAATTATCTCGATTATAAAGGAGCAAGTCTATGTTAAAAGACAATCAAATGGTTGTAACCAATGCAAACGGAGATGAGTCAGTTTGCGAAATACTATTCACACATGAGCACAATGGTAAAAATTATGTCGTTTTTGAATTCCTCGATTCACATGAAGTGAGTGCAGCCATCTATACACCAGGTGCATCAGATGACGAAGGCACATTCTCTGACATTGAAACAGATTTAGAATGGGAAATGCTCGACCAAGTGCTTCAAGAATATTTTGATCAGCTTGAAAATGAAGCGGATGAAGATGAAGAAGACGAAGAGGATGAAGAAGAAGACGTTCTGGAGCAAAACTAACTGATGTCTTTGGAAAGACTTAAAGAGATTGCTCGGGATGAGAACATCCCGATTGTCAGTGATGAAGGACTCAAACTCATTCATCAAATCATCATCAAACATCAAGTTCAAACTGTCTTAGAAATTGGAACTGCCATTGGCTATAGCGCACTTGCTATGGCCTCTTTCGGTTGTCATGTCGATACGTTTGAGCGAAACGAACAGATGATTGAACAAGCATCCAAGCATTTCGACCGTTTTGATGCTGAAAAAAGAATTCGCTTGATTCCTTTTGATGCACTCACCTACACAGGGGAGTTGAAGATGTATGACATGATCTTCATTGATGCAGCGAAAGCACAATACGAACGTTTTTTTGAAAAGTTTCAGCATTATCTGAAACCCAATGGTGTCATTGTATGTGATAATTTAAGGTTTCATGATTTAGACCCACAAAATGTGAACAGACACACCAAACAATTACTGAGAAAAATTTCAGGATTCAAATCTTTCTTAAAAAACCATCCTGACTATATCACCATCTTTGATGAGAGAGGTGATGGGATGAGCATCACCATGAGGCATCATACATGAAGATTCTATCAACGATTCATGAACTGAAGAACATGATCTCTTTATCTGTCTTTGTTGACGGATTTTTAGTCGGAAATGATTCATTTGGGACAAGATTGACCAAAAGTTTTGAGATCCCGGAACTGATGGATGCGATCCATGAATCAAAGCGTCTCAATAAAGAGATTTTTCTTCTGTTCAATCAAATCATGAATGATGAAGAAATATCTAAATTTATAGATTTCATCAAATCATTGCCACTCCATGAAGTGACTGGCATCGTGGTTGCAGATCTCGGAGTATTGATGGTTCTAAAAGCGATGGGATATGCACAAAAAGTCATCTATCATCCTGAAACACTCATCACCAATACATATGACTTTAACATGATGATTGAACTTGGAATCAAAGGTGTTGTTGTTGCCAAAGAAATCACGCTTGATGAAATCAAAGAGATTGGAGACAATCGAAAACTCGAACTCTTCATGGTGGGACATGGGCATCTCAATATGTTTTATTCCAAACGTCAACTGATTGAAAACTTCATGGATCATTTGGGTGAAAAGAATCGTGATCACAATCGCCATGATCTCCGACTGATTGAAGAAAATAGAGCAAGTGAAGCTTTTCCCATTTTAGAAGATCATGCAGGGACACATGTCTTTAGGTCGAATGTCATGCATTCAATCGATCATCTGTCTGAGTTGAATACATGTGTTGACTATATCATTGTTGACACCATATTTAAAGATGATGCCTATGCAGAAAAAGTACTACCCATGTATCACACTCAAATGCTTGATTTAGAAGTAAAACATGAACTCGAATCCCTTTATCATGAACAATGGGATGAAGGATTCTTCTATAAGAAAACCATCTATAAAACCAAAGGATAAAACATGACTGAACTATTGGCACCAGCAGGTGACCTTGAAAAACTGAAAATCGCACTGATGTATGGTGCAGATGCTGTCTTCATTGGAGGAACAGATTTTTCACTACGTGCCAGAGCGTCCAATTTCACTTTAGATGACATTGCTGAAGCGACTCGATTTGCTCATGAACGAGGCAAAAAAGTCTATGTGACCACAAACATCATTCCTCACAATGAAGATTTACCTGGTTTGATCGAGTATCTCAAAGCCTTAGAAGAAAGACATGTTGATGCCATCATTTCGGCATCCCCCTATATGGTTGATATGGCACATCAACACACTCAACTTGAAGTCCATTTATCGACTCAACAATCAGCAAGTAACACTGAGACCGTGAATTTTTGGTATCAAAGAGGTGTCAAAAGAGTCGTTCTTGCCAGAGAACTCTCAAAACATGTGATCGCTGAAATGGTCAAAAAAACAGAAGCTGATCTTGAAGTCTTCATTCATGGTGGCATGTGTATGTCCTTTTCGGGCAGATGCAGTTTATCCAACAATATGACTGACAGGGATGCTAACCGTGGTGGATGTGCCCATTCGTGCAGATGGAATTATACGATGTATAGAGCAAATGAAAAGGTGAGTGAAGAGATGTTTTCGATGTCTTCTAAAGATTTAGAAGCACTAGAACAGATTCCTTTCCTCATGGATGCTGGTGTTAAATCACTCAAGATTGAAGGCAGAATGAAGAGTTTGCATTATATTGCCACGGTTGTTTCAACTTACCGGAAACTGATGGATGATCATCTCAAATATGGTCAAATTCATGATTTTATGCCTTATCTCATCGAACTCGAAAAGGCAGAGAATAGACTGACATCTCATGGATTCCTTGAAGGATTACCAGGACCTGAACAGCAACTCTTTTCGATGAGAAGTGAACAGCCCTCACAGCTCTTTGTAGGACTCATTCAGTCTTATGACCCCATCACTCAAATCGCCATCATCGAACAACGCAATCATTTTGAAATCAACTCAAACTTAGAAGTATTACTCACAGATGGTTCTGTGAAAACATTTTATCTTGATGAAATGCACGACTTAGAGGATACACCGACCCCTGTCGCAAGACACCCTAAACAAATCTTAAAAATTAAGATTCCATTTCAGGTAGAACCTTACGCGATGATCAGGAAGGCATCATGATGAATACAGTCGAAAAAAACGGTAAAGTCTTACCATATCAGATCATCATCAAAAAGAACAAGAACTCATACTTTCGAATCCGAAACAACATGCTGGTTGTCACCACGAATCGATTGACTCCTAAAAAAACCATCTTAGCTTATATTGATGCTAAGTTTGACCAGTTTTATCATCAATATCATATTCAAAGCCAAAGTGAACAAAAAGATCAAATCACCCTTTGGGGCATTACCTATGCATTCAAGACGATATATGGTAGGTTTCAATACAGCATCTTAAACGATCAAGTGATCTGCCATTCAACCTTAGATGATATCAATCAAATCAAAAAACGAATTTATCAATCTGAAATGAAAAAGAAGTTACCAATCCTTTTACCGGATGTGATTTCAAAAGTTGAGTCTCATGGGATTACAGAAAAACCAATCAGACTTAAGTATTTGAAAAGCAAGTATGGTTCCTATCACCGTAAACATATGGAAATCACTTTGAACACATTTCTGGCAAAGTTAGATCCGATTTACACACTCTATGTGCTCTATCATGAATATGCTCATGCCAAAGTCTTTGACCATTCCAAGCATTTCTACAATCTCTTAGGCGAATTCATGCCAAAACACAAGGAATATCAAAAAGCACTCAAAACTTATGTCATTTCATGACAAAGTGTAGTATAATAGTTAAGAAATTTAAGGAGGACCACCATGGCCGTCAAACAACTGTTTCAACTGACTCAAGAAGGGGTCGACAATCTCAATAAAGAACTCTCACATCTCAAAGACGTCAAACGCGGTGAAAACCTAGAAGCGTTGAAAGAAGCAAGAGCACAGGGCGACCTTTCAGAAAATGCGGATTATGATGCCGCAAGAAATGAGCAGGCACGCATTGAAGCGAGAATCGCTGAAATCGAAAATATTCTCAAGAATGTCAAAATCATTAAATCTACATCAGAAGATATCGTCAATATCGGTAAGACTGTGACTGTTCGTTTTGTTGAAAACAATCTACAAAAGGAATTCTATTTAGTCGGATCCATCGAAGCTGATCCAAGATTATCGAGAATTTCCATCGAATCACCCATTGGTAAAGCCATGCTGAACAAAGCTGAAGGCGACATCGTCGAAGTTAAGACAGAAGCTGGAAAAATCTTTGAAATCGAGATCGTGGAAATTAAATAATGGCAGTATACTTAAAGTGTATCCCGTTAACTTACAAACAATCGATATTTGACATCAACTACCAACACTTGAAAGAGCAAGGCATAAAAACCTTGTTTTTTGACTTAGATAACACCATCATCGGGTATGATGAAGTTGAATTGTCACCCTCTCATGTCCGGTTTTTTAAGGCTTTAGAACGATCCTTTGAAGTGGTCATCATCTCTAATTCAGGACGGAAAAGAGTAGAGCCAGCACTGGCGAAAACGAATCTAAAGTTTGTTTGGCATGCCAAAAAACCGCTGAAATTTGGACTCAAGAAAGCTTTGAATATGGCAAACGGTCAAAAGTCTGAAACCATCTTAATTGGTGATCAACTCATGACAGATGTCTTAGGCGGCAATCGTTTTGGAATCCAAGTGATTTTGGTGCGTTCTGTCAAACGGAAATCAGATCGTCTGATTACACAGTTTAACCGCAAACTTGAAAAAATGATCATCAAGAAGATTAAGAATAAACGCCCTGAACTCTATGATGAAAGGCTGAAAGCATATGTCAATGATCACGCGGTGTAAGGGTTGTGGTGCAGCATTACAAACCCTAGAGAAAGACAAAGTTGGCTACGCGCTTTCTCTAGATCATGAGTATTGCCAATCTTGTTACAGATTACTTCATTACGGCGAATCAAGCATCCATTTTCATCCAGAGGATTTGCCATCTCTACCTGAAAATTCATTGATTTTAATGATCAGTTCAGTGCTTCATCTGGACCTTTTGTTTTCGCATCCTGTTTGGCGTTATCAAAGTGAAGCGAAATTCATTTATATCATCAACCAAATTGATTTACTGCCTAAAGACACCAATTTGGAGATGTTACTTCAAAATATCATCAAAAAAGCAAAATCTATGCAAGTCCCTTATGAAGATATCATTTTGATGTCAGCAAAAAACCCATATGATATCGATCATTTAAAACAGTATGTTCAATCATTTTCGAGCAAGCACATCTATTTATTAGGTGTTCAAAACAGTGGAAAAACAACACTATTTAAAGCACTGACGAATGACAATAAGGCACTCGCATTCAAAAAAGCAGGCTTAACTCAAGAAGCTCTTGAAGGTATGTTCAATGATCAAAAAATCATCGATATGCCAGGTCTTTATCAAAGTGGGTACTTACATCACTTATTGCCTTACACAGTGTATAAGAAATTAATCCCGGATCAAGAAATCCATCCGAAGATTTATACATTAAGCAAAGGACAAACTGTTTTCATTGAAGGCTTGGTTGCTGTCACACTGACGACAGAAGCACAACCTGTTGTCTTCTATTTGGATCGAAATATTAAAATGCATAAAACCAATGAAAAGCGGATTCATGAACTCTTAGTAAACAAAGAAGAGCAGTTCAAGATTTATGCAGATGCCTATGAAGAAAAGGCATTTCGAATAACGAGCGCTAAAATGCAGATAACCTTAGCTGATATGGGGTTTATCCATATCACTGGACCTTGCCATCTTAAGATTGTCTATCCTAAGGGATTTCATCTCTCTTTATCGGAGGCACTTTTCCAATGAATGAGATCATCTTAAAAGCAACAGATAAATTAAAAGATCACCCAAAACGATTGAAACATGTTGAAGGTGTTGCAGAAACGGCTGTTTTACTCGCTAAAGTGCATGATGTTGATGTAGAAAAAGCGCGTATCGCTGGTTATTGGCATGATACATCGAAATATGATGAGATAGAGATTCAAATCAAAGATTTGGATCAAGATACCATTTTGAAATATCAGGATTATCCAGTCATCTATCATGCGCTTGCTGCAGCGAAAACTTTAGAGAAAGAATTTGATATACATGATGATGATCTATTGAATGCCATCAGACATCATGTCTGGGGTAGATCCCATATGAGCAACCTTGAAAAAATCATTTTCATTGCTGACTCATGTGAACCTAACCGAGGATTTGAAGATTCAGACATGATCTTCAATATGGCCATTCAAGATTTAGATGAAGCAGTTTGTTACTGCATGAAACAATCGATTGATCATGTGATTGCCAAAGGGAAGACCCCAAGTCAAGAGCAAATGGAAGCATACCAATATTATATGGAGGAAACGCGTGGAAAAATTAAAAATACTCATTAATACACTAGAATATTTAAAGGTCAAAGACTTAGCAGTCTATGACTTTGAAAATGAATCACCTTTTTACCAATACTTTATCATTGCTACTGTCAATGAAAGACAAGGTAGTGCAGCAACCAATTATGTTAAAAAAGCATTGATTGCTGATGAAATTAAAAATATCGAAGGTAAAGGTGGCAGTTGGACACTCATTGATTGTCATGAAGTCATCATTCACCTATTTAAAGAAGAAGACCGGAAGTTTTATGGTTTTGATCAAAGACTCCTGGGTACGAAGAGAATCAAGTAATGTTTGCAAGAGCCTATGACATTTTAATGTCTGATGTCGATTATGGTGCGGTTTATGATTGGATCAGCAAATACTTAAAAAAAGATGATTTCATCATCGATGCGGGTTGCGGAACAGGCTATCTGCTTTTAGAATTGGTGAAGCATGGTCATGATGTGATTGGTGTAGATATCGATTCATCCATGCTTGCAATCGCATCAGAAAAATTGAGAAACGAGCAATTGTTTGCATCCTTATATGAACATGACTTAAGAACACCCATGCATGCAAAAGCAGATGTCATTTTAGCGATGTTTGATGTCTTAAACTACATGAAAGGTGTCAAAGAAGTGTTTAAACACTTTAAACAAACCTTAAATCCTGAAGGAAGATTGATCTTTGATGTTTATAAGACAGATGTCTTAACAGATTATGATGGATATGAGGAAAGTGATGATGATCCGTTCTCCTATGTTTGGAGAATTGATACATACGGTGTGATGATGAGACATCGGATCACGATTGGTGATGAAACAGATGTCATCAGACAATATGTGTATCCTTTGGAATACTATATTGGAATTCTAAAGTCACTTGGATTTCGCTATGAAATCAGTGAAGGATTAGATCCGAGAAAACATATGGTCGTTGCATATCTTTAGTATTATAATACATGATTAAACATGCTGGATTAAGAATTGATGAAATTGAAAATTACTTAAATATCCTTATGAATCGAATAGATTGAATTACCTTAACAATATTCAATTTAAAATATTAATAAAATCCGCTAGTTACCGAATCATTTAGCATCTTTATTGAAAAATAATCGCATCAAGAAAAACGATCAAAGTATATTTTTCGAATACATCAAGATTAAGAATGATTCATGTTCGTTTTCTAGCATTCATAAGTTTTTGAAGAATATCTTCATGTCATTTCATATCTCACCAAAAACAAATCCCCGGTCGATCGTGACCAGGGATTTTTGATTAGGAATTCTGTTTGTAAATGCCAAAGGCGTATTCAATCGGCGACGTGACACTTGTATGTGAAGAGTACACCCGCAAATAATACGTTCCGGCAGCCAATTGGAAGGATCCGCTTTGCACTCTTGTCTCTTTGCCTTTTGAATCAATGAGATAATAATGCATATAAGTCCAATTGTTTGTAAAAAAGTGATAAATTCCAGAATTCTTGATGACGATGATGAAATAATCGTTGTCGCCTTTATAGTCAATCGAAGCTTGGATGGGATTTTCGGTGGTGATATCCTCTTCAACCGTTCGGTAATATGTGGGATCCCACCCCATTCGATTCGGATCCTGATCTTGAATTGCATAGATGCTGACGGTTGTGACAAACTTCAGTACTATTCTCAAACCTGATACACTCTCACCGATCCTGATGACATATTCTCCCGGAACCAGATGAAAAATCAGATTGCCATGATCGCCACCTGCCACCATAACGCCTTGCTGATCATAGACTTTGATAGATGAAAGAAATCCATCAATCATCGAAAGCTGATAAGTCGTTGCAACAGGTACAGACAATGTATAGTAATCGATATCTTGATCTCTTTCGATGATGACGTCAAAGGGAACATCCAAAATGATGGGTAGCATATTGTTCTCATCGCTTAAGTCCCCGAGGAAAACGACATCCAAAGTCACAGATAACGGACTTTCGCTCGTATAGATGACAAACATGAAATGGTGTGTGCCAGCTGGGACAATAAAGGGTTCACCATACTGTTTGCACATGGGTTTCGCATTCTGGATGAGGCAAACCCCTACCTCATTTGAACCGGAGAAATAGATTTCCGTCGTATCCACGGTTTCAATCACATAGATATCACGATCATAATTCGATTCGAAGAGAAGCGAAAGGGGACCTTCCGAAAAGACACCGAATCTTGCATCCGAAAGGGTATGATCACCACTTAGATCTCCAGGAATGTGTTCAGCTTCGAACTGGAACAAGAAAGTGCCTTCAGTATCTCTTTGAAAGGTGATGTGATATGTTCCTATTGGAAGGATGAAGACTGCTCCTGAATTCAAATTGGCACTGTAGGGATGAAAATTAGTTCCATCGATATGACTGATATTGAATGACGTGCCAAGATCTTTATCGACTGTAAGGGTCACTTTCATTTCTTCAGTCATCGTCAAGATAATCCATTCCTGATCCTTGATGAAATCAAATGTAAGAGAGACTGTCTGTGTTCCCTCATAAACAATCAGTTCTGTACCACCGAAGTTATCATCATACATACGTTCGATCTGAATCGTATAGAGGAAATCCATCTCACGTAAATTGATCCAAATATAATAGACACCGGGCGTATAATGGTGATACCAATTTCGCGAGACAAGAGTTCCTGATGCATCATAAATCTTGTGTTCATAGCCGGATGTAAGATGTCCATTCAATTTGATCCTGTAAATGTCAGTTTCCATAATTTCAATCCGAATATAATCCACATCGTCTTCGCGATGTTTTGAAGTCTCGTAAACTTCTCCGATATCCACGGTAACTGTATCTTCATTCATGGTGTCATTGAGTTCATCCAACATGGTCTCATGGATGACTTCATCAAAGGAATGACCCATATAGGAATAATGCGCAATCATCCTGACTTCGACAAGTTTCCTGCCCTCTCCAAGATCTTGCTTGAAGGTAAACTCGTTTTCATTACTTTGGTATTCGATGATTGATTCCTGACTGAGCACATCATGAACTTCAATGGATACACCAGACATCTGCATGCCTGTCGGAGTCGAATGAATCTTCATAAAGATTGATCCTTCCGAAATCGAACTGGAATCCTGCAATGTGAAGGAAGCCCTGCTGGCAAAGAAATATCTCGATTCTGCTATGATATCACCTAAATACATATGATTTTCCATTTCAACATCGGGACGCACCCCATCCTCGATGATGACACCATGTTTGTTCACAAACACCATCGGTGTCGAATACGACATGACAAGATTGTTCGGGAGCACAGCAACGCCAACCGCTGCAGCTCCACCTGCAGTTTTATGTCCGATGACCATGGCGAGATCCATATCTTGAACAACCGAGGTGAATATGTTTGCGGCACTAAAAGAGACAAATGTGGTGACGACAAAGAATCGGTTCTCCAAAGCTCTTGGAGTCTTGGACAGATAGGTCTCTTTGTATAGTGTTTTCGTGGTGGCATTCATGTAATGGATTTCAATCGGATCATTGGTCATATAGGTCAAAAGTTCAATTGCACCAATGACATTTCCGCCAGAATTGCATGATAAATCGATATAAATATCTTTATCTGGTTTCACTTCAGACATGACTGAATGCAACTTATCTTTGGTGTCCTGATTGAATTGATAGATAGATAGAAGATAAGCATCTTCATACTCTGTCATCTGGAAGTCTCCTTCTACGTGACGACAGTGCTGAATATAGGCAGAAAGGTAAGACACTGTTTTAGAATAAGGTGTAGGTGAAACCTGGGAAGATACACTAGCCTTCTTATAGCCATAATCCATGACAGATGTGTGGAGATCATTCGAATCGAAGATAAATTGAGTAAAGTTTCCAGAGAAAGCAGAAATGGTTTGTGCCTCATCGAAATTCTTTGAAGTGAAAGTCTCAAGATAGGAATTCACTTTATGATGAGATTTGAGACCATAGAAGTAGTCGAATAAGAGAGCACTGTATCGGAATGAGGTATCGACTAAGATAGATTCAGTCGTTGGAAGAGCTGCAAGTTTGTAGGAAAACATTGACTGGATGTTAGAAAGACTATCAAACACATAAAGAGAACTCTCATGTCGATAAAGCGATAACTGATATCCTGTTAGGATAAGATTGGCAAGATCAAGTGGGATATAGAAAGTATCCTCAACATGAAGTAAATCAATCCCATAAGGCTTTAAATCAATCGTAAGTTCTGAAGATGGTCCGCTCTGTTCGCTGGAGATGACTTCAAGTTCGGTCAGGTATTCTGTCTTTCCTTCACCTGTCAATGCAAAAGCAAAATTAAAATCATTATAATAAAGAAGATCGTCTTGCGGATGAATCGATAATTGATAGGTATATTGAATCGTGCTGC
The DNA here is from genome assembly GCA_024709245.1 of Acholeplasmataceae bacterium. Classification (GTDB taxonomy): domain Bacteria; phylum Bacillota_I; class Bacilli_A; order Acholeplasmatales; family Acholeplasmataceae; genus Peloplasma. The sequence continues at coordinate 12,690 of JANJXB010000027.1, read as the reverse complement.
CATCATCCGAATATACTGGAATCTTAATGGTGTAAGATGTGTTCTTTTCAATCGTAAAGAATGACAATCCAGAAGTCATCAAACCCATGAATTCATCAAGATCGACATAATGAATATCCTCATATCTTGGATCTTCATATAGTTTGATATCGGTGAGTTCAAAGTCAAAATCATCCGCCCAATCGACAACGGATAAACTCCTTACATATGTTACAGAGTCTATGATATTATCTGTAACGATAGGTGTTTCTGTTTCAGATGGAACACACCCTGTCAAAACAAAAACCAGTAATACAAGAAAAATCCATTTTTGATACATGTCATACCCCCGAACCGAATTGATTAAACTATAGTTTTATCATAGCACAGAAATATGCAAATCGAACATGCTTTTTTTTAGGGAATAGTTATGATAATTAACTCGTGTTAAGTGATGATTTCAATAGTAAAAAAACATTCATGAGGAATCTCCTTAATATATTGGTTTTTCGATAACTCTATGATACTAAAGTGAGATTCCTTTTAAATTCTATTCTGTTTTCATTCACACAAAATAGTCTACGCTATGTATTGTTTAGGGGACACAGAAAGTGAAAATTTCAAAGCACGATAATGTTTTTGTCTTGAATTAATACATCAACTCCATTATTTATTCACATTTATAAGCAATGACACCATAATGTTTTGAAATAGGACCATTTACACTTGGTCTTTTTTCAAGTAAAAAGATATTTCGTGAACTAACATAGGTCAAGGAGGATTCGATATGAAAAAAACAATGGCAACCATCATTGTCTTGATGATACTTGGATGGGTCTGGTTATTTCCAAGAAGAGAAGAAGTTCAGATGATTCATCAAGCTGCAGTATATCCTGAAACATTTACGATAGACATCAGTGGAGCAGTATCTTTACCAGGAAAATATGTATGTTTTGAACCCATCACGATGTTTGAAGCACTCAAATTAGGAGGAGAGATGCTGCCTGATGCAGATTTAACAGGGATCGTCTTATCTGAAGTGATCAGTAGTCATCGAACCATTCGGATTCCATCCAGATTGGATGAATCTGTCACACCTTCAATACTCATCAACATCAATAAAGCAAGTTTCAAAGAACTGATCACCATTCCATCCATGACAGAAACCAGAGCTGCATCACTCATCGTATACCGAGAAGCAAACGGATCTTTTAAATCCATTGATGAACTGATTCATGTCAAACATATCGGAATAGCAACCCTTGAAAAAATCAGACCTTTTGTCACTATTGGATGATTGCCATATAGAAGCCTATGCGTTTGTAGGGTTCTTCATCGGATTTATACATCCTTTTTTTTGGATTGTGATGTGCATCTATCTGTATGTCGCGAGAAGAGTGATTCGATTTCATCTTCTGATTGTTTTATGTTTGATTGGATTTGTGATGGTTCAAGTCAAATCAAACCATCAAATCCCTAATCAGATTCATGGTGTTGCAAAAGTTATCGATATTGAACCGATGAAGCACACCAATCGACTAACACTATCTTTTGATGGTAGAAAATATCATCTATTTTCCAATCAAGAGATTAAACTGGGAAATCGATATATCATTGTTGCTGATATCGACATGTATCGGAACCAAACCGTTCCAAAAGGATTTGATGCTTATCTTTATTACTTTGCAGAAGGCATTGATGGGAAGCTCAAAATTCATGAAATGACATATGTTAATTCAGGATTTCACATCAATGCACTTCGAATGAAGTTGATTGAGAATGTGAAAGATCTGAAAAGTCAGTCAATTGTGTTATCCATCGTATTTGGAGAAACTGACTTTGATGAGGAAACGACAGAACGGTATCGAATGCTAGGCATCATGTATTTATTCTCGATGTCTGGGTTGCATATTTATGTCATCATTGAAGGGGTGAAAAAATGGATGTTTCACCTAGATTTAAGTCCACGTATTCAAAGTGCAGTCATTATCTTGTTTCTTTTATGCGCACTTTATCTTTATCAGGGCTCTCATGTCATCTTACGCATTTTACTGATGATGATTCTTTATCAAATCAGTCAAAAATATCAATTCAGTTGGACAGGACTCGACAGGATTCAGATGGCTTTTTTCCTCATGATATTGTTCGACTATCGTTTGCTTTGGCATTTAGGATTCTTCATGACTTACATCATCTTAAATGTGATTCATCTGTCTGAATACTTATATAGAAACTTAAGTTCCTACACAAAAAAAGTCGCCTTAACGAGCATCATCCAATGTGTCATTTTACCCTTTACAAGGCTATTATCACCGATGATGATACCACTTTTTCCAATCATACAACTCGTCATCATTTATGTTGTCACACCATTATCATTTCTTGTCATCTTCTTTCCATTTCTAGATGAATATCTGATGATCATCATGACCCTCTTTGATGATCTGATGTTGTGGTTATCAGACAGGCAGATGAGCATGATGCTGCCATCACTTTCGATGATTTCGATATTCGTCTATTTGATCGTCTTCATTTCTCTTTTAACATCGAAAAATATCATCAGTATGACCTGGAAAGTCATCACAATCATCCTCTTATTCTACATTCCAAGCCTAAAGTTCTTACAACCTGATCAAGTCGTATTCATCGATGTAGGTCAAGGGGATGCTATCTATATACAAAGCGATGATTGTCAAATGATGATTGATACTTACAAAGGATCTTATGACTATCTTGAGCATCACGGCATTCGAAGCCTTGATTTATTAGTACTCACACATTCAGATACGGATCACACGTATGATGCTATTGAAATCATTGATAAGATAAATATCAATCAAATTGTTTTATCTGCATATGACACATATGATTTCTATAGACATCAAGGAGTTCTATTCGTAAAGTCAAACGACAAAATAGCATGTGGAAATACATGGATTGATGTCTTAGGTCCGATCAAAGATTACCCAAACTCAAATGATCGTTCTATTGTTCTTCAAATCAAGATGATGTCGATGACCTTTTTATTTACGGGTGATATTGAAGAACAAGCAGAACTCGACTTGATTGAACGGTATGGGAACCTTCTCAAAAGTGATGTACTTAAAATAGGTCATCATGGTTCAATCACATCTTCATCAGAAATCTTTCTAAAAACTGTAATGCCAGAATATGCCATCATTTCTGCTGGATATCAAAATCGTTACTATTTTCCAGATCCTATCATCCTATCAAGACTCATGAAACAAGATGTTTCAATCTTTCGTACGGACATACAAGGAACCATCATCTGTAATATGAATGAAAAGAGACCAAAATGGAAAATTCATCTACCCTATCAACACTAAAATTTGGTATAATAATGATGACAGTCAGGGGGCATGAAACATGGCCGAAGCCATCTATGTGTATCACAGCACCAATGATTTCCTTCTCAATCTCACAGTAGAAGAGAAAATCAAGGAATTCAAGGTAGATCCGTTCAACATCATCAAGTATGACCTCTTGGAAAATACATCAGACGACATTCTGGAAGATCTTCAGACCGTCTCCTTTTTTGCTGAAAAAAAGGTCATCATCGTCAGAAATATCAATGAACTTGAAAAAGAAGACGAATTTGTGGTTAAAAATTGGGTATCTTACTTAGAAAAACCAAATCCTGACGTCATCTTGATCTTACCGATGCCAGAAGTACTCAAAGAAACCACACCGATTGGTGGCGCTTTATTTAAGTATGCTTACATTGAAAAAGTCAAAGACATGGATAAAAAAGATTATCCTGAATTCATCAAGAATATGTTCAAAAAATATGGGTATCAAATCACAGATGATGCAGTAGAATCTTTGCTTGAGAGAACCAATTTAGATTTTAATCTCATCAATCAAGAAGCAGAAAAACTGATGTTATTTGCATATGATACCAAAGAAATTACTGAGCGTGCAGTTCTCTTACTGGTTTCACGTAATCTAGAAGAAAATATCTTTGAACTCACCAATGCATTACTCTCCAAAAATCAAGCAAAAACCATTGAAATTTTCTATGATCTTGTCGCTAGAAACGAAGATCCTTTGCGAATCCTAAACAACATCGTCGGTAAAATCAGAGAATTGATGCATGCAAAATTACTGATTGAAAAAGGCTATCGCCAAGATCAAATCGCAGAGCATTTTCACATTAAGAGTGGTAGAGCGTTTTATTTGGTTAAAAATGCACAAGCCATCAACTTTCAATCTCTTGAAAACCATTTGAAGAAGTTATCCAAACTCGATTATGACATTAAGAGTGGAAAAATCGATAAAAAATTAGGACTTGAACTCTATCTGTTAGGAGCATAACATGCTAAAACATCAAAAAATCCTGATGTTCGATTTCGAAACCACAGGACTGTATGGACATTCTGATCAAATCATCGAAATCGGTGCCATTCTTCTCGTCAAAGAAGGCAATACTTACGTCATCAAAGAAGAGTTATCGACTTTGGTCATGGCCGATCGTCCACTTCCACCCAAAATTGTTGAAATCACACACATCACCGATGAAATGTTACTCAGAGATGGTATCTCGCAAGAAGAGGCATTCCATCGTCTGTTTCAACTCTATGGTGACGAAAAGACCTTACTTGTCGCTTATAATATACAATTTGACTTATCGTTCTTAATTGCTTATTTCAAACGATATTGGAATCGCAATTTTGAGCTCAAGAATGATATTTTAGATGTTATGGCCATCTATAAAGATCGCCATCGTTTTCCACACCGTTTGGATAACGTCGTACAAACCTATCAAATCCAAAGTCCAAACACACACCGGGCACTCGATGACATCAAAGCAACTTATGAAGCTTTAATCAAGATGCAAAATGAATTAGATAACATTGAAAAATATGTCAATGTCATTGGATACAATGGTAGTTATGGTGTTTCAGGTGTACGTCTACCTCATGTGCGCTATATCGCTCAAAAGGGTGGATACCGTGAAATCGAAAAAAGCTAAAAAAAAAAGACACAGCGTGTCCTTATTTTTAAAGGGTATTGACTTGCTGTGCAAGACCTGATTTGTGTCTCGCTACAAAGTTCTTATGGAAGATGCCCTTAGCAAGACCCTTGTCCAACTTCTTATGAGCAAAAGACAATGCTTCAACAGCCTTTTCCTTATCCTTGGCAGTTACAGCACGTTCGACAGCCTTGACGGCAGTTTTCACAGAAGATTTAAATGATGCATTGCTAGAACGACGCTTTTCATTGGTTTTGTTACGTTTGATTTGTTGTTTGATATTAGCCACAGTTTCACCTCCCATAATGCGCATACCTATTGTATCAAATGCATATTCAAATTGCAACAGGAAACGCAATATTATGGTAAAATAAAACTATAGCAAGTGAGGAAGTATGCGCATGACTACAGCCAATAAATTAACCATTTTACGAGTGCTGATGATTCCTGTCATGGTGGTTTTCATTGAACTGAAAGCCCTGGAATCACCCACTGATTTTTTTAATCTCCCACTGAATCAATTGATTTTTGCAGTCCTATTCATCATTGCATCCTTCACGGATTTACTGGATGGCTATGTCGCAAGAAAGTATAACCAGATTACAACATTCGGAAAATTCTTAGATCCTATCGCCGATAAAGTACTCGTGATGGTTGCATTTCTTTATTTAATGCAAGTCATGCCGGATCGTGTTCCGCTATGGGCAGTGATGATTGTCATCATCAGAGAATTTGCTGTCACAGGAATCAGACTTCTTGCTGTAGAAAAAGGTGATGTGATTGCTGCATCCCCTTATGGAAAAATCAAGACAGCATCCACGATGCTGGCCTTGACAATCATGTTATTTAATGATTTTGGATTACCTGTTTTCATCGGGGATATCATCTTCTGGATTGCCATCTTCTTTACAGTGATGAGCGGGATGGATTATCTGCTCAAGAATCGTAAAGTTGTATTTCAAAGTATTTAATTCAAGTAATATGAGATGATATCAACTATCATCATATGGAGGTGCTAGACATGGTAGATAAAGACAAACGCGCATTGGCCTTAGAGGCTGCAATGAAGCAAATTGAAAAACAATATGGCAAAGGTGCAATCATGCGTCTCGGTGACGAGGCTGAGCATAATGTTGAAGCGATGCCAACAGGATCGATTGGACTCGATATCGCTTTAGGTATTGGAGGCTATCCAAAGGGTAGAATCATTGAAATTTACGGACCTGAAAGTTCAGGTAAAACAACTTTAGCGTTGCACGCGATTGCTGAAGTTCAAAAAAATGGTGGGTTTGTTGCATTCATCGATGCTGAGCATGCACTCGATCCTAAGTATGCAAAAGCATTAGGTGTTGATGTGGACAATTTGATTTTGTCTCAACCTGACACAGGTGAACAAGCTCTTGAAATTGCTGAAGCCTTGATTCGTTCTGGCTCCATTGATGCGATTGTCATTGACTCAGTTGCTGCACTCGTTCCAGAAGCTGAAATTAACGGCGAAATGGGTGATTCCCATGTGGGTCTTCAAGCAAGACTGATGAGTCAGGCGATGAGAAAGCTATCAGGTGCGATTTCTAAAGCGAACACGATTGCCATTTTCATCAACCAGATTCGTGAAAAAGTAGGTGTCATGTTTGGTAATCCTGAAACAACGCCAGGTGGACGCGCACTGAAATTCTATGCATCTGTACGTCTTGAAATCAGAAGAGGCGAACAGATTAAGAACACGACAGATATCATCGGAAACAAGACCACGATTAAAGTCGTGAAGAACAAGGTAGCACCCCCTTTCAAGAGTGTCAACGTTGACATCATTTATGGTCAAGGGATTTCACAAGTGGGTGAACTCGTCGATCTTGCTTCTGAACTTGACTTGATTCAAAAGAGTGGTGCATGGTTTGCCTATGAAGGTAATAAGATTGGACAAGGTAGAGAGAATGCTAAACAGTATTTGATGGATAACCCTAAAGTTTATCAATCAATCTATCAGAAAGTATTGGATTTCCATAAGATTACTTATAAGAAAAACTAATCAACGTGACTGCCAAAAAGCAGTCATGTTTTTCTTACACTGCAGTAAATCCACATGAATTCGAGGTTCATTTCATGTTATAATGAAACCATGAAAGTAGATGAGGTAACCTATGAAATCAGTGATGAGCATTGTTCCTAGATATCAAGAAACAGATCAGATGGGTGTCATTCATCATTCGGTATATCCGATATGGTATGAAATGGGCAGAGTGAAGTTTTGTGATGATATGGGAATGTCATTTAAATCCATTGAAGCTCAAGGTGTGGGACTGGCCATGGTCGAAATGACTTCACAGTTCAAGAAACCTTCCTTTTTTGGTGAACTTTATACACAATATACCTATTTAACGGAATGCTCACGTGTGAAAATGACATTTCGTTATGAACTCTATAATTCAAATGAAGAACTCGTTCATATCGGACATACAACCTTAGCATGGTTAGGTGCAGGCTTCAGACCTCAAAATATCATGAAAAATCATCCAGATATCTATCGTTTGTTTGCGAGAGCTGTTGATTCAGGAGAGGCCAATGAAAAACATTAGGATTGCATACATCGGTGGTGGTTCTCGTTTATGGGCTAGAAGTTTAATGAGTGATTTGGCATTAGAAGCTGAATTATCCGGTGAAGTCGTTTTGTACGACATTGACACTGAAGCGGCCTACAACAATCAAAAAATAGGCACCATGATCATGAATCATGAACAAGCGGTTGGAAAGTGGAATTTTTCAGTTGCTTTAACGCTTGAAGAAGCACTGAAAGGCTCTGATTTCGTGTTCATCTCCATTTTGCCAGGTACTTTTGATGAAATGGAAGCTTATGTGCATCTACCGGAAAAATGGGGCATTTATCAAACCGTCGGGGATACGACAGGACCTGCTGGTATTTTTAGATCACTGATCATGATGCCAATCTATGAAACATTTGCAAAAGCAATCCAAAAACATGCACCCAACGCATGGGTCATTAATTTTACCAATCCGATGACGATGTGTGTTCAAATGCTTTATCATGTCTATCCAGAAATCAAGGCATTTGGAAATTGCCATGAAGTATTCCATGTGCAACAGATACTTAAAAGAGCACTGAAAGAAAAAACTGGTATTGATGCCCATTTCAAAGAAATCAGCATCAATCCACTCGGAATCAATCATTTTACATGGATCAATTACGCGACCTATAAAGATATCGATTTGATGCCGATCTATCAAGAGTTTGCAGAAAAATATCATGCTGAAGGTATTGCAGGAGACAAGTGGGTCCACTATGGTCCTTTTGGAAGTGCTGAACGTGTAAAGCTTGATTTATTCAGACGATTTGGTGTGATTGCTGCAGCCGGAGACAGACATTTGGTTGAATTCCTACCTCACCATTGGTACACCAAAGACCCTGAAATGATCAAATCATGGCGTTTTTTTCTAACACCTGTGAAACGGAGAAAAGAAATTAAAGCGGAAAGTAACGCTTCAGCTCTCAGAATCATTGAAGGTAAAGAACAGGTCAGAATCACACCAACCGGTGAAGAAGGCGTGTTGCAACTGAAAGCACTGCTTGGACTCACTGAGTTTGTCACCAATGTCAATATGCCAAACACTGGACAAATCCCTAATCTACCTTTCGGCCATGTGGTTGAAACCAATGCATTATTCAGAAGAAATGATGTGCGCCCAGTCTATGCTGGACCGATGCCTGACTTTCCTCAACAGATGACCAATAGACATATTAGCAACCATCAACTGCTCATCAAAGCATTTGATACCCAAGATTTATCCTATGCAAGACTTGCGTTATCTCAAGATCCATTGACTGAACACTTAAATCCAGATGAAATCAATCAAATGTTTGATAAAGTCATCAACGCCATTCAACCTTACATAACGCATTACTCACGCACGAAACGTTAAGTATCATTTCAAATCTTTATTTATGTGAAACATTGTGAAGAATGTCCTCGTTTTGGACATTCTTTTTCATTTTTTCATTCACTCAAACACTTCTAACAATTTTTCTAAATAAATCAGTATAATAGGATTGAATAACGGTTTAACCGGGGAGGTTTTGTGATGCCAAAAGACACATTGAGTCAATTCTTAGAAATACTCGATCAAGAAAACAAGCAAGAAGCAGTCCGATTCGCGACTGAATTACTAGAAAAAGGTATACTTTCAATCGAAGAGTTATACATTCAGTTACTTGCACCATCGTTACTCTTTTTTTCATGTAAAGTTGCAGATGAAGAAATTTGTATCTGGAAAGAACATTTCAGAACATCCATCATCAGAACCATTTTGGAAATCAGTTATACCTACATCCTAAAAAGACTCCATCAAATCCCTAAAGTCAATAAAAAAGTGGTAATCTTGACACCAGCGTTCGAATACCATGAAATTGGTGCCATCATGAATGCTCATTTCATGCTACTTGAAGGATTTGATGCCAATTATATTGGAGCAAACACTCCAAAAAATGAAATATTATCAGCGATTCGTGCTTACGAACCTGATTTCATTGCACTTTCGGTCACCAATCCATATAACTTGGTCATTACCAAACAAATCACCGATGAAATCAGAAGATTCTTCCCCAATGTCGGGATCATCTTGGGTGGACAGGCATTTAGAGAAAAACATAACGTTGAATCCATCAAGTATGATTATATCTTGCAGTCTTTAGATGACTTAAAAGCATTTAGAAAGCAGGTATCAGCATGAAACTTGCATTTCAAATTGCTTGGCGATTCTTATCGTCTGCCAAAAGACAGACTTTAATCATCATCTTAGGGATTTCTGTAGGTGTTTCGGTTCAAGTATTCATTGGATCACTCATTACAGGTTTACAAGATAGTTTAGTTGATTCAACGATTGGTTCATCAGCACACATCAGTGTATTATCAGATGATACATCAAACCGGTATATTGAAGATTACGAAGAAATGACATCAACAGTCTTATCATTATCGGATCAGTTTACCGTCGCATCCCCTGTTGTTGATATGGGAGGAACACTGAAAAAAGGATTACTCGAAAAAGAGATTCTCTTTCGTGGTTTCGATTTTGAGAAGGCAAATACCATTTATGGATTTGACTTAAAGTTAACTGAAGGATCTAGACTTCCAGAGTCTGATTTTGAAATTGTCCTAGGTCAAACACTTGGCAATGAAGATCAATTGGATTTAATCATTGGTGATACCATCGATATCACCGTGATGGGAGAAGTTCATACACTCACTGTTGTAGGATTCTTTGATTTCAATGTAGCAGTCATCAACCGGACATGGGGACTCGGTACACTTTCAACACTTCAATCCATCATTAATAACGATGAAGTCGTGACATCTTTAGAGTTTCAAATCCAAGAAGTCTTTGAAGCTGAAGCATTAGGGTTATTGCTGAATGATGAACTCAAACCCATGAATTTAAAAGCGACTGACTGGATGAGTGAAAATCAGGAATTACTTTCCGGTTTACAAGGTCAAAGCATTTCATCACTCATGATTCAAGTCTTTGTCATCATCTCTGTCGTTTTAGGCATTTCATCCACGCTTGCCATTACTGTTATGCAAAAATCCAAACAAATCGGAATCATGAAAGCCATGGGCATTCTAGATTCTGATGCATCTAAAGTCTTCTTATTTGAAGGATTCATCTTAGGCATTTTCGGTGCGATTGGTGGCGTCCTCTTTGGATTAGGATTATCTTTTGCCTTCACAACATTCGCACTCAATCCCGACGGTACACCGGTTGTTCCTTTAACGATAGAAGCACCCTTCATTTTCTTATCGGCCATGATTGCCCTGATTGCATCCACTTTGGCTGCATTGACACCCGCCATCAAATCCAGCAAATTAACCGTCATCGAGGTGATTCGCAATGCCTAAAATCGTTGAACTGAAAAACATCAACAAAATTTACGGAGAAAAAACACCAAATCCAACACAAGTTGTCTTTGACTTATCATTAGACATTGAGGAAAGCACATTCAATTCAATCATTGGACAGTCTGGTAGTGGTAAGTCGACACTCCTAAACATACTCGGTACACTCGATAAAGCGACTTCAGGTGATGTATTCATCAATGGCAAAAATACTCAAACCATGAGTAAAAATCAATTGTCTAGATTAAGAAATGAGACCATTGGCTTCATCTTCCAATTTCACTATCTATTACCTGAATTTACAGCCTTTGAGAATGTCATCATGCCATATCGTATATCAAAAAAGCCAATCACTCAAGAAGTGATTGACCGTGCAAATGAATTATTAGATATTGTCGGATTAACGAAGGTTAAAAACAACTTAGCCATCAATATGTCAGGCGGACAGCAACAAAGAGTTGCAATCGCGAGAAGCTTGATTAACAATCCAAAAATCATTTTGGCGGATGAACCAACTGGAAACCTAGATAGTGACACCACTGAACAAGTCTATGAACTCTTAAGATCCATCAATCAAAGATTTAAAACGACATTCATCATCATAACACATGATCGCCACATCGCAGAAAAAGCAGATCGGATCATCGAAATCAAAGATGGTCGAATTCATTTGGACATTACAAAGAGTATTTAAAATTCATGCCGGTTCCTTGTTGGAATCGGCATGTTTTTAATGATTTAGGTTGAATTAATCTATTCAAAAGATAGTTTAATCACCGTTTTAAATGGGATAACTATGATTTTTTTGGATTCACCAATTTCATGTACTCGATATGCCCAAGTTGATAATAATCATAATATGCTTTTGCTTGTCCTTCAGTATAGACACCCAAAGCAACAAGCATTTCTCTTGCAAATTCAAGTGATGCTGTTCCATTGGCTGTAACAAACAAACCATCTCTTACAACTTGAAATTCTTGATAATGACTTTGATTGTTATATTGAGTATTGGGTATCGATAATAAATCCTTCAAGTCATTGGATGTGTGACGCACATGATTTAGAAAACCATGCGTTGCAAGAAACTGGCTTGCATCACAAATTGCACCAACAACTGCACCGATTTGAATAGCGTGCTGAATCAAGGGTATGATTTTTTTTGCATGTTCTGTTCTCCATGACGTGCCACCAATCAGAACTAATCCTGAAAAATGAGAAGGTACATCGGATACATCAAAATCGGGGATGACATGAAATCCACCCATGGATTGAATGGGTGATTTGGTAAGGCCAACGACTTTAACATCCAATGAACCTGTTGGATTCATGAAGGGGTTTCTCAATTCTGGGGTCAGATATGCTCCTTCCCAATCTGCATAAGCTTCTATCAAAACAAACAGTACTAGATTTGACATAATGATCTATCCTTTCAATTGGAATATCATCCAACTTATCGATAAAACAACAATGAATATGGATGCCACAGTCGTAATGTATATCAGCGGATAAGCCTTATTCAGTCCTGAACTACTTAAGTGTCTCATCAAGATTCCAAAATATGCCCATAAAATCACTAAACCATACGCAATATCTTTTGTTCGAATCATCCACAAGAGTGCAATGACTAAACCAATCACAAGAATCAATGCCGTAAGCACAACTGAACTTTGTGAAGATCCAGGAATACCCAATTTCACAAGCATAATCGTCACATTCGCTATGGTCGCAACTGTAATCCATCCTAAGTAGACAGAGAAAGCAGTTCTGGTCAGAAGTCCTAATGTTGGAGTATTGTATGCAATCAAGATGAGT
>JANJXB010000019.1 GCA_024709245.1 Acholeplasmataceae bacterium | reverse complement strand
GAAAGTATCAGGTCTCACGCTAACCTTAATGGTCATTTTTGGTGTGATCTGGATCAATTCAGATGAAGAGTCATTGATTTATTTGCTTGCAAGTATCTTACTGCTTATAGGTATGATTTCACTTGTCGTCATATCTTTGGTATTTTCAATCATCATCAACAAGATGAAGACGTTACACTCTATTGAATATGTTAAAAGTATTTTCAAGTCATCTGATGAGTATGAGGATCAATACATATTTCCAATCATCGATGAAGAACTCAATGTTGAGTTTTCAAAAGATGGACTCAAGATTCAAGATCAAACATACAGTTATACAGATTATGAAATCTCACTATCTGCAATCGCACTATCAAGAATCATTGATCTCACTTTAGAATTGACTCGCAAGGATATAGATGAAAATGAGAGTCAAGTTAACATCGAACAATCATTTTGTGTGCAGTTCACTCAACGTGTTTATCAAGCTATTCATGAATTTGAGTTAACATTAGAGGATGACTCGATGAGAAAGTTAGAATTACTCAAAAATAAGACTGAAGAGACAGTAAAGAAAGTACTCAATAGAGGTTATCTATCTATATAGAATTGACGGGAGGGATGAAATCTTGAAAAAGATATATATGGCTTTCATATGTATTATTTTTGTTTTTCTTTTATCATCGTGTCAAAGAGATGTCGTTGTTTTTGAACCTGGGAATTTACTTTCTGAGGAGCAGACAAAGTTTGCATTACAAGCTACTGATTTGAATCCATCAAATCCAAATCAAGTCAGACTCATCTACAGTCATACTTATGAATCTAAAGTATGGGATGGTCAACGTTATGATCGTGAACATGTTTGGCCAGATTCTAAACTGAGTACAACTGCTCAAAAAAGAGATCTTCATAACATTAGAGCCTGTGATAAAACCGTAAATCAACTCAAAGCTGATCGTCTATTCATCGATGCTCCAGGAATCATTTTCTATCAAAGAGTGGATACTCTATTTTTCTATCCTGGTCTATGGGATCAAGGGGATGTGGCTAGAATTATCATGTATATGGTCAAGACATATGACTTAGATCCTAAAGAAGTAGGATTGAATTATAAAACTTTGATCAAATGGCATGAAGCAGATCCGGTAGATCAGTTTGAACTCAATAGAAACATTGCGATATCGAGTGATACTCTTCAAGGGAATGAGAATTATTTCATCTCCTATCCAGATTTAGCATATCAATATTTTGATCAATCCAGCAACATCGGTCTCATTTGGTTTATTGGTCTCGTGATGTACATCGTATTGATGTTGGTTGCTTACAAATACCAGTTTGAGTTTGTTAAAAGAGATGATTTATATATGGGATTCTCTGCTATCTTTGTACTATTTTCTCTCATCTGCGGATTCATTTGGAGTTGGTGGGGGATGCTTCTGATTTTATGTGGATTGGGATTGCTTGTATTCTATGGAATAAAGCGATTAGGTCTCCATCAAAATCCAAAATCAATGTGAATCAAAATCGTTTTTCAAAAAAACGCAGGATGCCTTAGACATCTTGCGTTATTTTTTACTTTATTGCTGTTGATACACTTTAATGGATTCAATCTCCATTTGGAATGGAAGATCCTTATCATCAATGGGACCACCATACCAACCACCGACTGCAAGATTCATGATGATGTAATAAGGTTGATCAAATGGCCATTCTTTAACGGTATCTCCGGGTTGTTTATCAACACTGAAGATTTCCTTATCATCCACATAAAACTTTAATGATTCTTTCGTCCATAATAATGTATAATCATGAAATTTCTCAGATGCGTCAGGTAACTTATATGTTGTTCCCTTATCTGTTTTAATTCTGTGATTATAGGTTGCTGTATGGATTGCACATGTGACTTTACCAGGTCTATTTCCTGCAAATTCGAGTAAATCGATTTCACCACAAAGTGGCCATGGCACACGATTGTTTGAAATATTACCCATGAACCATAACGCTGGCCAAGCTCCCTTACCTTTGGGCATTTTTGCTCTAAAAACGAATTTACCGTAGGTGAATTCCTTTTTACCATAGGTATTTACGCGTGCTGATCTATATTTACAAGGTTCATTTTCATGAATGGTTGCTTTTAAAACTAGCTTACCATCCTTGATGAAACAATGCTCAAGGTCATCCACATAGCATTGGGATTCATTGTTTGCCCATTTCGTACCCACTTCATGATTCCAATGATTTCTATTGAGTTCGCCATCAACATCAAAGCGTTCTTCAAAGACTAATTTGTATTCTTTCATAGCATTCCTACACTTTCGAAAACGTTATCGTGAAACACTTCTATTGTAACATAAAAACAGATTGCAATGATGAGATTTCATCAAATTGTGATATCCTAAACCCAAAGAACCATGGAGGTAATCATGAGACTCTATCCAGAAATCAAAGCCTATGTGAAGTACGAAGGTTATTTCAAAATACCTTCATTTTGGTCTGTGCATAACAATCAATACACCAAGGAAGCTTACCGTGAGATGGTTTCAAATCTTAAGATTGATCCCAAAGCCATTACTTACAACCTACTCTTTGTCAGAGATATTTCTTTGGGTAGAGAAGCCTATAAAATAGAAGTCAAGCACGATATGCTGATTGTTTATCACAGTGAATCTGCAGGT
>JANJXB010000095.1 GCA_024709245.1 Acholeplasmataceae bacterium | reverse complement strand
GATCAGCTTTATATCGTGGTCACATCACCGATTACCCGAAGTGATTACTCAAATGACACGAATGGTACGCTTATCTTTGTTAAGCGTGTGGATGAGGATTTAATTCATTCACTTGAAAATATCGTCAACCTACCCTTCCAGATTATTCCCAATGACACCTTAAACAGTGAACACTTGATTGAAATCACACAAATCGGTGATCTCATGAAGATTCAACGATTGATTCTTGACTTAAATGATCATCATGACTTAATGATCGAAATGACCATTCCAATGGAAAATTCGGTGATCATCAGACAAGCAATCACAAACGTTACATGGATTGTTTCATTGATTCTACTGGTTTTCTTATTTATCCTCATCGTGATGCTGGATAAACAATTGTTTCAAAGAATTCAAATGATGATGATGGACATTCAACAAATCGAAGCGAAAAATGACATTCACTTAAGACTAAAACTGGACCAACGTCAAGATGAGATTACATTTATTGCTCAAGAAATCAATCAGATGCTGGATCAACTGGATTCTTCTTATCAAGAAATCAATGCACTTGCCTATTCAGACCATCTGACCGGTATCCATAATCGCATTTCATTTTATCGGTTGATTGAAGAAAAAATGAGTTCAAATCCCACACCTTATGCGATTCTATTCCTCGACCTCGATGGTTTTAAAACAATCAATGATACCTATGGTCATGAAACTGGTGATTTCGTATTGATTGAAATCGCAAAAAGAATTCGAGACATCATCGGTACTAACGGTTTCATATCCAGAGCAGGTGGTGATGAATTTCTCATTTATCACCCTTCCAATCAGCGCAAGGAATTGGCCAGATTATGTCAAAAGATCATTGACACACTGGCTTCAGAAATTGAGATCAATCACATACATGTCAAC
Organism: Acholeplasmataceae bacterium; assembly: GCA_024709245.1. Taxonomy (GTDB): domain Bacteria; phylum Bacillota_I; class Bacilli_A; order Acholeplasmatales; family Acholeplasmataceae; genus Peloplasma. Next base: position 16,899 of record JANJXB010000095.1, on the reverse strand, counting down.
ATTACGACATCCATTGGAATCGCAACATACCCCGAAAGTGGTAAAACACTCCAATCTTTAATCAAACAGTCTGATCTTGCAATGTATCAAGCAAAGACATTAGGAAAAAATCAGTTTCAATTTGATGATCAACAATGAAAAAGGGACATGACGTCCCTTTTGATTTAGAATCCTCGATTTTGTCCTCGATAAGGTGGTTGTTTCATCGCAATGAACTCATCAACACCTGGACCTTTTAATCCTTTCAAACGTTTTATGCCATAAATATAACTGGTGACCAAAACGACAATCAATAGAGGGGCTCCGAGGAGTGTATTTAACAGGAACAACTCCTCTAGCTGATCATTGAGATAAAGATTGACCTCAAATAATGTTCGAAGAACAAAGTAGACAAGCCAAAACCATGTGACTTCTCGGTATGCAGGCTTTACATCTTCTCTCCAAAACCAACGGGTTGGCCAACCTCGAGTCACATGTGATAAATAGGCTGCTAGGGGTTGATCCACAATCAGTGTCACCACAATGATTCCGATGATGAATGTATTGGTGACGATATCTGGTAGAAAATAACTTGCAGCATTCTGACTGATGTAAGCAAATACAGACGCTAAGATGACACCCAATAGACCAATGATTGCATAGATACTTTTATGTTTGATTAAATACCGGTAGATCAATAGGATCACTGCGAAAGTGGAGGCTGCTACCGCAGCAGTGAGTAAATCGAATATATTATAGAGAATAATGAAGATGATTGGTGATAAAAATGTATCGAGTGTTTTACCTCTCAACACCAATGTTAATTCTTCATAAATTTCCTTGAATAGTTTTTTCATGCTACATCCCTCTTGGATTCTTGTTTAAGATCATCCGCATGATGACCTAAGAAAAAACGATTCCAGTTGTTATTGGATTTCATCAAGTGTATGTACACGTAAAGTGCACCGATGAAAAATCCTAAAACCATTAATAACAGCGTCCAAATCACTTTAGTTTTCCAAGATGATTCTCGGTAAAATATCCACATGGCAAATACGATGAAACCGACATAGAGATCCACGAGTGAAACAATACCCCATGGGTTGGAGATAATCCAACTTCCTTCGGTTCCAAAATCTCCTCTGACAAAACCATTGATGAGTGCAATCGTCATCGCGATTACACCTAGAAAAGAGATGATTTTAGCAATTTTCATAGGTTAACTCCTCTATTCTTTATTTTGATTATACACCATGAACCTATAAATCTCTTAGTCTTTACTTGTTGAACTTAAGATGCGTGTATTTTTTCGTGCTTTCTCAAGTTCGGATGTGACTTGAATCAAGAGTTGGAAACTTTTCACCATATCGCTAAAGTTACCCATGTTAATGATGTAAATATCACCATGCAAAACATCAACCCAGGCATGTACACCTAGAACCCCTAAATGTCCATGAAATCTCGGAAACCCTTTCAGCAAAAAGAATACTTTTTCGAATCTAAGTTCCATCATTCCGAGTCCATAATACATTCCTGAAGTAAAATGATGATGAAAGACTGTCATTTTTTGATACGATGATGCGCTGAAGAGTTGATGATCTCTCCAGGCTTTCATGAATTTAGCCAAGTCTCTAACCGTCGTTGATAACCCTCCACCAGAAAAGTCAAGACTTAGACTTATATAGTCTTTGATATCTTTATTCCTGACGATAACTGGCGCAAGTTCAGATTGCCTAAATAAAGGATCATAAAACATGAAGGATGTATCATTCATGGATAATGGATCAAATATATGTTTTCTAAGCAATTCATAAAATGGTTTTTGATGAATTTTTTCGAGAATCAAACCAAGCAAGATGAACCCTGTATCGGAATATAAAAATCGATTTCCTGGTTTACCGACTGCTTTTTGATGTTTTCTTGTCACATCAATCAAATCATCGGGGGTATAAAAGCGTTCAGGATGTTGAAGTACCTGGTCTAAAAAAGAGGGTTTCAAATCGGATTTTCCTTCAAAATAATCATTGATACCTGAAGTATGCGACAAAAGATGTGTGATGGTGACTTCATCTTGATAGTCCTGATTCTGATAGACAAAAAGGTGATCTAAATACCCTTTTTCAAAGAAACCATGAATCGTTTGGTCCCATGACAGCAAGTTATTTTCAATAGATTGAACCATCAGCGTTGTCGTCATCAGTTTTCCAACAGATGCACTATGAAATTTTTGATTGAGATGGGTGCTCTCATGGATTATCGGATTTGAAAGAACATCACTTTCGATATAAACCTGCAAGGTTTTCGCCTTTTTTTCAAAAGATTTGAGAATATCTGATATTTTTTGTTCAATTGTTTTCATCGATGATTTCCTTTCTGATTTTTTGCAGATGATTTTTTAGCCATTTCAGTTCTGTTTCAGTCGATTTCAATCCGAGATCAAGCATGTCAAGTTGCGAACTCAAAAAAGCCTGTAAACTTTTATTGGGAATCACTTTGGGTACATGTAGAGACAAATCTTCAAGATGATTGTACGAAAATTGAACGAGTTGCGTCATATTCGAAACAATTTTTATTTTTTCTTTATGATCTGTAATCAGACCTAAAAAAAATATTTTGGTGTAAAAAAGGGAAGGTCTTATGACATCAAAGTCACTGGTCATCCAATTTTTCCAGTACGTTTTTCCCTGTTCAGTCACACTATAGTATTTTTTATGTCTTCCATTTTCAATCTTTTGATCCGATTCAATGAGTTTTTTAGATTCCAGTTTTTTGAGTGTTGTTCCAAGACTTCCATAACTTGCATGATAAAACAAACTGATGATTTCATTAAACATCTTATTTAGACTGTAAATCGTTTGATGCGTGCAGATCAAAAGTCCCAATATGACATATTCCATCATGTACCTCCCTATATTACTATTAGTAGTATATATGATGAATCCATCAAAAGCAAACAAAACATAAAAAAAGCCCAATCAAGGGCTATCCTTCAATCACCATTTGTAACGATCTCATGACATTAATGGCTTGATGATGAAGTTCATTTGAAAAGCTGGCACATAAATGCTGGTGGATGATGATCTGAGCTTCTGGAAGTGCTGACTTTGCGATCACTGCATTAGAGATGACACAAATATTGGTCACCAGTCCAACAATCTCGATCACATCATATGCTTTATCTTTTAAATAATGACCTAACTCAAGTGATCCAAATGATGGTTTCTTGAAGATGACATCTTCCTTCTTCATCACATCTTTTACCCTTTGATATATTTCATATCCATGAGTATTTTCAATACAATGAACCACAGGTAAGGCTTTACCTTCTTGGGTTTGCAAGTAGTTACTATGGTGTGTATCCATCGTGAAGATGACATCATTGTTTGCGATGTGAAAAGTTTCAATTTTTTCTCGAATCCCATCAGCCAACGAAGCAGCCTCTGGAAAACCGAGTGTTCCATCGATAAAATCATATTGATAATCCACAACGAGCAGTAATTTCTTCATATGTTCACCTCGAATGACTCCAAAACAGGAGGGATTCGGTGTTTCGTTGCCATCTCATACGTATGTGCAATGGCAAGTAAATTTGCATCATCAAATCGTTTGCCCACAAACACAACACCGATTGGTTTTTTATCCACAATCGCTTTACCAGGAACTGTAATGGAAGGATTTCCAAAGACAGGTGCATAACTGGTCCAAATCGTTGATATGAGTGCAGATAATCCTTCTTCATGCATGATGTCTTCAAATCTTCTGGCTTCAGCTTCTTGCATGATTCTCATTTTGACATATTCTGGATCTTCCATATCACCGCTCGTCTCATTCGATTGAATCAAGAGCGTCTGTCCATATTTCATCCGAATCTGAGGATCTTCTAAGTTATAATCAATGATATCCTTTAAACTCGTCATCTTGGTTGATCCCTTAACGGATTTCAAATATGCATTCAAGTCATGTTTAAAATCATAGACCAATGCTTTATGGTTTTCGAGTCGTTTGGCTTCAAAAGGAACATCAACGACTTCAATGCCTTTCATTTTCATCACGGATCTTACCTCTTCGATGATGGCTTTTTCTTCATCGGAATAAGGGTATTGTGTGATGAAAAGCAATCCTACTTTCAGTCCTTTGACCGGACGGTCACATGCATTTTTCAACCTGTTTCTTCCCAGATGTGCATCTTTGGTCACAGGATCTTTAGGATCTTCAGAGGCAATGATATCGAGAAGAATCGAACAATCCCTCACTGTTTTCGCCATAGGTCCTGCAGTATCCTGCTTCGCTGAAATTGGAATGATTCCATATCTGGAAACCATCCCTAATGTTGGTTTCATCGATACGATGCCATTCATGTACGCTGGAGCCATCAAAGAACCATTGGTTTCTGTACCGATGGCAACCGGTACCAAGTCAGCTGCAACAGCAACCGCTGAACCAGTGGACGACCCAAGTGGGTCGATTTCAGTGTTGTATGGGTGTTTCACTTGTCCATGAAGTGAACCATATCCAGAAGGCATTTTCTCATCACTCATGAAATAAGCAAACTCCGATAAATTCGCTTTTCCTAAGATGATGGCACCTGCATCCCTCAAGTTTTTGACAATCGATGCATCATAAGGCGCTTTTAAATCGGCTAATGCCATTGAATTGGCTGTTGTATGCATCTGATCATGGGTGTTGATGTTGTCTTTAATGAGTAAAGGAATGCCATGCATCAAACTGCGAGGACCTTTTTCTTTTCTCTCTAAATCCAACATCTCAGCAATTCTTTGTGCATCAGGATTTAACTCTGCAACTGCATTGAGTTTTGGATCAATGGCTTTAATCCGGTTCAAACAATGTTCAACCAGCTGAACAGAAGTTGTTTTTCCGTTTTCTAAGGCTTCATTTAAAGATACAATCGTCATTTCTTTCATGATTTCCCTCTTATTCCATTTCTTGTGGTGTTGGATTCATCTCGTATCATGTTGTGTTTGGTTTTATTTTATCATATTAGGTGATTGAACGTTAAAGAAAAGTCCGTTCGGATGAACGGACTCAAATGATGATTTATGAACCTGTGACGACCTCTTGAATCATCGTCTGGATGGCATCAATGGCTGTAGGTGATAGAGTTGTGAGTGGGACATAATTGCCTTCTCTATCCTTATTGTAATAAGTTAAGTTTGCTGTTGCCCAATTCTTCTTCCAAGGATCTGGGTCATTCACGTAGGAAACAATGATGTCATAGGCTTCTTCAAGTGCAGTTGCATAACCTACGACTTCAGAGTTTAAAGCTACAACTTCTGGATCCAGTAGGAAGTTAATGAATTGGTGCGCACCATCAATGTTCTTCGCAGTGTCAGGAATGACCATTGCATCGATGAAAACCATGGTGGTTTCAGGAATGTAGATGTCAAATTCTGCTTGAACTTGAGTGAGGGTCTTACCTTCTTCTAATTGAATGTAGAGTCGATCCAAATAGTCACCGGTGTATGTGAAAGCCATGTCTAAGTTGTTGGCTTCAATGTCACGCTTGAGCATATCGTCACCCCATTGTGTAAAATTACCACCTGTAATGACTTCTCTTGCTTGTGCAAGCAATGTTGCATTGTATGTATTTGGATTTTCTTCGAGATAGAAGAGAGCGGCTGCATAAGCCATTTGTGCAACGTCATACATACCTCTTCTTGCATTGGGTAGGTAAGTATCTGCTTCAAAATATGCTGCCCAACCATGAGTTTCTAAAGCTTGCTTCAAACCAGAAACACGGTTATTGTAGATGATACCAAATGTACCCCAGAAATAAGGAACAGCATAATCGGTATAATCCACAGTATTGCCTGTTCTCGCCAATGTGGTTGCTGTCATCGATTCGAAAATCTGATCAACACCTTCCATATAGGTTACTTCAGCGCGATTGGGTAACTTAGTATAATCCAATTCCAATAGCATATCTTCTTCAACCATCTTTTCAATCATATAATCGGATGGTATGACAAGATCAAAGGGGGTTGTCTTACTCTTAATCTTGGAATAGAACAATTCATTGGAGTCAGCAACGCTGATCTTCACATTGATGCCATATTCTTCTTCAAACTGCTCGACGACCTCATCGTTAATGTACTCACCCCAGTTGAGGATGTTCAGTACAGGACGCGAATCGCATCCAGCCAAGCCTATTGCAACAAGTGCTAAAGTTAAAACGACTAACCATTTCTTCATTTTACTTCACTCTTTTTACCTTTCTTTGGTCTTTGTAAAAACTGATATACCATCAAACCACCCAATGTAAACAGTGTCAACAATGTTGAGAATGCATACACGGACGGTGTTAGGTTTCTTCTACCTAAAACTGCATAAATCCAGATGGACAGATTGTCAAATCCTGCACCTGTATTGAAATAACTGATGACAAAGTCATCGATACTCATGGTGAGTGCCAGAAGCATACCTGAGAAAATACCTGCCTTGATGGCTGGGATCACAACCTTAATCAATGCTTTATAAGGTTTGACACCCAAGTCTAGTGCAGCATCCATAAGATTTGGATCGGTTTCCTTCAGTTTCGGCATCACCGATAAGACAACATATGGGAATGTAAAGAACAAGTGTGCCATGACCAGAGTGAATAAACCGAAAATACTGGGGAATATGGGCATCAGCAGTCTAAACATCAACATCAATGAGAAACCTGTCACGATATCGGCATTCAAGATTGGGACATTGTTCAAAAGCATTAACGATTGTCTTTTCTTCTTTTCTATCGAGTACATACCGACTGCGAAGAATGTGCCTGCAATGGTTGCAATCGAGGTTGCAATCAATGAGACGATGAACGTATTTCTAATTGCTGTCATCAAATCTTCTTCTTGGAAGATATTGGGATACCATTTGAATGATATGGTCTGGAATGATGATGTAATGATGGATGAATTGATCGATTGAATGGCAATGACTAAGATGGACAAGTAAAGCATGAGCATGATCAGAGCAAAGAGGATGTTTTTGATGATTTTCATCGGTAACTTAATCTTTGAATAATCACGATAACCATATTCCTGAAGGGTTGCAACCGGATATTGTTTCATGTCGGTCATAATAATGTCTCCCCTTCCTTGTCAAATCTAGTGAGTAATAAGATGGATCCTAAAATGAATATTAAGATGACAATCGCAAGTAAGGATCCATGATTGTAAAAGATAGTCGATGAAAGCAATTTGTTTTCAATGACGTTACCGATGAACAAGTATCGACCTTTACCAAGGAATTTGGGAATAGCAAATCCTGAAAGTGTAGGTAAGAAAACCATGATCGAACCTGTGACAACACCTTTAAATGAGAGTGGAAAGATGACTTTCCAGAATTTTTTAAAGGGTGTAAGTCCTAAATCAAGTGCAGCTTCTTGCAATGCATAATCAATCTTTTCTAAAGCAGTATACACGGGTAAAATCATGAAGGGTAAGTATGTAAATACAAGTCCAATCAAAATCGCCAGTGGTGTACCTGCAATGTTGCCAAACGGTGAAAAACCAAAGATTGATTTCAAAATGTTGTTTTCTGACATGATGTTGGTCAATGCTTCAACTCTTAAAATCAAGTTCGACCACATGGGTAAGATGACAATGGTCAAAATGATGAATTTATTCTTAAATTTGGATTGAAAAATATGATATGCAACAAAGTATCCAAGAACAAATGCGATCAATGTGGTTGTTGTGGCAAAGACAACGCTGTTTCTGAATGCAATCAAATTCTGACTTTGGGCGAGGATACGCCAGTGAGAGAGTGATACATTGATTTGGTTCAAATCGACTGATGAATCATAATTCGATAATGCAATACCGAGCATGGCCAAAAGTGGAATGAACACTAAAATGTACAGCCATATTTGATATGGAATGGCAAGCACCTTAAAGGTCTTACCCATTGTTTTCCACCTTCATCATATGAATCTCATAGGGGTCTACCGATAAACCAATGGACTGACCGACTTCATAAGATTCGTAGGTATTCACCATCATCTTGACGCCATTGATATCAACATCAAGTTCATTATGAACGCCTTTAAACAAACTGAAGGTGACTGTACCTTGAAGTTTTGCCTTTTCTACTGGAACGACATCCCAGTCTTCAGGTCTGATGACCACATCGACAGCTTCACCATCTGCAAAATTGTATCCTGTACTCTTGAAATCAGCACCCAAGAAATTGACGGTATCCTTTTTCACATACGTACCAGGAATGATATTGGTTTCACCAATAAAATTGGCGACATAACGATTGACAGGCTCATTATAAATGCTTTTGGGTGTACCTAATTGTTGAACAAGACCACTCTTCATAACAACAATACGATCACTCATGGTCATTGCTTCTTCTTGGTCATGTGTAACAAAGATGAATGTAATGCCCAGTTTACGTTGCATTTCTTTGAGTTCATATTGCATCGCTTGTCTTAATTTTAAGTCAAGTGCTGCAAGTGGCTCATCAAGTAAAAGAATTTGAGGTTTATTGACAAGTGCTCGAGCGAGTGCGACACGTTGTTGCTGACCCCCTGAAATTTGATCGATTTTTCTTCTTTCAAAACCTACGAGTTTGACAAGCGCGAGCGCTTCTTTCGCTTCATTTGTAATTTTTTGATCGATGATTTTTGAAAGTCCTCGTTTTGTAACAGGTTTACCTGGGAAAGTTCTTTCAAATTCTGCATTGAGTTTATCTTCACCAAAGAAAGATACCAAATATTCGAATGTACGATTTCTAAGTCCGAATGCGACATTCTCAAGTACGTTTAAATGGGGAAAGAGCGCGTACCGTTGAAAGACTGTATGGATGGGTCTGGCATACGGTGGTAAATCGTTGAAGATTTTACCATTGATGATGATCTGTCCTGAATCCGGTTGGACAAATCCGCCAATCATGCGCAGAGTCGTCGTTTTTCCACATCCTGATGGACCGAGTAGTGTGACAAACTCATTCTCATAAATCGTTAAATTGAGCGTGTCTACTACCTTTTCATCATCATAAGATTTAGTTACATTGATTAATTCGATTAGTGGTTTTTTGTTCACCTGATAACTCCTCATAGGTATTATTCTTTTCAAGCAATTATTATAGTCTTTTTTTCAGATATTTCAAGTCATTTAACCATTTTTTTCATAGTTTTTTTTCACTCATATTTTGTTTACCAACTTGTTGGCTTTATTAAGCCATCATTTGACATTTACTTGATGGGATAAACACAGCAGTATTTTGCGATGATTTTCATGACTTTTCATGAAATGATGACATGACTGTCTAACATGATGAACTCACCTTTGTGATTTGTACTGGCTTCATCATCTTCTTTATGGGCATTTCGATGTTTTTCGAGTGCTTCAAATGGATTAGTCCTTTACTATCATGCTATAAATAAGATATGATAAATGTGTACGTTACATCAATAAGGAATCTTTATGTCAACTTTCAAAACTCTGGCTATTCAAGATCAAATGCGTTTCAATCAGTGGGTCAGTTTATTACCATGGGCTCATGTTTATACATCAAGTGAATATGTTTTTGAAAATTTATTCGCTTGGTCAAGCGACGAATGCATCCATATCCGTTGGTTTGATCATTTTGGAATCATCAAATGTCAGAAGCGAAAGCAAACATGGTATTTCCCTCCTGTTGTCAAGCATGTGGATGATTTTAAAGATGCAATCCTCTGGATTTTTAGACATGATCCTGATGCACGTCTGATTGGATTGACTGATGATATGCTTCCTTATGTGCCAGATATCGGTGTAGTTTTTTATGATGATCGTCTATCGGAATACATCTACGATGCCAAATCTTTCATCGAGCAAAAGGGTTCAAAATATCATCGTAAACGGAATCTTGTCAGTCAATTTATCAAAAAATACAGTTATGATTTGAAACCTTATCAACCGAGTGATCGTGAAGAAGTCATGAAGTTCATTCATGGGTATCATGAACAAGGAGGTTCAATTGATGATTTAGAACCTTTAATGAAAGCAATCGATCATTCCAATCAGTTCTCTTACCTTGTGGATCTTTTATGGGTTGAAAACAAAGTGATTGGATTATCGGTAGGTTTGATCAGTCTATTCAATCATGGTGTTGTCTTATTTGAAAAGGCAGATACACATTACATCGGAAGTTATGCGTTTTTAGCGACCGCGTTTGCTGAACGTCATTTTAAATCTGTGAAATTCATCACCAGACAAGAAGATTTAGGCATTCCTGAAATCAAACATTCGAAACTATCGTATCTTCCCATTAAAAAAGATCGAAAATATGCAATCGAGATTCAACCAAAAAAGATTGAAAAATATCATCTTTATTTGGAAAACTTTAAAGAAGATTCAAAAGATTATGTCGATCACTTCTTTTTAAACCATTACGATGAAAAGCGTAGCTATGATTTTCCAGTTGATGGACATGTTGTCAGTGCACTCCACCTCGTTCCAAAAACGTTAAGTCTTTATGGACAATCCTTTCCGATTGAGATGATCGTTGCTGCTGCAACTGAAAAGGATTATCGAAAGCAGGGTCATATGAAGTTTGTCATTCAAAAGACTCTCTGTTCACTCTACGATTCAGGGATTCCTTTTGTCACACTTTACCCTGTACAAACAAACTACTATATATCCTCTGGCTTCATCACTTATGCCTATGAATCTTTGATTACCGAATGGACTGAATCGGTGGAATGCCGTTTGGAACACACTTCATCAACAACAAAACTTTTGAATATCTACAAAAGTTTTGTTGAACAATACGATGGATACATGGTTCGAGATATTCAGACGTATCGTGAGTTGCTCGATGCATTAAGTCAGGATCATTACATTTCCAGTTTAATATATGATCATGATCATGTCCTTGGATATCTAATTCATCGTGAATCTTCAGTTGAAGAGATCGTTCTTCTTTCACAAGTTAGACCCATCATCCCAAACTTAAGTATTGAACATGTCAAAATTCCATCCACTTTTGGACAACCTGCGCAGATGGCACGACTGGTCAACCTTAAATCTTTTCTCCATCAGTATCGTCCTCATGATCAGATCAATGCAGATATTACATTTAGGGTTTCAGATCCCATCATCAAAGAAAATAACCTTTGTCTAAGAATCATCGCTTCAGCAGGTCACTTAACGATTGAAGATTGTATTCATTCAGACTATCATCTATCCATTGAAGAACTCACAAAAATCATGATTTGTGGAACAAATGATCCAAGAATGCAAGGATTATTCCCCATTCGCGAAATCATCACCTTTGATAAATATTAAAAAAATCGTCAGTTTTCACTGGCGATTTTGTTTGTTTTATTGATTGTTTTTTAACTCAAGATAGAATTCTAATTCAGCAGCCTTTACAAAAGGTGTGATGTAGATGATTGCAAGTCCAAAAGTAATCGCACCGAGCAAGTACCACAGGATGTAGCTGAAATGAAGCATGAATAACTCCATTTTATGACCATCCATCATTTTTCGAGATTGCGTAATCGCTTCTGTTGCAGCGATTTGTGGGTTGTCAGCAACAATATACAAAGACATTGAATAACTGTAGAACTTGATTAACCCTGGAATCACAAATAAAAGCGACCATAAGAAAAGAAAGATGCTTTGCAAGATATAGGTGATGATTGAACTGGTTAGGGGTTCTTTAAAACCATCAAAGAGTGTGTTATACGTTGGTTTATCACCCTTACGAATCGATGATAGATAATAAATCAATCCAACAAGGAGTGGTCCTGCAAGAATCACGCCAATACCTGCTGCTGCAGTCAGTGCACTGATTGCGCCAAATACGATTAAAGCTGCAATGACTGCTTCCCATTTCTGAGGTTCAATTGCTGCTTTTGATGCCTGTTTTAATTCTGAAATTGTTCTCATGTCTGATCTCCTTATGTCTATTATTGTACTACTTTGCGAAGATTTATGCAATTTTCTCATCAAATATGAACCAGCAGATGGCAATATCATCACTTTGTGATAGAATGAAAAAAAGAAATGCGGACATTAACATGATGCACCTTGATGAACATTCTTGACATGAATGATGTTTGTCCATAGAAGGAGTGTGCCATGAATTCAACTGAGTTACTGAAGTACAGCCTTTCGATAGAAAAGTCATCGCTTGTTTTGAAAAACGCTCAAATGATCAATGTTTATTCTGGAGAAATCGAACTGTGTGACATTGCTATTCATGATGGAATCATTGTTGGCATCGGTTCATATGAAGGCATTCATGAAATTGACATGAAAGGGTTATATGTTGCCCCTGGATTCATCGATGCTCATGTCCATATTGAATCATCCATGCTCTCCCCAGAACGTTTTGCAGAATTGATTATTCCAAAAGGTACAACAACCATCATTGCAGATCCTCATGAAATCGCGAATGTTTCTGGGATTCGGGGAATACAGTATATGCTGAATAGCAGTCATCAAATCCCACTTTCTGTCTATATCATGGTTCCTTCTTCAGTGCCTGCCATGGCATCCGAAAAAAATGGATCATCCATCACGGTCACTGATATCGAACATTTAAAGCACCATCCACGTATTCTTGGTTTGGGTGAAGTCATGGATTATCCTTCGGTCATCCGTGGAGATTCCGATACACACTTGAAAATCAAGAGCATGAAAGGTCATGTCATTGATGGACATGCGCCAGATATCATGGGTAAAGATTTAAATGCATATATCATGTCTGGTATCATGACAGACCATGAATGTACGCATGTAGAATCTTTAATTGAACGCGTGAGACGTGGCATGTATGTTCATTTAAGGGAGGGTTCTGCGACAAGAAATACTGAAGTCCTTTTGAAAGCTGTAAACAAGAATAACTTATCCAGACTGATGTTTTGTACAGATGACAAACATCCTTTGGATATTTTAAACGAAGGTCACATCAATTACAATGTCAACCTTGCCATCAAACAGGGTATTCACGTGGTTGATGCGATCAAAATGGCCACTTTAAATCCAGCAACTTGCTATCATCTCGATGATATTGGAGGAATTGCTCCCGGTAAGCGTGCAGATCTCATCATCTTTCGATCACTGTTTCAAATCGATCCCATCATGGTCATTAAAAATGGTCACTTGGTTGCTGAAAACGGGCATTCTTTATTTCATCCGAAACCCTTACAAGATCCATCTGTCATGAATACGATTCATTTGGATGTAGCACGCATTTCACTTGATTTGAAGGTTGCTTCTAACCCTGTTCGAGTGATTGAGCTCGTCAAACATAACATCACCACGAAACAAAAAAATGCCAATGTCAAAATTGAGCACGGCAAATTTGTTTATTCTGAACAAGCTGATGTTTTAAAAATTGCTTCCATTGAACGACATCATGGAACTGGATTGATCGGACTTGGTTTAGTCAGTGGATTTGGGATTAAGTCATGCTCAATTGCCATGACCATCTCACATGATTCTCACAACATCGTCGCCATCGGCACAGATGATCACGATATGAGGATTGCAATCCAACGAATCCATGAACTTCAAGGTGGAATTGTGATCAGTTCGAAAGGAAAAGTAGTTGTTGAACTTGCACTTGAGATTGGCGGATTATTGACAAGTCAAGATGCAATCTATGTTGCCAATCGAATCCAAGAAATGAAAGATGTTTTAGTTCATCAAGGACTGAATCCTGAGATAGATGATCCTTTGATCACATTGTCTTTCTTATGTCTTCCTGTCATTCCTCAATTGAAATTAACTGCTCAAGGGCTTTTTGATGTTGATCAGTTAAAATGGGTACCGATTGAAATATGATATATTACATGCCCATTTGAGCATGATATGCTTTGATTTCATCAACCTTATCAGGGTGGATGCCATACTTGGCACGATCCACTTTGATGAACCATCCCTCATAATTTTTTTGCAAAATAGTGGAGACATTTTCAATCTGTGTATAGTGCTTCAATTCTGTTGTTGTCAGTCCTGGATGTTGCATGATCGCATGAGCGATCAGTAAGGCTTTTTCACGATATAAGGTGAGTACTTTGCCTTTGGTTCCACCGATATTCACATGATTGATGCGTTCATGAAATTCATTCATGAGCGTTTTCTTTTTTCGTGAATTTCGCTGGTTCGATAAACTGATATCCAATACTTTAGGTTCTAGTCTGATGATGGCTGTATCACCACTCACAAGGATTAAGCCAATCCCGAGTCGGTTCAATAGCAGTTCAAACGAATGGAAATGCTCTTTATGGCTTTGCATAGCGCTTTTTGGGATAGCAACATAGACTTGGTCTGTAAGTTTTTGCCTGTCAATCGCCTGATAAATGAGCTTCAATGTGATGGCAGTTTTAAGCTCGACTGCAATCGTTTTTTGTTCACTTACCGCTAGAATATCGACATCTTTCACTTCAGCTTTGACGTAAAATCCCATTTCATTGAGTAAGGCTTTAACTGGTAAATAGAGTTCTGTTTCTTTCATAGGAAACCTCCATTTTCATTGTATCACATGACAACTGACTCCCATCATGATAAAATAGTTTCAAATGTGGAGGTGTGTTATGCGATTGATCTATCGAATCGTACAGAAAATTCTTTTCTATATTTCTAAATTACTTCCTTGGCGAGAGCCTTTAGTGATTGATGGAGAAAATTGTTTACCCCTTCTCAAAGATAAAATGAAGCAATTACCTTATCGTAGATATCTCATCGTCACAGATCAAGGCATTGTTCAAGCTGGATTGTTGAAGCATTTGCTCATTCAGTTGAATGATCCCGATTTTTCATACACTCTTTATGATCAGACCATACCCAATCCTACCATTCAAAATGTAGAAGATGCTTCTCTTCTCTACCTCAAACATGATTGCGAAGCACTGATAGGATTTGGTGGAGGTAGTGCCATCGATACCGCCAAATGTGTTGGTATCCGAATTGTGAAGCCTAAAACTTCATTTCGTCGGATGAAAGGCATCTTAAAGGTGAATCGAAATATTCCCTTTTTGATTGCAATTCCTACGACGGCAGGCACAGGAAGTGAAACCACAATCGCTGCAGTCATTTCTGATCCTCTAACCCATGAGAAATTCGCCATCAGTGATTTGCATCTGATGCCAAAGATAGCCGTTCTCGATCCCTTACTGACTGAAAATCTTCCACCTTTCTATACAGCAACCACAGGAATGGATGCACTCACCCATGCTGTTGAAGCCTTCATTGGTCAGTCGGGAACTCATAAGACCCATCAAAAAGCGATGAATGCCATTCAACTGATTCATCAAAATTTAAAACATAGTTACTTCAATCCTCATGATTTAACTGCAAGACTCCATATGCTTCATGCATCCTATGATGCCGGATATGCATTCACGAGAGCTTATGTCGGGAATATCCATGCCATTGCACATACGTTTGGAGGATTTTATCAAATTCCTCATGGTTTAGCCAATGCAATCATCATGCCTCATCTACTTTCTCATTACCATTCTAGTGTTTTCAAACGTTTGTCCATGTTATCGGATTTGTTAAATCTCACCGACATCAATTCATCATCAAGCGAAAAATCTCTTGCCTTCATACAATGGATTGAATCCTTGAATCAGACTTTCAACCTCCCCAGTGTCATTCTAATACCACACGATCAACATTTCGATGCAATGGCGATTCATGCTTTCAATGAAGCCAATCCTTTATATCCAGTCCCTTTGATTTTATCGAAGGAAGATTTCAAAATGCTCATCGAAAAAGTGTCATACGTTCAGGCATAAAAAAAGCGGTTCATCATGAGCCGCTTCATTTCTTATTCATCTTTTTCTTCATCAATGATAATTCTTCGAAATGTGTCTTTCCATCCTTTTTCATTACTTCCAAAATAGGCATTTCGTTGTGGGAAAAAGATGGTATTAATGATTGGAATGAGGAGTAACATGATCCATAATGGATGCCAGTCTTCTGTAGTGATGCCAATGGCAACATAGGCTGCAACCACCAAGATGGCTACCAGTCTTCTGGCATTGATTTTTCGCTCAACAATCATGTTGACGATTGGAATAAGGAGAAAAACAACCCATCCTGGATTCCATAAATCGAACCCAAATCCAAGCCACAAAAACAAGAGTAACGCAATCAAAGGCATGACTTCATTCAACCTTCTCATGATGTTACCGGTGAGTAAGATCCATGATAAAGGTATCAACAAGAAAAATGTCCATCCCAATTGCCAGTCAGATAAATAAAAGCCAGAGATTAAGAACAATAAAAGTGAAATCAAAGGTGTTGCTGCAAGTATTCGACGTTTCATCAGAATCACTCCTTCTATAGACATTATATCATATCCCTTTCAGGTCATCGCATCTCCTGTTCATTGATTATTTGCTGTTTTTCATGTATAATGATAGGGATGACTTGAATGAGGAGGTAATCAAATGAAACAAATGAAATACGGTTATGGTTGGGCACTCAAATTCGTTTTGGCTGCTATTTTGATTGGTGTTGGAGTCTATATGATGTTTGCACCGAACGTGGTCTACATCATTACTGGAATCACGATTGTCATCTTCTCTTTATTCAGAGTCTTTCCATTGATGAAGAGTTTGAACAAAGAAGTTTTAAGAACAATCAATTTGCTTGAAATCATTTTTGACACCATCATTGGTGCAGTCATGATTTATATCGCCATCGTTAAAAAAGATGATATTGGAAACGCCAATGTCTGGGGCTTAATTTATCGTTACTCGTTAGCATTCTTCTTCTACGTCAGAGGACTTGTATTCTTTAACTCCATTGTCTTTTTTGGTGAAAAGACGGAAGTTCCCAAGTTCTGGGTTCATATCATTGCCATTTCACTGGGTGCAGTCATTGCAGTTTATCCAGATTTCGGTGTTCAATCGGTTGGATTCATACTGCTTTTGATTTCATTGATTGGTGCAAGCTACTT
>JANJXB010000049.1 GCA_024709245.1 Acholeplasmataceae bacterium | reverse complement strand
AACCCACACACAAACCGGATGAAAACCAAGGAGTGGCTTGGTTTTCAATGGATGATGTCTTAAATCATGTCACAGAACCACGAATGAAGCCTGTCTATACCAAAGCATTTCAAGCCATCAAGCAGATCAAGAATCCAAGATTGATTTAACGTTGGGGGTCATTGTATGATGAAATTGAACCGGATTATCGAAATGGAAATTAAATATGTATCCATGTTTTCAGTGATTAAGAAGACACGCTTTGGAAACATTACACAAGATGATAGACAACCGGATAAATACTATCATAATTACATGCATGTCTTAAACAGACAGCTTATTTTGGACGATGTATCTCACTATTTGACAGATCAATACGATAAAGGCTTTGCCAATTACCGAATCGAATATCAAATTCCAGTTTCTAAGTTGAAGCATCTATTGCCCTATTCTGTTCAAATGAATGGATATTTTGCACAATCGATTGATAAAATTCATATTCAAGTCCAGAAATCTATCGAAGTGAGTCAAGTCACAGAAGACAACGCAGATGCGTTTTTTGAGTTTTTATTTGAAGAAAATAAAGTGTATGGTATTCCTTATGCACTTGGAAATGTTGCTAGACAGCGCGAGATATTATTCTCAAATGTGAATTATGCCTATTATCAGGTGATTGAAAATCATCAAGTCATTGGGCATGTCAATGTTTTTTTGGATGGTCATGATGCAAAAATTGATGATTTTGTCATTAAGGACTCAGAACAGAAAAAAGGAAACGGGTCTGCGTTGATGTCACATGTGCTTGGACAATTAAAATCAAAGAAGATTAAAAACGTTTATCTTGTTTCAGATATGATGGATACACCGAAGGATATGTATCATCGCTGGGGTTTCGAGCATCGTGGAGATTACATATTCATTCACAAGAAAACCAATGATTTCAAAGGAGAAACCTCATGAGCCCAGATTCGTCCCTGCTAATTCTTGAAACAGATCGCTTAATTTTGAGACCTTTTCAATTAAGTGATGCAGAGAAAGTCTCTCTGTATTGCAACAACATTCGATTGGCAAAATCAACATTGGCACTTCCCTACCCATATCCGCTTGAATCTGCAATCAACTGGATTAGCATGCATGCAGATTGGTTCAATCAAGACATCCGATATGAATTTGCAGTGACCTTGAAAAAAACGGGTGAATTGTTGGGTGCAGTAGGTCTTGGTAACAATAAAGTTTGGAAAAACGGAGAAATCGGTTATTGGATTGGAGAAGAGCATTGGGGATTTGGATATGCAACGGAAGCCGTTACAAAAGTCATTCAATGGGCATTTGAGACCCTCGACTTTCATAGGGTTTATGCAAGACATTTCGAATCCAACCCTGCATCTGGAAAGGTCATGATCAAATCGGGTATGACCTATGAAGGCAAGCAAATCGAACATATCCTCAAAAATGGTGTTTATGAAAACATCGTTTTATATGGAATCATCAAGGGTAATCAATCATGAAGAAACTTTTACTCGTTGCAGGTAACCTTGCATCACTCAAATCAACCCTATCCAAACGATTATCCAAAGATTTGAATGCTGTTGTATTCAATAAAGATACTCTCAAGGAAGTGCTTGGAGATACCATCGGATTTAGCAATCGAGAAGAAAATCTCAAACTTTCAAAAGCAACTTTCAAGCTTATGAAAAAACTCACGCATGATGTGTTAGATAGTGATGATCTTGTGATTCTTGAAAGTAACTTTAAACCCCATGAACTTGCAGAGTTGTTTGAAGACGGAAAAGAACGGGGGTTTCTGATTTTTACATTGATGCTGACAGGTCAGCCTGAAGTGCTATATCAACGTTATTTGAAAAGAGATTCAGAAAGACATCCAGTACACCGTTCAACAGGACTCATCAGTTATGAAGTCTTTGAAAAATCCATGATGAAATATGATGTCATTACCTATGGTGAATCGAGTATGAGTTACGATACAACGCATTTTGATGAGATGGATTATCAAAACATTCTCATATCAATTCAATCATTTTTTCAAAATCAAGATACTACTGGATCAACATGAGGGAAGAGAAGACATGAACTATCAATTAAGAACATTGAAACGTGAAGACAAAGAATCATATCTTGCCTTTCTAGAAGACTGGAAAGATGAAAATATCATTGTACCTTACAGTGCAAGATTGCTTGGAAAGACATTTGAAGCTTATTTGGAATACTTAAAGCTTAATGAACAGAACATGGTGGACCCCGTCAATCGTGTACCCGAAACGCTCTATGTAATGGTCGATGAAGATCATCGAATCGTTGGAGCTTTGAGTTTAAGACATTATTTAAATCAAAGACTTTTCGAACTGCGAGGTCATATCGGTTATGGTATAGCACCTTCTTTTCGAAGAAATGGTCTAGGATCTCTCATGCTTCAGATGAGTTTTGAGTACTGTAAAAAGTATCAAATTGACAAGGTACTGATTACATGTGATCAATCCAATATCGGATCTGCAAAAGTCATTACAAATAACGGCGGTATCCTAGAGAATGAAGTATGGGACCAAGATCACTTCGTTAAACGGTTTTGGATTAAGATCAGTTAAGCATCGCATCAAAAAAGATATCAATACAGGGAGAACATATGAAATCATTCAATGAATTGAACAGTTGGGTCAAAGACATGGCAGTGCTTTGCTCACCCGATCAGATTTACTGGTGTGATGGCAGCGAAGAAGAAAATGAACAATTTTTACGTGAATTGACAGCCACTGGAAAAACCATACCACTCAATCCAGAAAAGCGACCAGGTTCCTATGCTTTTTTCAGTGATCCATCGGATGTTGCGCGCGTTGAAGATCGCACATTCATATCTTCACGCTTCAAGGAAGATGCGGGTCCTACGAACAACTGGATTGAACCTACCATCCTCAAAGAAACGATGATGGGTCTTTATCGCGGATCCATGAGAGGTAGAACGATGTATGTCATCCCTTTCATGATGGGGCCTTTCGGTTCACCCTTATCAAAAATTGGCATTCAACTCACCGATAGTCTCTATGTTGTCGTCAATATGAGAATTATGACACGCATGGGTCGACAAGTGTTGGACAAACTGAATGATTTGAAATGGTTTATTCCTTGTTTACATTCCGTAGGTTATCCACTTTTACCAGGTCAAACAGATTTGCCATGGCCATCAGCACCGATTGAGAAGAAGTATATTGCTCATTTTCCAGAAGAGAAACTCATCTGGTCATATGGTTCAGGATATGGTGGTAATGCACTCTTAGGAAAAAAATGTCTGGCACTCCGTATTGCTTCTGTCATTGCGAGAGAAGAAAACTGGATGGCTGAACATATGTTGATATTGAAACTCACCAATCCAGAAGGCAAGGTGAAATACATTTTAGGAGCATTTCCTTCTGCGTGTGGAAAAACGAATTTATCCATGCTTGTCCCAACATTGCCTGGATGGAAAGTTGAAACCATTGGTGATGACATTGCCTGGTTATGGATTAAAGAGGATGGACATCTGTATGCCATCAATCCAGAAGCTGGTTTCTTTGGAGTAGCGAAGGGGACTTCCTATGAGTCCAACCCAAATGCCATGATGTCTATCCGTAAAAATACAATATTTACCAATGTTGCGCTTACCGATGACCTTGATGTTTGGTGGGAAGGAATCGATGGACCCACACCCAATCATTTAAAGGATTGGAAACAGGAAGATTGGACACCTGAGAAGAAAACACCTGCTGCACATCCCAACTCACGATTCACCGTTTCAGCAAAACAATGTCCTGTCATTGCTGATGAATGGGAAAATCCAGAAGGTGTCATGATATCTGCTATTTTAGTAGGTGGCAGAAGACCGACAACAATCCCACTGGTTCATGAATCTTTATCCTTTAATCATGGTGTTTTCATGGGATCGATGATGGGTTCAGAAATCACAGCCGCATCGATATCCAATCAAATTGGTGTAGTTCGAAGAGATCCCTTTGCCATGTTACCATTCATCGGGTATCACGTTGGTGACTATTTAAAGCATTGGCTCGATATGGGAAAACTTTCAAACGATGCATTGTTACCGAAAATCTATTACGTGAATTGGTTTAGAAAAGATGAAGAAGGCGATTTCTTATGGCCAGGATTTGGTCATAATTCTCGAGTGCTCAAATGGATTTTCGAACGTTCTGAAGGGACTGCAAAAGCCAAAGTGACACCCATTGGTAATATGCCCACAATGGATGCACTGGACATTCGTGGGATGTCTTTAAAGCCAGGTGCGATGGAATCACTTCTTGAAGTGAATACAAATGCTTGGCTAGAAGAAGTAGCATCACTCAAAGTTTATTATCAATCGATTGGATCTAAAATGCCTCAAGAATTGATGGATGAACTTGAAAAACTTGAAACAAGATTAAAGTTCATGACGGTGTGATGAAGAGTGTCGAATCATGGTTTGTCCTCATCGAAATCTCATCAGATTGATTGTGTTTTTCGAATGGATTTCCATGATTTCAAACTTAAAGATAGCATTCAATCACAAAATAGCATATAATAATGAAAGTAGAATCAAGGTTGAGGTGTCAGATGGATCTGTTTTTGAGAGTCGATATCAATTTCATATCGATATTCATGCTTACATTGATTTTCATGTTGGCCTATCGCCGATTAGACCGGAAACACTTATTGAATCAGATTTATTTGATCACCATTTTGGTGCTCTCTTTTGGTTTATTCATTGAAGCGATGACTGTCATCATCAACAGCAGAAACACTGAAGTCTTTAGAATCATGTCCAATGCACTGCATGTCTTGCTTTATTCGATTGCTCCGATGGTTGCATTTGCATGGTATTTACTGATTCGTAATTTTACGGTGACGAAAGATCATTTGTCCATCAGACAAAAACAAATCTTATTCATCCCTGTCATCTTCAGTATCGTGACTTCATTTCTATCCCCTTTTACAGG
>JANJXB010000026.1 GCA_024709245.1 Acholeplasmataceae bacterium | reverse complement strand
CCGACCGGATCAGTAAGAAAACAGATGATGATAAAACCTTGCTCTTTATTCAAATGGAGGATGAATGAGAAAGTATTATCTCGATGACGGCAATAAAATCCTAATCGATGACTCAAAACCGATTGGTTCTGGTGGTGAAGGTAGTGTCTATAAGCTCGCCAAGAATCCAAACATTTTAGTCAAGATTTATTCGGACCGTGCCCTTGAACGCATGAAGGTCATTGAACCGAAAATCAAAGCCATGGTTTCGAAGAAGCCAGGTCTTTTGGATTATAATGGATTGACCATCATTGCATGGCCAAGTTATGTCGTCTACGATGAAAATAAACGTTTTGTGGGTTACGTGATGAGACGTGTTCAAGCGAATAATCAACTCTCCCACGTCATCACTCCAGGGCTTCAGAAAGCCAAATTCCCCTCCATTACATGGTATGACCGGTTAGTGATTGCCATTAACTTGGCGAAGGTCATGCACTATCTGCATCAAAACGATACTGTGATTGGTGATCTTAATACTTCTGATTTCTTTGTGTATCCTGGATTTGAAATCGGGGTTGTCGATACCGACTCATTCCAAGTCTTGGTGAACTCAACACTTTATCATTGTAAGGTCTTTACACCAGACTATACTCCACCTGAAGTCATTGAAGAAAAGAAAAGATCATCCATCGAGGTCAAACGTACCCCGAATCATGATAATTACGGACTTGCCATCTTAATCTTCCAAATTCTGTCGATGGGTGTCCATCCCTTTTCTGCACGCATCAAAGGGATTCCGGGATTTGATGGAAATGCAATCAACTATAACATGGAAAATGAGATATTTCCTTATTTCACAACCATGAATAACATATTGCCACCCAAGAATGCATTACCGTTTGGATTCTTTCCAAAGCATATTCAAGAGCTTTTTATTCGCGCTTTCGATAAAGGTGCTGAACATCGACCTTCTGCAGATGAGTGGGTGACGAATCTGAAGATGGTCAAAGAAACGGCTAAAAAATGTAAAAAGAATGCGACACATTACTATCCAGCACACTTTCAAAAGTGTCCCATTTGTGCAAGAGAACAAACCAAGGATTATGATTACTTGGTCGACTATTTTAAAACCATTTCTAAAAAATACGTGAAATACGAAACCAATGATAAACCAATCATCGTCGATGAGAACTATGTCTATGAGGAAACCATCAGTGGCAAATACTACACCATGAAGGGATCGAAGAAGCTTGCCTTCTTCTTCAATCCCAAAATGGCTGAAAAATACCATTTTGCAGAACGTGTAGAAGCATTGATTGAAGATATCCATTTCAAGAAATTAAATACTTACATCTCATTACCTGAACACTTGATCTTTGATCATCATGTCGTGATTGGTTACACCACACAAAACATAGAGCATCTCACAAGACTCCAACAACTCTTGAAAAACACACATTTAGGTAAGATGAAAATCACGGATCGTGTGAAGATGATCATTTCAAGAAATATTGCTGAGATGTTTGCTAGACTCGAAAAAGAGAAAGTCACTGTTGAATTGAATCAAATCTTTGTCGATCATGACTTAAATCCTTTTATCCCGGATTTTGTATTCATGTCAACTCATGATGGATCTCTCAAAGCCATGGCATTTCAAAAGGATGAATACCTTCCTCATGAGTATTATCTTGCACTCAAATATCAAAAACATCTCGATGATATTGAAGCTGAAAAGCAACGCCTGATTGAAATTGAGAAGAAAAAAATAGAAGAACAGCGCTTGAAAGATCTTGAACTCATCAGATCTCCTTTCGATAAGCCTTTGAAGCCAAAGACAAAACCTAAAGTGGAAGAGATTAAACTTGAGATTCAGCCTGTAGTTCAAAAAATCGATTTTGAGTTTGAAAAATCCAATTCGATATGGGTTGAGAAGGAAGACGAGGAAAAGATTCCACCCATCCCCTTAGAAATCAAATATGATCATCTTGCACCATCATCCATCCGGTATCATTTAGGTGTCATCATTCATCATATTTTACATGATGGACACCCCTATAAAGGTACCTATAAGCTCGTTACAAAGCCCATAAGTTTCTTTGTTGAAAACAACTGGTATCTCCATAAAGAAACCATTGCACAAGCAGAGATTCAGGATAAAACAAAACTCGTTGAACTCTTCCCAAATTATTATCAGAACACCATGAGAAAGTCTTTAACGTTATCGGATCCCCTCAAGATTTCTCGTCCATCTCCACGTGAGTGGGCTCGCGTTTTATCGCGTCTAATCTTTGAATCCAAACAATGTACAACCTCAGAATTTCATTATCATCACAGGTCTTTATCGAAATGTCCAGTGTGTTCTTTGGGAGATCACGCGAGTCATCCATCCACGCGTAAGTTCGTCTTGGAATACAAAAAAGGCATCGTTCATCGGATGCTCTTCTTCAATCACGCTTTTAATTTCTTCGTCATTTCTGCACTCATGATTCTATTGATTTATGTCATCAATACCGCTCAAGTTCAAAACTTCAATGATATTTTAGTGCTCATTTCATTTGAGGAGAAATTGGAAATCATCAAGTCTTTCATTGGGTTTGATAAGATCATGGAATTCTTGAATCAAGTGTATGGTAAGTTATCAGAATGGTATGAAATCATTTTCGGGGGTGGACAATCATGATCAGTCTAGTCATGCTTTATCTCGCTCTCTCCTGGGGGATCATCAATATC
>JANJXB010000040.1 GCA_024709245.1 Acholeplasmataceae bacterium | reverse complement strand
GTCTTCAATATCATCCAGAGAAATGTTATTCGGATCGATATCGCCTGGATTGCTTGAACCCAAGATTTCGAATGCATTCAAGACATTCAGAATTTCGGTCTTCTTGACCATGCCATCATAAATGCCACCAGCTTCAAACGCATCGGGTGGTAAAACCAATTGAGTTTCACTCTTCAGCATTAAATCAATGACGACATAAAGATAGGAGGATTCCAATACTTCATCAATTTCGGCATCATCCAATGCTGTAATGGTATCTAGACCTAGGTTTGCACCTTCAAGATCGGATAGACCTAAAACTGTCAATCCGTTGAAGAGGTTATAAATTTCTTGTTTGGTCATCCGGTCTCTGCCATCAACATTGACGGTTGCTCCTGCAGGAAGAACAAAATCTTCAGGTAAGAAGCGACCATTTGCAATCAGTTCGATGATGGGGTCTGCAAGGAGTAAAATAGAAATCTTATCTTGGATATAAAGTGATGTTAAGAAACGATCGAAATCATCTTCGCCAGATAGGTCTTCATTGGCTCCAATCATACCTAAAATCGTAGAGACATCAATGTCTGTACCGTTTTCCAATCCGAGCATCTTGAAGGAGACCATGAGTTGTCTCAGTTCGAATCGGGTCATCAGACCTTCCTCGATATCGCCTACTACTTGACCTTTAGCATCACTCGGTGGAGTCATATCTAATGCGATAGGATCATCTCCAAATGCTCCAGAAAGCATGTCTCCAACATAATCACCAAATTCTGTGACGTTCAAAAGTCTACCTAAAATAATGTAGATGAAATCCGATGCGATGAATGTTTCAAAATCATCATCTTCTGTCAGTGGATCAATGGTTGGATCAATCAGATTCAAGAAAGTTGATAAACCAATCGATGAGATATCACCAAGTAATCCGAACGAATCAAATAATCTTCTGAATTCTGCTTTAGGTATTCTGCCGACTTCGACTTCTGGATCCCCAATTTGGCCTAACATTGCAGGAGGTGGTGTTGTATCAAATGAATTGATGGTCACACCGAGAGCTGTACCTAACGTAGAACCTACATAATCACCTAATGAGGTGAGTTTCAAAGCACGGTCTAAAATAATGTACATAAAGTTCGCATCGAAGACGCGATCAAAGTCATCCTTACCCGTACCTGGATCCACATTTCTACCTTGAAGTTCTGAGAATGTTGCAAGTCCAATCGTTGAGAAACTTGCAGAATCGGATAGGCCTAATGCACGGAGTGCAATCAAAATGTTTTCAAGTTCCTGTTGCTTGAATAAATCGCCATCCATCAAAATCGGATCAATGGCTAAGAAACTATGATCAAGGACAACAATGGCTTGAAGTTCGTTTATCTTATTGACGCCAAATGTTTGGACATCAACACTGGTCAATGCGTTAGAGATTAAACTGTGAATGATGTATGAATCAAAAATTTGGTCAAATGAACCATCGTCAATCATCTGGTAGAAGGTTGGAAGACCAATAGTCTGATTCAAATCAATGTAAGAAACCGCCTCAATCAGTTGCTTAATTTCATCTTTCGTAAGAACTAAATTGGCATCGAGTGCTCTTTCATCGTAATGAAGGAGTTCTTTGGATAGTGAAATACCTGCAAATGTTGGATTTGCTGAAAGAAGATTATTGGCATACGTGATGGCTATTTCATCCAAGTTGAGTCCGTTGTGTTCGAAGTTCAAAAGCTTGTCAAAAATGGCCATTAAAATCTTGGATTCTAAGATATAGTCGACATGAAGGATTGCATCTGTACCTGTTGACATCAATAGGTTCGATACATTGGATGCGATGGCAGTGCCTGCTCCCAGTTCTTCTCCAAGCCAATTGATTCGGGTTGCTGAAAGTAGGAATCGTTCAATTTCTGAAACCTTAATACCTCCGGTTCTTGGACCGGCTGTTTCGATTAGATCATATTTTGGTAATGAGAAACTGACCGCATCACGCGTGATATCCACTGTAATACCCACTTGATTCAACACTTGACCTTCAAGGATGGATGCAAGCTGATCTTGCAAATCGGTATTGGTGAAGACATAATTGACATTATCATAGAGCCAGTTCGACTCAAAAAGTGTTGAAATGACGGGTTGATCATTCAGTTTTTGATGAATGATGGAAAGATCACCCAAACTATTCAATTCTTCCATGGAATCGATATTAAGACGATTGAATGCTCGAATGAAAGCCTTCAATTCATTGGTGTCAAAAAGTCCATCGACATCTTGATACGTACCTAGTCCAGATACGATGGCGAGGAAATTTGGATTCACCTGTCCAAGTTGAGTAACACCTGCTTGGACTCCTTGATACGCAGTTGTCACAAGATCCGCGAGACTGTTCAAAAGAACAGGATCCGTTAAAGCAAAAGTGAAAATTTCTTTAATGATGGTACCATCAAAAATCTCAGACAATCTCTGATCATCAAGTGTTTGAAGATGACTCAATACTTGTCCTGTTGGATCATTGATGAGCGCTTCAGTCACACCAAAACCGCGGATTGCGATGAATAGCTCTTGGAAATCTTCAACGGATATTTCGTTATCCACACGATTGAAAGCAAAGAATGTGTCAGACACTTGAACCAGACCAGTTCCACCAACGAGTTCTCTGACGTACTCTTGTACTAATGGACTTAAAATGAGTTCAGAGAATACACCACGGATGAGTTTGATTTCAGCAAACGTTTCAAGTGTATCATCAGAAACCTGGTTATAGGCTTGAATTAGAGCACCGACTGATGCACCATTGACTAGGTCACCTGCGGTTTCAAAGTCAAGTGTTTGATTCATGTCATTTGCCAATGTAGCAAGTCCGTGAATCAGTTCAACAAATGTGCCTTGTAAAAGCATTTCTCCATCTTTTGCCATTTCAGGAATACCGATTGAATAGCCATTCAGGATGCCTTCTGTCACACTTCCAAATGAACTTGCCGCTTTAACAACACTGGTTCTAAAAATCATCGAACTGTCCAAACTGCCAAATGCAAGTTCAGCTTGTGCTAAGTCTGCATACTGTGTAAAAATAGAAACACTGGCAAGCATGGGATCTTCAGCAAGTGGGAGTACACCACGTGCGGATAATGTTAATGCATCGGAATCTTCAAAGGATGCTACCAAATCCAAAACTGCACCTAAAAGTGCATTGATTTCGGTCATCCATACATCAGAATCATTTTCAGCATCGAGTAATGCTTGAGGAACTCCTACATATCCCCCAATGGAAGGATCTGTTGAGTAAAGTTTGATGTTATGTGCAATATTGGTTAACAGTAGGTTGGAATGATTGTCCAAATCTGTCTTCAAGAAATGAGATCTAAATTCTTCATCTGCAAATAAAGGAGCAAAGTCGATTTCTTCGTAACTATCATAGATGAGACGGTTATCGTAAACATACTTCGCAGCATAATAAGCAATACCAATGATGGATGTGATTTCTTCACCAAGTTGTACACCTGAGGGTACATAGAGTTGTTCAATACCTTGAGAATTTCTAACATATTCGAGTCCAGCCTCACCCACGCGTTGTAACACTTGAAGTGATTCAATCGCACTTGTGAACTGTGCATATTCTACTTCAGTCATCGATCCAAATCGAGACATGAGATCAAGTTGCTGTTCAGGTGTCATTTCTGCAACTGTGAGTAATTCACCGATTGAGGTAAATGTATAAACAGATTCGATCATGGTCAATATGCTATTGATTTCCTGGCCAAACGAGAAATCAACAACACCTGAAATCGGATCACTGATCATGGCATCATTGACGAGACTCTTGAGTTCATCATCCGCGATGAAACGATCAATCGCGATTGGAGTTGCAATTTCAATGGCGGCATTCACAACTTCACTCTCTTCAAAAATCTTGGAGACAATCGCTCTAATCTCGGTCATATGGTTGACTAAGACATCATCCGCAAATGCTACATAGTCAGGATCAGTACCCAATAAAGCAGCTATACCCAATTCAAAAACTTCAGCGTAGATATCGCCGATGTTCAAAATTTCAGCTTCCCAAGATACATCCTCGAGACGCTCGGTGATACGATCCGCAACATCTTGTTCGACAAGATCACCTGCAGCACTGTATAAACCGTAGTCAACTCCAAAGGGTATCAAATTCATGAGTAATTCCAAATCAACGACACGCTGTAATAAGGAACCAACCCACTCGCCATTCACCGCTTCGATGATTTGCTCAGGGGTTGCACCTTCTTGTGTTGCTGCTAAGAGTTGAGGTAATAATCCATCATCTTCGAACATGAATTCAACCAGATCAGCAAGTCTTGAGATTTCACCCTCTTCACCTCTAAAGAAATCTGGGTTTTGAATGATGAATGCTAATCTGCCTTGCAAGTAGTCTTCCACTTCAGATGGATCTAACCAAGTGATGAGTGATTGTACTTGAGGAAGAACAGTTGCTAAATCTGCTCCAGCAGAAATCAGTGTGTAAAATTGGAGATTTCCAACTGCTCGAATGATATTGGCAAGTTTTTCGCCTTGTTCAGGTGTAAGTTCCGCGAGTAATTCGGGATTACTTGCATAAGTCATTAACTCAGAGACTGAGCCAAATTCTAATACTGCTTCAATAATGCCGTAAAAGTTGCCAAATTCTTCTTGCCAGCTCATGGAAGTGAATTGGTTGAGTGCAGCTGCACTGTATTCACGGTCGTAAAGGTTCACCCCATTGATCATATCCGGCAACAAATTATTGACAGCATATTTTGTTCCAAATGGAACAAGGAGTCCAATCATATCGGATTGACCTAAATATGTAAAAATCGCTTCGATATCTTCTAAATTATCGGTAGAGATGGTCGTGTAATCAAAATCATCTTCCAAATATCCACCCTCTAAAAGGATTTTTGCAATTCCAACAATGTTACCGACTTCTTGAACAAAATTAACATCAATAGGCTCTTCATCTTCAAGGATGACTTGTGTCGTAAAAACCATATCAAAGATTAAACGATCAACGGGTTTACCATTGATGACAATTTGTCTTGTGATGGCTCCAAGACCACTCTCGTTCATTTCTCTAATTTGAGATAAATAATCTTCAACCAGAGGAGGGAGTGCAATCAAATCTGTACTTTCTCCAGTGGATAAGTTTTCTTCATTTGAAAATACTTGTGTCGTTACCACATCGGGAACATCGGCTAAAAATCCTGCAATGACTAAAATGGGTAATAAGAAGACAAACGCCATAACAAATCCTCTGGCACCACCCATAAATGCTCCAACGAATCTGCCTAAGAAATTCTTATGCAATTTCTTGGATGGAACAAACTTCTTTTTACCATGTGGAGATTCTTCAAATTTCGCAAGTGCCTTGTCATTTTGTTTCTTCAATAAGCTTTTCTTGATCCCATGTTTCCATATCGGTCTGAAAACAATGAGTGTGATGAAAAACTTGATTACTGGATAAAATAAGATAAATCCAATAATACGTAAAACAAGATCAGCAAATGCGAACACAATCGCCACAATTTGAGGATCTTCAATGTAAACTAAAAATTCAGCAGGAATCGCAAAACCGATCATACCGGTGACCAGATCAACTGCTGATGTGAGCGTGAATGTTTCAGAGAATATCAGATTGAAAGACAAAAGAGAAACAAGCCATAGTGATAGAAACGTCGTGATGATACTCACGATTGAAAAATATGTGGACTTACTCGAACCTCTTAAAAATCCGAAGATGAAGTGTATGGCTACGAAGAAGCCGACAATCCCCCACTGAATCACTAATAATGATGGCATACCGATTCCGCCTTTCTCATTCAATTGCTTGACTTCATTTTAACAAAAAAGACCCCTAAAGACAATAAAATATAACTTCGTTTATATTTTTGCCTGCATTGGGGTCAAAAAAGGATGATTTATGAGCGATGTGGGTTCACATGCACCATACAATGGATAACTTCAGGGAATTTTTCTTCAACGGTATGATGAACGAGTTCTGCAATTTTATGTGCTGTTTGAAGGGTTACTGATGATTTCACACCAATCTCAACATCAACATATTTTTGAGTCATATGCTTTCTCACTTTCAAATCATCGACAGCAAGCACACCCTCAATGGATAGGATCAAATCGTGAATGTGTTGCACTTGATCGATGTCAGGAGATTGGTCTACAAGATAGGAAATTGACTCGCTTAAGATTTGCAACGCTAATCTTAAGATAAAGATCGCGATGATGATCGAGGCGAGATAATCGAAGATCACAAGATTCAATTGTGACAGACCGATTCCTATGACAGAGAAGAGTGTAGCCCAAACATCTAAAAGATGGTTTTTGGCATCAGCCTTGATTGTGGGTAAATCGTATTTTTTCCCTGAGTGTAGATAAAATTTAAAAAGACCAAACTTAATGATAAGTGCAATGCATGAGATGATGAGTGTAAGAATGTGAGGGGGTTCAGCGGACTGTGGAGATGCAATATAATCGATGATGGAGTGAATGGATGCATAGCCAATCATGGTTGCTGTCAATAAAAATATGATGCCAAGTACGAAATAGGCCAATCCTTCGTATTTTTCATGCCCATAGGGATGGTCATGATCAGGTTTTTTTGTCGATAATTTGAGTACTACAAATAGCATGATACTGATGAAAACATCGGATAGAGAATTAAACCCATCCGAGATGAGAGCTTGTGCATTGCCCCAGAGGCCAAAGGTAAGTTTCAGTACAGTTAAAAAAATATTGATGGCAAGTCCAATGGTGATAATTGCTAATACTTCTTGACGTTTTGTTTTGATCATGATGTTGTACTCACTTTACGTATGTTTTCAATCACATAGGATGTCTGTCCCTTGTATGTGTTTTCTCGTATTTTAAAAATCAAAACTTCAGAATCCATGATTGGCAGATATTTCTGGTACATCTCTGCAAAGAGGGTTGCTTCAATTTGTGTTGATCCATCGTCTAAGACAACAAAAGCCATCGATTGACCTGATTTTGTTTTGATTACGCGCTTTTTGATGATGAAGGCAAGTGCCTCAACTTCATTTGAAGATTCCAACTGAGAAAGTGTTTTGAGGTGCTGTTTTTGAATATAATCGTGGTATGCACGCAGTGGATGGTACAGTAGATTGAAACCTAAAGCTTCTTTTTCAAATTGAGCTTTCTCGATGAAAGAATAATCATCTGTCATTTTCAGTTTAAAATCGGTGATGTATTGTTCATATCCAGCGCTATCCATATGTTTGTGATAAATCATTGTCTGATGGTTCAACCCAAAACCATCGAGTGCTCCACTATGGATTAACATCTCTAAGTTTTTATCATTCACATCTTTTTTCATGCGAAACTTAAAGTTCTGGTAATCCGTGAACGGACCATTCTGTTTTCGCTCATCAATGATGCGCAAAACTGTTTGACGGCCGATACTTTTGATTGATAGCAAGGGTAATCGAATACCCTCCGGATTATAGGTGTAACTTTCGGATGAGAGATTGATATCCGGTGGCAGAATTGAGATATTCTTCTTACGGATTTCTTGGAGATACTCCGCTGTCAATCCTTCGTTTCCTGTGACAGAAGACAACAAGATCGTCATAAAAATACCAAAGTAATGGGTCTTTAAATACGCCATTTGATAAGCAATCAACGCATAGGCAACACTGTGACTTCGATTAAATCCATAATCTGCAAACTTGACGATATAATCATATATTTCAATTGCAAGTTCTTCAGGGTATTGTTGAGTTTGACACTTAATTTTGAATCTTTCGCGTTCGACTTCAAGCGTATGTTTGTCTTTTTTAGAAATCGCTCTTCTCAGTAAATCCGCTTCTGCGAGTGTGTAACCCGCAAAATCTGATGCAATTCTCATCACCTGTTCTTGATAAACAATGATGCCATAAGTCGACTCTAAAATTGGCTTTAATTGTGGATGGAGGTAAGAAAAAGATTTGCCATTTCTTCTTTCTATAAATTCATCGATATTATCCATTGGACCCGGTCTAAACAAGGCATTGATAGCAACAATATCTTCGAAAGCTCTGGGTTTTAGTTTACGGAGTGCATTACGCATTCCCATCGATTCCAACTGGAAAATCCCGCTGGTTTCTGCATGCTCCAATGTCTTGAATGTTTCAAGATCATCAAGGGGGATTGAAACGAGTGAAAATGGCTTATTTAAGCGATGAATCGATTTAATGACTTCATCGATGACAGCTAGGTTTCTGATGCCCAAAAAGTCCATTTTTAAGAGTCCCATTTGTTCAAGTTCTGTCGCTTCAAGTTGTGACTGATAGAAGCCATTGATTCCTTGAGTGAGAGGGATATGTAAAGATAAATCTTGAGATGCAAGAATCATTCCTGCAGCATGCGTTCCTGTGTGTCTGGGTAGACCTTCAATCGCTTTTGCAACTCTCAAGAGTCGTTGTGTTTCATAATCTGTAGGATCGACTTTGTCATTGATGACAGCCTGTATGATACCATTGACTCTTGAAGTATCAATCTTCATCACTCTTGCGATATCCCGGATTGAAGAACGCAGTGCAAATGTACCGAATGTCACTATCGATATCACATGAAACTGTCCATATTTTTCACGTACATACGCGAGCACTTCATCACGTTTATTATCTGGAAAATCCATGTCAATATCCGGCATTGTGATACGTTCTGGATTTAAAAAACGTTCAAATAATAGATCATATTCAATGGGATCTACATCGGTAATCCCTAAACAATAGGCAACCAAAGATCCTGCAGATGATCCTCTACCGGGACCAACCAAAATGTCATGTGTTTTTGCATATTTGACAAAGTCATAAACAATGAGAAAATACGTATCAAAACCCATGTTATGAATCACTGAAAGTTCAAAATTTAACCGATCTTGATATGCTGAGACATTGGCATTTTTGACTTTTTTCAGTCTTTTTTGAAGTCCCACAGTTGCGAGTGATTTTAAGTAGACACCTACATCACCTTGGGGGACTTCATACCTTGGCATTTCAAATTTTGGAGTCTTCCACTCAAATTCGACCGATGATATTACTGTTGAAAGTGTATCAAAAACATATGGAAAATCCATGAACAGCTGATCAAGTTCAGTTCGATTCATGAATGCATAATGAGCGTCCTTAGGCATATTGTTTTGATCATGATCGATTTTGATCAAAGCCTCATATGCTTCTCTATCATCGATATGCAGATAGGATGTCCGGTGAAGTGGCAACATCATGATTCCTGTTTGTTCAGAGATTTGTCTCATGATGGGTGCAACTTTCATCTCATGATCAAATGTATCTAAAGATAATCCCAAATAAAGATCAACGATATTTCTTTCATACTCTAAAACAACCCGCTTGGCCATGTCGTAATCTTCTTTAAGAATGTATGAATCAATCGCGGAATCGATCCCTGATGTGACAAAAATCAAGCCTTCCTGATAGGTGGATAGATCCTCAAGGGTTAGGGATCGTTCTGATTTAAGCAGATTGAGTTTTAAAAGGTGTTGATATCCAACTTGATTTTTGACATAGACCAAAAAGCCCGACTCCTCTAATCCTGTTGAAACATAGAGTTTGAGTCCGAGCACTGGTTTAATGCCATGCTTTTTTGCTTCACGGAATAAAGACATCATTCCATAGAGATGTTCATCGGATAATGCAATGAAATCATACCCTGAATTTTTGGCAGTTTCTACCAATTTTTCCAAAGGAATGGTATTTTTTAGCATGCTGTATGCACTTTGTACATCAAGTATTCCAAACATCAAAAATCACCTTAGTCTTATTATATCAACTTATGACAACTCATTTTAAAAAAAAATGCTTTTGCAAGCATTTTGATGAAACTAGAATGACGCGAAACCTGATCCAAATGCCACACATTGCTCTTCTTCTTCGGTACTTGGAGTGGAATTCACCTTGAAGCCTTCCTGATAGAGAATGGCGCCAGTCGCAATCGTTCTTTCCTGCCATGCATCCATCCATTCGCCTTCACCCCAACCATAAGAGCCGAATAATGCAACTTTTTTACCTTTCAAACTGCCTTCAACTGCAGTAAAGAATGGCTCAAATTCATCTTCTTCAAGAGTTTCAACACCCATTGAAGGACAGCCAAATGCAATTTTATCATATTGATTGACTTCACTTGGATCGACTTGATCCACAGACTTGAAGACAACAGATGCGCCTGCGCTTTCCAAACCTTCCTTGATTTTGTCAGCCATGATTTCTGTATTTCCTGTGCCTGACCAGTATACCAAAAGTACGTTTGCCATATTGATATTCTCCTTGTGTATTTTGTCTGATACGTCAACATTATAGTCCATCCCTACGGATTTGTCAAAAGATAAGGGTCAAGACATCTTTCGATAGGCGAGATAGAGACTTGCTATCCCAATCATGGATAAAACCATGACAGGAATGAAAGATTGTAACGTATTGTTCTCTTCCATTTTCACGACCGTGATTTGTCGTTCAATCATGGTATAGTTTCCGCGTTCATCAATTGCAGTATAGACTAAAATGTAGGTACCCGGTATTGAAGTATCAATCATAGAAGGTGAGATATGAATCGTTACTGAACCCTCCTGATCGGTTGCTTCTACACCTTCGAGCGGATCAAAATGTTGAAACTGCATGACATTCATTGGGTTTGCAGAAATCGTGGGTGGCCTTAAGTCGTCAACAATGATGACAAGAATTTCCTTGGCTTGATTGAGAGAACCATCGTAGATGCGATACATCACTTCGTATCTTCCAGGAGTTTGATAATC
>JANJXB010000071.1 GCA_024709245.1 Acholeplasmataceae bacterium | reverse complement strand
TATTGATGTTTTTCAGTTTTAATGTTGCCATATGTTTCTCCCTTTTATTGCTTTGTAACACCATTGTATCAAAGATTGGGTATAAAAAAAATGTGCATTGTGCACATATTTTTATCGAATCAACTGATAAATTAGGAAAGCATCTTGAAAGACTCTGACATCAAATCCTGTCATTTGATGAAACTTATCGAGTCTTTGAATCAAAGTGTTGCGATGGACGTAAAGGTGCTTCGAAGCTGAGATCATATTTTGATTGGATTCTAAGTAGGTTTTGATTGTATCCAGCATCAACGAATCATAAGTGTATTTTCTCAAGATCATGGATTTGGTTTCAATATCGATATTGGGTAAACGATGAGAGAGTATAATTTTGTCATTTAAATAGACATATTTGTTGAATGGAATGGATGCCATCACCTTCAAAATCCATTGTTGATGTTTTTCAAGTTCATACACTTGTTCAAAAACATGTGACTCATAAATGCGTAAATCGGAGAGTGTATCTGACATGATGTTCAAAATGATGTCTGAAAATGAGACATCTGTTTCTTCTTGATAGCGCAATACGATCATATGATCTGTGACTTCAGCATTCAAAATATGAATGAATTCACTGAAAACGGACACCAAAAGTGACTCATTTCCTTTGATATTCTGTTTGCTTTCAATGATCAAATAACGTTCCATGAAACCTTCCTTTTTAGATGATGATGTCATCGATCATCAGCTTTATTTGATTGACGTCTAAAGCCTCTGAATAACCATTCGAATGTCCGATTTGAATTCCAATGATGTTTCCATGGATATTGAGAAGTAATGCTCCTGATGCATATTGATCTGTAGGAATGGTTGTGCTCAACATCCGATTCCCATTTAGTAAATCTTCATAACTTGAAACAAGTCCCATACGTACACCATTCAGTGTGCGATTGACATAACCGATGAGAAAAACAGGTTCACCCACGTAGGGTAGATTTTCTGCAAATGTGGGTACTTTGAGTGTTTTAAGTGGATCTTTTGCAAATCGAATGGCTGATAGACCTAAGTCTAGCGAACGTGTGACCAAATAACCTCGATAAGTCTCATTCTTATAATCTGTCACTTGTATCCATAACTCATAGGGTGATTCAACTTCTGTACTGGATAAATCAGTCATGACATAATAAAAGTCTTGATTTTCTGCAAAGATAAAACCAGAAAGAAAACGGGTTTCAATGAGTATACCCAATGCTGTATACACTCTAATTTCCAATTTGAGTGCAGATATTGTCGCTTGATACGTTATGGTTTCTAATAAAGATTCAAAGCGTGCATCATCATTGATATCATTGAGTTGATATTGATCAAATGAATCAGAAAGTTTGCGAAATTCTTCAGTGTTTTCTTGGAAAATGCAACCTGTGAGTAAGAAGAGTAGCGTCACGATCAAAGTGATTTTTTTCATCATGAAGATGCACCACCCATCTGAAAGCCTTGTGCAGAGAGAAACTCTCTGACCTTAAGAATAGGAATAACGAAGCTGTACACCGACAAATTGCTGT
This sequence comes from Acholeplasmataceae bacterium, assembly GCA_024709245.1. Lineage (GTDB taxonomy): Bacteria > Bacillota_I > Bacilli_A > Acholeplasmatales > Acholeplasmataceae > Peloplasma. Next base: position 6,781 of record JANJXB010000071.1, on the reverse strand, counting down.
TTGTTGCAAAATTCCCAGCATAAATGATGCCAACCACATGGAAATTGTCATCGAACACTGGACTGCCACTACTGCCGGATTTTACAGAAGCTGTGGTTACAAGCACATCAAAATCGACATTGATTTCTGGTTGTGTTCCGTTGCTTTCAATATTGACACGTTGATAGCCGTCTGTTTCTCCAATCACGATGGCATTGACTTGAAAATTAGGATAGCCGAGGACTGCAATTCGTTGATCTGTTTCAGGATTTTGTATGGATAGACCCGCAATCGGAAAAACATTCGAAAATTTTCGAAATCTTAAAACTGCAAGATCATAGGTTGGATCTGAAGCGAAGAGTGATGCATTGAATAGATTTCCTCGATAATCAAGAACCTGATAGGAAACATTGGAGGATATGCTATACACCACATGATGGTTTGTGAGTACATAATAGTAAATGGAATCTGCATAAAAGATTACGCCAGAGCCAGTGCCAGATCCCAATGAAGGCACGACATTTTTCCGCACTTGAACAACACTTTGAATGGTTTCTGTCGACAAATGATTAAAATATTCTATGTATGATTCATATATGTCTGCTTGATTGGTAACGTATGTTTGGTACTCCTGGTCCAAATCATCGTAGGTAATGACTTCAGAGCATGATGAAAGGAGTGTCAAAAAAAAGACGAATAAAAACAGGATCCAAATGCGTTTCATTTCATCACCCTTTCATCATCATTTTACGCTAATTGATGGTATAAAAAAAGATATTTGCGAATTTCACACAAATATCTGATTTCAATTCCTATGAATTACCCAATCGAACCTTCCATTTCCAATTTAATCAATTGGTTCAGTTCGATGGCATATTCCATGGGTAATTCTTTAGCAAAGGGTTCAATGAATCCCATGACAATCATTTCGGTTGCTTCTTCTTCAGTCAATCCTCTGCTCTTTAAATAGAACAATTGTTCCTCAGAAATCTTAGATACAGTTGCTTCATGTTCGAGGAATACATCTGAATTTCTGACGACATTGGTTGGAATGGTATCCGAAAATGAATAATCATCCAAAATAATGGTGTCACACTCAACATGAGCTTTTGCACCTTTAGCCTTCTTACCAAAATCAACTTTACCACGATAATTCACTTTTCCACCACCACGACTGATGGATTTCGAAATAATGGTTGAAGTGGTGTTGGGAGCAACATGAATCATTTTAGCTCCGGAATCCTGCCACTGCCCTTTTCCAGCAAATGCAATGGAAATCGTTGTTCCCTTCGCACGTTCCCCTAATAGAACACAGGATGGATATTTCATGTTGACATTCGACCCAATGTTACCATCAATCCATTCCATATGGGCATTTTCATAAACGTAGGCACGTTTGGTGACTAAGTTGATGACGTTGGTTGACCAGTTTTGAATGGTTGTGTAACGACAAGTCGCATCTTTCATGACCACCACTTCAACAATGGCAGCATGAAGTGAATCTTTTCGATAGACAGGTGCTGTGCATCCTTCGACATAATTGACGTAAGCTCCTTCATCAACAATGATGAGGGTGCGTTCAAATTGTCCCATCTGATCTGAATTGATTCTAAAATAAGACTGTAATGGCTTGGTGACTTTAACACCTTTCGGTACGTAGATGAAAGATCCGCCACTCCAAACTGCACTGTTCAATGCAGCGTATTTATTGTCTGCATATGGAATGATGGTTCCAAAATACTTTTTAACCAAATCAGGATAATCTCTGAGTGCAGTGTCGGTGTCCACATAAATGACCCCTAAATCTTCGAGTTCCTTAATGGTGTTGTGATAAACGACTTCCGATTCAAATTGCGTTGAAACACCCGCAAGGAAATTACGTTCAGCTTCAGGAATCCCTAATTTTTCAAAAGTGTCTTTAATGGCTGTAGGAACTTCATCCCAGTTATTTTCTGCTCTATCGCTTGATTTGATAAAATACGTGAATTCATCGAAATTGATGAATGATAAATCTGGACCCCATGATGGGTTTTTCAGTTCTAAGAACTTTTGATAGCTCTTGAGCCGAAAGTCAAGCATCCAGTCTGGTTCACCTTTGTGTCCACTGATGGTACGAATGATATCCTCATTCAAACCTTTTGCAGTGGAAAACACTGGGGTTGATTCTGTATGAAATCCAAATTGGTATTCACCAACGATGGCATCTATCTTCTTTTTATTGTCATCCATGTCGAGCATCCTCCTTAAGTTTAATCAGTGCTTGTTCGGCTGCTTTCCAACCGAGTGTCGCACATTTGATTCGCGCTGGAAACTGTGCAACGCCTTGATAGACGATTGCATCTCCCTTTAAAATGTCTGGATTATATGGGTAACCCTTGATGAGTTCGAAAAATTCTCTGATGATGGCCAGTGCATGTTCATCTGATTGATTCATTAATGTGATACTCATGACACTTGCACTCGAACAGCAGATTGAACATCCTGTACCTTGATGTCTGACATCTTTGACCTGGTGATCGACAACTTTGAGTTGAACTGTCATTTCATCACCACAAGATGGATTATTCAAATGAACAGTCATGTAGGAATTGTCAGCAACAAGACCTTTATTTTTCGGGTTCTTGTAATGATCCATAATGACTTGTCTGTACAAATGTTCAATGTTCATAAAGGCTCCTAAAATGATTGAAAGAAATCTCTAGCACTGATGACACCTGAAACCAATGCATCACAGTCCTCGTAAGAATTATAGATTTGAAATGAAGCTCTCAGCGTTGCAGTGACACCGAGAAATTGGGTAACCAGTTGAGCACAGTGATGACCCGCACGTACATTGACCTGATTTTGATCGAGCTTAGTTGCAACATCATGAGGGTGGACACCATCAACATTGAATGTAATGATGGCTTGATCGGCTGTTGGATTGTAAATGGTAATCCCTTGTATAGTTTGCATCTTTTTTAATGTGTACTGATGCAAAGCTTTGGTGTGTTCGTGCATCTTATCATAACCCACCGATTCAATGTAACGGATGGCTGCTGCAAGTCCCAGTGCACCTGAGATGACAGGAGTTCCTGCTTCAAACCGAAGAGGTGCATCTTTGTAGGTGAATGAGTGCTTGAAGACTTGATCGACCATCTCACCACCGAACTCTGAAGGTTCGATTTGATTGAGTAATTTGACTTTGCCATAGAGAACACCGACACCTGAGGGTCCAAACATCTTATGTCCTGAAAAGGCATAGAAGTCAACATCGAGTGCCTTGACGTCCACTTTCATATGTGGAACTGCTTGTGCTCCATCTAAAATGACAACCGCACCTTGTTGGTGTGCCAAACTGATGATTTCAGCAGCAGGGGTCAGATAACCCATCGCATTTGAGACATGGGTGATGACGACCACTTTGGTCTGATGCGATAACACTTTTTTGAAGGCTTCCACAGTAATTCTACCTTCTTTGGAAAGTGGAATGTAGGTGAGTTTTGCACCTGTTCTTTCAGCAACTTTCATCCAAGGTAGAATCGAAGAATGGTGTTCAAGTTCAGTGGTGATGATTTCATCACCAGGTTTGAGAATTTCACGATATGCACTGGCAATCATGTTGAGTGATGATGTAGTTCCTCTTGTGAACATGATTTCATCTTCACTGGCACCTATGAACTGAGCAACGGTTTTTCGAGCATCTTCATAAAGTCTGGTCGCTTCATACGCCAAATCATACGCTCCTCGGTGTACATTGACACCAAGCGTCAGATAATAATGGTCAATTTGATCGATTACCGATTTGACCTTGAGTGATGAAGCTGCTGAATCTAAGTATTTTAGATTCGGATGCTTTTGATAGATTGGAAAATCCAATCGAATTTGATTAACATCCATCATATTCTTGAATTGACGACATGCACAAATCTTTCCCGAAGGGGTTCATCATCGATTTCGTCGATGACGGGTCTTAAGAAGCCATTGATGATCAGTTTTTCAGCTTCAGCTTGGGTTAAACCCCTGCTTCTTAAGTAATAAAGCGCATCCTCTTCAATTTTACCAATGGTCGCACCGTGTCCTGCTTTGACGTCATATTCGTCAATGAGTAGAATCGGATTGACTTCAACAATCGCAAAATCTGAAGTGATGATTCCTTTTAAGGTCTGGAAAGCATTGGCATGCTTCATCCCCTTTTCTATTTTTTCTACACCATTCAATACGATTTTACCGCGTTTATTTGCAATACCAATATTGGTCATGTCTCCAAAGGTGTTTGGAGCTTTGTGTATGATCAAGACATCAATGGTTTGCTTGTTGTCATCCGAGGATACAGCGACAGCTTTCATTTTGACTTCTGCACCTTCTCCAACGAGATCGACATGCATCTTTGCCACGAGGACATTGCTCACAAATCCTCCGAGCAGGTCCAATTTCGCATCGCGTTCAGCTGTGAAATAGTGGTCAAGAACTGCTTTTTGACTGGACAATTCACCGACGAGTAAATATTTGACATGGCTATTCTTTTTGGCTACTAACTTGATTGTGTAATGATTTTCTAGTTCATCTTTGCTGGACAATTCACAAATGATTTTGATGCTTGTATTTTCGGATACGATGATTTCCAAAGATTCATGATTGTCATCCAAAATGGAAATCTTGATGGGATCTTCAAAAATCATATTTTTCGGAATGATGAGTTGTTGATTGTTGAAAATAAATCCATCAGGCAACTTTGATGTTACTTCATGATGTTTGATGATGATCTCTTTCATTATTCTTCGCCTTCGACAAAGTCGATACCAAGTTCTTCCCTAACCCAGGCATAACCGTTCTTATCAATTTTTTCAATCAATTCCTGACCACCCGATAATACAATCTTACCATCAATCATGATGTGAACGTTGGTGGGTTTAATGTGATCAAGGATACGTTGATAGTGCGTAATCAAGATACAACCAAATTCACCATTGACGAGACTAGATACGTTTTCTCCGACAATTTTAAGTGCATCGACATCCAGTCCAGAATCAATTTCATCGAGAATTGCGAATTTGGGTCTTAAAACTTTAAGTTGTAAAATTTCATTGCGTTTGCGTTCGCCACCCGAAAAACCTTCGTTCAAATAACGATGTGCCAAATCTGGACGCATTTTTAAATCTTCAACGACTTTTTCATACTTCAGTGCAAATTCAAAAAGTCCGACTTCTTTACCGGATGTTGCTTTCAGTGCCTGGCGCATAAAATCACTGTTGGTGACCCCAGGAACCTCAGCTGGATATTGCATGGCCAGGAATAACCCAGCTCTTGCTCTTTCATCAACTTCCATTTCAAGCAAATTCTTGTCATCTAAAAAGGCTTCGCCATTTGTTACTTGATATTTGGGATGTCCCATCAAGGCACTTGCAAGTGTTGACTTACCTGTACCATTCGGACCCATAATTGCGTGGACTTCGCCAGAGTTGACCGTTAAGTTCACTCCTTTGAGAATTTCCTTACCTTCAATACCTACATGAAGGTTTTTAATTACTAATTTTGCCATGATTGCCTCCTATATTTACCACAACCATTATATAACATTACATGTTGTAATGCTATTTATATGCTAATTTATAAAAACCCTGCAAATGGGAAACGTTTTCAATGTAAAAGTGATGTAAATCATCATGAATTTTCATTCACTCTATTTTATAATAGAAGTGTAGATGATGTTTACCTTTTTTGTAGACCTCTACACAATACGTATTTTTCTCCCAAAAATACCGCGCTGACCTCGCTTTGCTCATGCTTCGGACTGCCATCCACAGAAGAATGAAGCATAAAAAGGTTACTCCCTCCAAAGTGGATCTCGTATGAGGTCCTTATTTTTTTCATCCGAGATTTTGTGTTATAATAGGTATACTTAAGGAGACTTCTATGATGAACCACAAACAAATTCTTAAAAGAATGTTTAGAACATTTCTCATCCTCATCGGTTCGATTTTTTCGATGTTGATTGTTGTACTGTTTTTACCCATTCAATCTGATTGGAAATGGTCAATACTCTTGATTTTATTTGTTGTTTTGTTTTTTATTGCAATGTATTATCGACCACGTATCGAATACTATTCAACACGTTCCAGGTTGGATGAACTGATGCAAACATCAAATCCACCGATTGCGTGTCCCATTGATGTCGCATCGGATCCATGGATTACCAATCTTCAAGGCATGGGTTTCATACTCAATAAGGAATTTAGGGATTATTATCTAGCACATCGTATTCATGTGGATGTTTCAAACATCGTCACGAAACGAGGAATTCTGGAAGTCATTGTCTTTATCAGAAACGCTGAGATCCAATTTACAGATGAGAGATTCAATAGGGTCATCCGACAAATTGAAGAGGAATATGCGAAGACAAAAAACAAGTATCATCATTACTCAATTATCATCTACAAATCGGGTGATTCCATGAATGATGAGATTAAAAAAGCCGTGGATGAAGTCTATTTTAGCAAGAGCAATCACAGATTCATTACAATCATTCATGCCTATGCAATTCGAAAAACCAAACAGATTTATTTCTTACACAGCGATACAAAATCACCCAATTTGTTTTATCAGGAAGCAGTTAAAGTGTTGAAAGAAACCCTAGGAATCGAATCAAAATAAAGAAAACGAATCCCTCGAGATTCGTTTTTTTTCTACATAGAAAGATGTTGATAAGCGAGAATGACGGATGTCACAAATTAGATTATACTGATGATTAAACCGTTCACCCCAATTTGTCCAACAGAACCCTTACTTTTATATTGATAATATTATAGATAGCTTCGGTGCT
>JANJXB010000067.1 GCA_024709245.1 Acholeplasmataceae bacterium | reverse complement strand
CAAACCGGACCTTATCTTCAATACTCCAGTGTGAGAATTCAATCGATTTTAAAAGATCAAACGATCGATCTTAATGAAGTATCTCCGAAACTCTTCACAGAAGATCACTATTTTGAAGTCGTGAAATGGATTGCACAATTCCCTAGTGTCATCAGACGTGCCCAAGAGGGGAATACTCCCAATTTGATTGCACGCTATACACTCTCACTTGCTCAGGCATTCAATAGTTTTTACGGCAAACAACGGATCATCACAGACGACGTCGTCCAGAGAAATACCAATCTCTATTTCGTGAAAGCCATTCAGATTGTCATCAATGAAGGACTCAGAATTTTAGGCATCAAAGCCCTTGAAGAAATGTAATAAATAGAGTTGCAAAATCAACTAAATCATGTTATCATCATTCTTGCAGTCAGATGATGACATGTACCCCCGCGTGATGAAATTGGTAGACGTGCCAGACTCAAAATCTGGTGGATGAGTAATCCGTGCTGGTTCGAGCCCGGCCGCGGGGACCATATCGAAATGAACAAGATGAGACCACAATCTCATCTTTTTGTTTGAGGATGGGTTCTTCATCCATATTTAAGAAAGATTGCCATGTATTTTTGAAAAAATTATCCTAAATTAAGTCAATGGCATTATAATGGAGACGATACGCCATCTTAATAGGAGGACTTATGTCTCAGCTTAGGTTAGTTCCAATCACTCAAGAGAATTTCTATCAGGTCGTTGAATTGTCGAAAACACTCACGGATGTTCAAAAAAGATGTGTCGCAACCAATGAGCGTTCACTCGCACAGGCTTATGTCCATATTGACATCGCATGGCCAAGAGCGATCTATTTGGATGACACTCCCATTGGTTTTGTCATGCTTTCGTATGATGATGAGGATATCCCTGATCCGGATAAACCTGCACTTTATTTATGGCGATACATGATTGCATTCGATTATCAGTCCAAAGGATATGGGAAGAAAGTCATGGATCTACTCATTGCCAAAGCAAGAGAGGAAGGATTTAAGACTTTCTATACCTCATGTGACATGGCAGGTCCAATGCCTTATCAGTTTTACATCAAGTATGGCTTCATCGATACGGGTGAAAAAGATGATGATGAAGAAGTATTGAAATATATCTTGTAATCATGAGGTGTGTGAGCATTACTGCTCATATCACTCATCAATAATGTTACAATAACGTCGAAAAGGAGTCATTCAATATGGAAAATAAAAAAATCAAACAATTTATGATGACCACCATGAATGGAATGGTTTATGGGTTATTCGCTACCCTCATCATTGGTGTCATTATTCAGCAAATCGGTAAGTTAACAGGTATCGAACTTTTAGAAGTCACGATCTATGGAAGATTAGCTTCACTGATGGGTGTTGGGATTGGCTTAGGGATTGGTTTATCCCTCAAGATGAATGGATTAAAGCTTGTTGTTGCATCTGTCATGGGTGGAATAGCATCCTCATTTACTTTATTGGTGAGCGGTGAACTTGCGACTTATTCCAATGATCTTTCAAGATTTGTCAATGAACCCGTCAAAGTCTATTTGGTCACCATCTTTGGTATCTTGATTTTGAATGCATTACTGAAGAAAAAGACGCCTTTTGATATTTTACTCATTCCACTCACAGGGGTTGCAATCGCAACCTTACTGACCCTTGCGATTGGTGGACCGGTTCGATTTATCATTGATGGTATTCAATCCGGTATTACGCTTTCGATGACTGTTGCAGGATTACCGATGACCATCATCATCGCAGTCGTCATGGGAATGCTTCTGACATCGCCTTTATCCTCTGCTGCGATTGCGATTGCCATCAGTTTAAATGGACCTGCTGGGGGTGCAGCAGTCATTGGTTGTACAGCACAAATGATTGGCTTTGCAGTACAATCGAGAAAAGACAACAATATTGGTATGGTCTTATCGATTGCTTTTGGAACTTCAATGCTCCAATTCAAGAATATTCTCTTAAAACCCATCATCTGGTTACCCACCATCATCGCTTCAGCCATCCTTGCTCCGATAGCTTATGTGTTATTCAACACAGAAACCACGCAATTTGGTTCCGGTATGGGATCTTCAGGACTAGTCGGTCAACTTCAGACCTTAGAAGCCATGAATTACTCGTTCAATGCATGGGTTTCAGTCATCTACATGATCGTCGGATCAGCTGTTCTTGTGTTCTTCATTGACCTTCTTTTTAGAAAGAAGAAGTGGATCCAAAATGGTGATTTGGCTGTAAATCGTGATATTGCATAATATAGTCAAAAAATATCACATCATGTTTTAATTATGATAAAATATAAATTAGATAGATTTTCAATAGAAAGTGGTGGGTTTAATGAAGAATCGGGTTTATAATAAGGCTTTTGGTAAGATCGTTAGAACCTTAGGTTTCCTCCTGGTTTTGGCATCCTCTATCTTCTTGGCCACAAATTTAATTTTGACTTTTGATACGTTACCTTTTATAGACAACCTGTTACCTTTTGCGAACATGGGCAATGACTTTATTGCAACCATTCCAGCAGTTCAAGCACTCCTTGAAGAATATGCCGGATTTGCACTGGTTGTGGGATTCATTCTCATTTTATGGGCAATTCGTAAAGGGATTATCTTACGTGTGTTATTGACTGTGTTGTTGTTCTTGTTGTTTATTGAAAGTTCAATCACTGGAACATCACCGCTTTATCCAATCGCTCTCCAATCCCCCTCATGGATTACTTCCGTATTGTCATTTGTTGAACCTTATGTGAATCAACTGAATGCAATGTCTGAATATGTAGTTCCTGGAGTTGCTGTCGGTGCACCGTTCTTGTTATGGGCACTGTTTGCCTACAAGAAACCTTCAAGACTTTCAACATTCCTCTACCGTATTGCTTCAACAACATTGTTCCTTGCCGTACTGATGCTTGTCGTTAAGACATTTGTACCCACACTCGATGGTATTGATTTATACAACACAGCACAAGCCATGTTGTATATCCTTTCTTACCTGCTCTTTGCAATCGGTGGTGTGTTTGGCGTTTTAGGATTCGCAAGAAAATAGAGTTTATTGAAACAAAACGTCACTTTGAAGGTGACGTTTTTTGTTTAGATGGATTTGATGAAAACTGATGTGAATTCGGAGGATGGATTGGGTTGATAGATGAAACCATCCATTTCAACGGTCTTTAGGGAAGTGATGGAATCGATTGGATTCAAGATGAGATGCCTTGCCATCATGCCCCGTGCTTTTTTGATTCCCATATTGTTTTGAACTGGCTTTCCATCTTTCATCAGAACGAGTTCGAGGTGATGAACGTGCTTTAATCCCTTTAAGAGATGACCATATTCATCAGAAGCCAAATTGATGATGATCTCATCTTGATGATGAGTAT
>JANJXB010000050.1 GCA_024709245.1 Acholeplasmataceae bacterium | reverse complement strand
GTTTGGGAAGTCATTGTCAATGGCGACATGGAAGGTAAATATTACACATTTGAAGTTGTAAATGGTATTTATGGCAATGAAGTTGTTGACCCCTATGCTTATTCAACTGGTATCAACGGAAAACGTGGCATGGTCGTTGATTTTGAAAAGGCAAATCCCATCGGATGGGAAAATGATTCAAGACCTGACACCATGGTAAATTATACAGATGCAATCATTTACGAAATTCATGTGAGAGATTATACTTCTCATGAAACATGGAATGGAACAGAATCATATCGCGGTAAATTCCTTGGTTTGACAGAAAGAGGAACAACCTACGAAGGTTATACAACTGGGCTTGATCACATGATTGAACTTGGTGTAACACATGTTCAGTTTGTCCCCATCTTTGATCATGGCATCATCGATGAAACGCGCTTAAAAGATCCTTCATACTATGGAATTCATGATGGTATATTCAACTGGGGTTATATGCCAGAAAACTTCAATACACTTGAAGGTTCATACTCAACTGACCCTTATGATGGATACAACCGTATTACAGAATTTAAACAAATGGTCAATGTTTTCCATAACAACGACCTAAGAGTCATCATGGATGTCGTCTATAACCATACTGGCAAATCCGCAGATTCAAACTTTGACTTAATCATTCCAGGTTATTACTTTAGAATGAATTCTAATGGTTCATTCTCCAATGGTTCAGGTACAGGTAATGAGACTGCTTCAGAACGATTTATGTTTAGAAAATTTATGGTGGATTCTTTAATTTTCTATGCCACTGAATACAATCTTGATGGATTTAGATTTGATTTAATGAAACTTCATGACGTTGAAACCATGAATGCCATTGTAGATGCACTTCATGAGATTGATCCCACCATCATGATCTTTGGTGAACCTTGGACAGGAGGAACAAGTTTACTGCCTCAAGGTGATTCTGCATACAATGCGAATTTGGATGAAATGCCAGGAGTTGCAGTCTTTAATGATGATACTCGTGATGGTATTAAAGGTAGTGTCTTCAACGCAGCTGAAAAAGGATTTGTTCAAGGTAATGACTTCGCAGATTCTCGAGTACTTCTTGGTGTTACAGGTGCAACCCCTCAAACTAATTTACTGGTGGGTGCGCTTCCTAAGGGTCCCTGGGCAATCAATCCAACACAATCCATCAACTATGTGACTGCACATGACAATAACACTTTATATGACAAACTGGTCCTATCAACGTATGAAACTCAAGATAAACTCATCCGGATGCAACGGCAGGCGAACGCAATCATCCTGACCTCACAAGGTATACCCTTCTTGCATGGTGGTGTTGAAATTCTAAGAACGAAGCCTTGTGTTCCCGGTGGAGATACATGTGACTCTGGAGGAAGATTCGATCATAACTCTTATAAGTCTCCAGATGAAACCAACCAGATTGATTGGAACTTGAAAGTCGATAACATCGAAACATTTAATTACTACAAATCACTCATTGCACTGAGAAAGATGAAGGAAGTCTTTAGACAACCAACACAACAATTGGTTGCTGAACATCTCTTGATTATTCCAGATACCATTTCAGGATTCGTTTCTTATTTACTCTATGATGAAACAGATAACTATAAGACCATCTATGTGCTTCACAACAATGGATCAGCAACACGGGACATCAAACTGCACAAGGGCAACTGGAATGTGATTGCTACTACAGATGAGTTCGGTGAACAGATTGAAAATGGATTTGAAACACTTTATACACTCGAAGGTGGAACCTTCATTGAGATGAAACCCAACGATACCATGATTCTCTACTCCGATGAAATTGTGGAATTTGAAGCCATCGTTTACGATGAAACGCCTGAAGAAACAGATGGTCTAGGTGCAGGTGCGATTATCGCAATCGTTACTGGATCAGTTGCAGTTGTGGGTGCACCTACAGCTTGGTTCATCATTCGTAAGAAACGCTTGTTAAAGGCTTAATAAAGACAAAAAGACATTCTCGCGAATGTCTTTTTTTTTGCTTGAAATTCATTTAATTGAACGTAATTTCTGTTTGATTGACCGATAGGATCAGTGTAGAATATCCTCGAAATGTAAAGGATGTGGCACTTAAGTCTTGAAGATGAGTGGATTCTATAATGTTATAGGAAGTCAAGTTGTGATTGATGGTCACGTCATTCGGTGTTAGGTTATGAATCACTAAAACTTTCTCTTCTCCATATGTTAATAAATAGACAAGCAATTGAGATCTGGAATGGTTGATGGCAGATAAAATGCCACGTGATAAAACTTGATGATCATTTCTTATTTGAATCATGTTGATGTAGGTTGATAACAAACTATTCTCATCCAAGAGTTGTTCTGTCATGCCAGGAAGTGCTTGATTGTAACTATTCCAAGCACCGATTGCTGTTCCACCTTGCGTTGTATAGTCCAGTCTTGCTTCACCCCATTTGAATGGCTGTCTGATGTTGTTATCAGGTTTTACACCACTCATACCTATTTCTTCACCATAGTAGATCCAGGAAATACCCGGTAAGGTCATCAAGATTTGAGCAGCCATTTTCATCTTGTTTAAATTCAATCCAAGACTGTCTGCAATACGATTTTGGTCATGATTGGACAAGAACAAAGAGTCAAGAGGCTGAACTTTTTTGCTTGAATAATTGGTTTGGGCAGTCAATAACGAACTTAGTAAATTGATTTGGGCATTGGATTGAAGTGCGGATATGATGGTTTCTGCAAATTCGAAATTGAACGCTGAATCCATACCTTCGTAAAAATTAGAGACATAACTGGAACCACTTGTGTAAATTTCACCCACAACAAATGCATCCGGATTCACTGTTTTGACATGGTAATTGAATTCTCTGAAATAATTGACGTTTTCTTTAAGTGTCGGAGTTCCAGCAGGGTATTCTTTCGTATCATAAATGTGTTTTGCAGCATCAATTCTGAATCCAGCAACACCTTTTTCAAGCCAGAACGTGAGTATGTTCTTGATTTCTTCTCGCACAGCGGGATTATCATAGTTCAATTCGGGCATTTCATTCCAAAACGATGCAAAATAATAAACACCATTTTTTAAATACCATCCTGTGCGATCCGGGAATTGGGTTCTATCTTCTAATGTATTCCAAACATACCAATTTCTGTAGCTTGCTTCATTGCCAATCGTTGCATTGATGAACCAAGGGTGTTGCGAAGACGTATGATTAATAACAAGATCCATGAGAATACGAATACCTTTCGCTTCGGCCTCGTCGATTAAATTCTCAAAATCTGCCATGGATCCAAATTGACGATCAATACCATAGTAATTCGTAACATCATACTTATGATACGTTGGTGAAGGATGAATTGGGTTTAACCAAAGACAATCGACACCTAGTATATCTGAAAAATAATCCAGATTTTCTGTGATGCCATTGAGATCACCAATGCCATCATCATTCGAATCAGCGAATGAATAGGGAAAAACCTGATAACACGCATCCACATTCTCTAAAAAATCGGGAGACGTGGGTTGAATGTCATAAAGTACTTTCCAGGATTCAGATGTTGGTTCACTTTCCTCAGGGGTCTCTTCCTGGCATGCATAAAGCATCACAGTGAACAAGAGTAATAGAGTCAGTTGAAAGATTTTTTTCATGGTCATCTCCTATGAAAAAAGGCTCGAGAAGAGCCTTTTTATAAAATTGTGATTTTAAAACTTAAGCTGCAACGTTATTCAGAGCAAGCCAAGCTTGTGCTGCGGAATGAATTTCATTCTGAGCTTCAGTTGGAGTCTTCGTTCCGTTCCATACTGCCTGATAGAAGTCACCAATCGCGATGGAGTAGTAAACGTTCATTGCTCTTTGTGTTGGAGCAAGTGGCAGTGCGCCTGCTGGTTCGAGATAGTTAAATCTCATACCAAGTGCGAATTCAGCCTTGTTTTCGGAATCAATCACTGGATAAATTGCTGCATCTTCTTGTAAAGCTGGAAGATAAGCTGAATTTTCAACGATTGTTTCGAGAGTGTCTTGAGTGTATACCCATCTCAAAACTTCTGATGCTGCTGATGGATAATCAGTGAATGCATTGATGACAAAGCCCTTAGTCTTCATCAATGGAGTTAATTGAATACCATCATAAGTTGGCATTGCGGAGAACTTGAAATCTAAGTTGTTGGCATTTTCTTTACCATCAACATCCATCCATGTTCCAACGAGTGAGAATGGATATGCGCCATCAAGGTAAGCATCCCATCTCCAACCCATAGCACTTGCATTCTTCTTCGCGCCAGTTTCGTCAACGGACATCTTAGTTGCTGCAAACGCTTGAATGAATTCTAGACCAGCTTTAAATTCTGGAGCATCGAAACCTGGGTTGTCCATTTCGCCTGATTCAAATAATTGCCAGCCGCCTGCGGATACTGAAGAATAACCTGACCAAACTTCACCTAGTGAAATTGGGAACATTTCATAAATCGTATTGACAGTTGGTGTAGATTCGCCATCCTTAGTGAATGAGAATGTTGGGCGAGTAGTGTATGCGTTAGCAATTGCAAAGATTTCTTCGAAAGTGTCAAATGCATCGGGAAGACCATCGTCATTCGCATCAGCAGTGCTGATACCAAGCGCTTCGATCATCGTCTTGTTCCAAGAGAATGACATACCATCGTAGAATGCTGGTAAATAGAATACGCCTGAAGCATTGATGGTTTCGAAAACAGCTTTATGAGTCTGTTCGTTACCTAAGTCTTCAAAATATTCATGAAGTGGGAATAATGATGCTTCTTTACCAGTGACTTCGTTATCGATAACGAGAGCTACGTCTGGAGCTTCACCTTGGCCATCTTGAATACCTTGGACACCTGAGCTAGTACCATTTGCAGAACCGTAATTTCTAAACACGAGCTTGTCAGCGAGTGCTGGGAAATCAGCGTTCCACTTTTCAACTAATGCAGCACCCATTGTGTCATTGTCGACACCAATAGTAATGACTGCGCCTTCTTCCCAACGGAAGTTTTCATCATCTTGACTCCAGCATGCTGCGGTTCCATCTGGTGTATCGCAGTCAGCATATGTTCTCTGTGTATTACAAGCCGAAATGAACAAGGATGTAATCAAGAGTGTTACTACTAAAACAATGCGTTTCATTTTTTCCTCCTATAAGATTTTACTTGGATACCTAAATTATATCATGTACTAAAGTAAATGGTACATGTGAAAGCGGTTTCTTTTTTTCATGCACTCGCAACTGGTATGCGTTTACATCACACAATGGTTTCTTTTGTGCGGTGAATCTCGTAATAAACAAACATGATCCGAATCGCAAACAATATCGTGAAGAGAACACTTGCCCAACCTCGAAAAAAGATACCTAAAATCGCAGTTAACAAAGCAGGTCCAGTCATTGAAGCAATGATGATTTTGAGCGATGCCGGAAATGTAATTTTCCGGATTTTGGATCTAAAGTTTAAGATTAAAAACATGAAGGATATGATGACAATATAAATCACAATTTGAGCAAATTGAGATGAAAAAACCAAGAAGACTTTCTCACCAATGGTCGAATTGTAAATACCAGAGATAAAGACATCTGTCACACGATCTTGATAGTCTTCAAGTGTCTCAAACTCATGCTCCATTTGATTCACTTCAGCAAAGCTGAACCCTGAAAGTAATCGGTAATCTCCAGCAACAATGAATGCCTTGTTGCTTTCATTGATGTAGATCATGGTGAAGTTCCGATATCCAAAGAAAATGGTCGGTTGATTGATGTTATCAGTATTCACTTCTTCCTGATAAACCAATTGATATTGGCCATAAGTTCCATCGACATTTCCTTCACATTCCATTGTGAAATCTATTGAGATGGTACAAGGCAATGCACCATCATAAATGTCTCTGAAAGCTTCTTCAATGCCGACCATCTGATCGATATCTCTGAGTCCGTTAAGAAGTCCAAAAAAATTCGGAATTGAAATCATGGAAACGTTCACAATCAGCAACAAAAACGTCAAAATATAACCCAATTTTCGAGCTTCAATCAACTGCTTGTTATCCCATAACATTTTGATGTTTTTTTTCAAATTCATGATGTCATTTTCCTTTGTTTTCATTTGAAAAAAGTGCGATGGAGTCGCACTTGATTCGTTCTTTATCCTTTATCTGCGCCTGAAGTCAATCCATAGACAAGATAACGCTGCATGAAGATCTGCACAATCATGATGGGTATGGTGATGAATAACGCACCAGCCATGAATGTAATCGGTTCATACGTTGATCCAAGTGGATCCATCAACCGGAAGAGCCATACAGCAACGGTTAATCGTTGAGGCATGATGACGGATGGTAAGATATAGTCTAACCATGGTCCCATGAATGCATTGACAGCGATGAAACCCATGATGGGAACAGCGAGCGGAATAATGATCATGAAGAGTGTCTGTAAGTTTGTCGCACCATCAATGAATGCTGCTTCATCTAATGATTTTGGAATATTTCTCATGAATCCACGAACGATGAATGTGTTGTAAGGAATCGATCCAGCAACATAAATCATCGCAAGTGCCAAAGGTTTATTCAGTAAGCCGAATTGGCGGAAAAACATGAAGAGTGCGAGCATACCCATGAAGGACGGAAACATTTGAAGTGCCATCATAGAAAGCAATACTTGTTTCTTGCCTTTGAATTTGTATCTCGAGAAACTGAAACCCACAAGCGATGAGAAGATAACAACTAAGATCATGGTTGCTGTCGCAATCGTGAGTGTTGTTAGGAATGTTTGTACATAATCAGGTAAAGCACCTGCTTCTGTTGAGGAAGTATAGGTGAATAGATAACGGTAGTTTGCAAGTGTCCATTCACTGAATCTAGGATATACAGGAACAGATTCCAGTGTAGTTCCTCTTGTGAATGATGCTGAAATCATCCATAAAACAGGTGTCAAGACAATCACAACCATGAGTAGTAACCACAGCTGAGCCAATAGACCTAAAATGAACTTTTTGAGTGTTAGAGTTCTAAAGAAACGATTGACTTTTGCCTTAAACGGCATTTTGTATAGTACTTTTTCCATGTGCTAGTCCTCCTCCCAGAATGATTTGAGTTTTGAAAGGTTATAAATGGCTGCCAAGCCGATGAACACAAAGATGAGTATGGAGTAGACCGAAGCCAAGTTATATTGGTCATTGGCAGATCCGAATGACAATTTATAAATCCATGAAATCAAGATATCTGTCTGACCTGGTTGAGCACCTAGGACACGAACAGTTTCTGGAATTTGATCAAGTGGATAACCTGGTCCACCGGAGGTCAGGAAGTAAATCGCACCAAAGTTATTGAAGTTAAATGTGAATGTGGTAATGATGACAGGTGCAGTTGCTCTGAGCACCATCGGTAATGTGATGTAATTGAATTTCTGTGGAGCATTTGCACCATCGATTTCTGCTGCTTCATATAGACTTTCAGGAATTGTTCCCAAAACACCTGTAATCAGCATCATGAAGTATGGATACCCAAGCCATAGGTTGACAACAATGACGAGCAATTTCGCGAGTCCACCATTTTGTGGAGATGTTAACCATAAAATGTTACCTAAACCAACTTGTGTGTCCAGTTGACCTACAAGTCCGATACTTCTTAGGAACACCTTGACGGATTCTGTCCATCCTCCTGATGCGAGAATTTGGTTCATCAAACCACCGTTGTCAGCGAAAACGTTTCTAAACAACATCAATGAAATGATACCAGGAATCGCCCATGGGAGAATAAGAATGGTTCTCCAGAACTTTTTAGCCACGACATATTTACTTTCAATGATCATGGCTTGAATAAATCCTAAAATATAGACAGTGACTGAAGACATAAATGCATAGAATAATGTCCAGGATAAGACATCAAAGAAGAATTTGAGCCATGCTGAATTTGTGAATACCATCTTGAATGTATCAAAGAATGTCCATCTAAATAACATCTGACCCAACGATATGCGTTCAGTCCAGTTTGTGAATGCCACCAGGAATGA
>JANJXB010000004.1 GCA_024709245.1 Acholeplasmataceae bacterium | reverse complement strand
GGTTGTTAGATTCAACATAAAGAAAGCGCCAATATCAAGTGCTCCCGGGTGCATGGTTTCAGCGATGAAAGTTCCCGAGAGAAAACACGCTAAGAAAAGTATCCCTAATGATGAAAGCGCATAGAGTCCTTGTGTGATGATGATTTGTGTTCTCTTGAGAGGGGTAGATAATAAGAATGCCATTGACCCATCATCCACCATCTTTGAGACAAGACGATAGGAAAGAATGATACAGTAAATCATTGGGAATGCAAACATCAGAAATCCATACAACCAACTTGCCAGATATTCAGTTAGATTGGTCACAATCGAATCAAATCCCATGGCACGCATCAAATCTTCGGGAAAGAGTTCAATCATTGAAACGATGGCAGCCATATCTTCTGGATCATACATCGCAGTCATGATTGAAAAATACATCAGCAGGATCATGAAAAAAATGAGGAGTAGTTTCCAATTTCGTTTCAGTGTTTTGAGGTAGAGTGTCATGTTCATGAAGGTTCACCTTCAGTTCCATAGAATTTTAAGAATATTTCTTCGAGTGTCTGACCCACTTCGTGTAAACTATACAGCGAGATTCTCGATAATGCTTTGATGAATAAGTCAATCTCCGATTCCATCAAATAGCATAAAATCAGTCCTTCTTTTGTTTGTTCAGGATGAAAACCTTGTTCTCCAAGAATATTCAGAGCTTTTAATGCTTCATCTGTTTCAATTAAGAAACCCGTTCTTTTGGTTTTTTTCAAGGCGTGTACATCGGATTCGACAACCATTTTCCCATCTTTAATGATGATGACTCGGTCACATGTTTTTTCAACTTCTTCGAAAAGATGAGAAGACATTAAAATGGTGCTTCCTTTTTTCTTTTCGGAATGAATCAGTTCAATAAACCGGTGCTGCATAATCGGATCAAGTCCACTGGTGGGTTCGTCTAAAATGAGTACTGAAGGATTGTGCATAAATGCTGATATAATCCCTAGCTTTTGTTTCATCCCTTTTGAAAATTTTTTGATGAGTCCTTTGGGATCGAGTTCAAAAAGCTCAATTAACTCATTCTTTCGTTGATGACTCTTGATTCCACGCAAATTGAGCAAAAAAGTCAAGAATTCTTCACCGGTCATGTCATTGAAAAATGACATTTCACCTGGTATGTATCCTAAAGTCTTTTGAATGGCTTGAGCATCACAAAAACAGTCCATGTCTCCAATCGTGCACGATCCAGAATTGACTTTCATAAATCCAAGCA
Source organism: Acholeplasmataceae bacterium (assembly GCA_024709245.1). Taxonomy (GTDB): domain Bacteria; phylum Bacillota_I; class Bacilli_A; order Acholeplasmatales; family Acholeplasmataceae; genus Peloplasma. The sequence continues at coordinate 14,133 of JANJXB010000004.1, read as the reverse complement.
GTGCACGAATGGTTGTTGTTTTCCCTGCACCATTGGGTCCAAGATATCCAACGACCTCACCTTGCTTAATCACAAAGTTTAAATCAAAAACGCCTTTTCCACTCGGGTATGTGAGTGTGAGAGCATTGACTTTAATCATTGAGAACCTCCTTGTACATCCTTAACATCATTATACTTCATCCAGTATCAATTAACAAAAAACAGCCCCAAAGGACTGTTTTCAACTAAGCAATTGTTTTACGCTTGAAATTTCCAAACACATTTTTCACCGGTCTTGTGACGACAAACGCATTCGGATCCCTTTGTTTGACCAAACCAATCAAGGTGTGGAGTTCATAAGATGCAATCACGACATAAATCAATGTCTTTTCATGATGTGAATATGCCCCTTCAACCTTCATCAAGGTAACTCCTCTGTAAACCTTATTCAATATTTGATCCACAATAATCTGCGGTGTGGAAGTGATGATATCCACCGATAAGAAATGATAACTGGTGTGAGTTCGATCCACCATGACGGTTGAGATGATGATTCGAATGATGGTATAGGATGCAATCACACCACCGGTGATGATTTCACCTGATGGAGATTCATGATTACCAACAATGAGACCCCCTAAAATCGCGATTGAGACATTCATAAGCATCGAGATGTATCCGACAGACTTTCCTTTTTTGAGTGATAAGTACTGTGCTATGATGTCTAAACCACCGGTTGATGTTCCGTATTTCAGTGCCAAACCACCACCAACACCAATGAGTAATCCTCCTAGGACGCTCGCTGCTAGTGCGTCACTGCGATCGGATAATCCCATATCGACCATCGGAATCCATGATAAGATGAACGCCTGAAGTAAAACTGAAATCAAGGAATGGATGGTGAAACGGTGTGAAACACCGAACCATCCAATCACCAAGATGGGTAAATTCATGATGATGACGAAGAGTCCAAGGAAGTTAGGGCCTAAGTCTCTACCAAACCAAACGTAAAATGCGTCTCGAATCAACTGTCCTAATCCTGGAACACCACCTGTATACAAAGGCACTTGCGAAGCTTCTAAAAACCACGCGACACCAATCCCATAAATGATTGTAGATACGATGACCCACATCGTTCGAGTAAACTCTGGATAGATTTTTTGTTGGAAGGTTTCCGATTGAAACCATGCTTTGATCTTATTCATTGCGATCTTTAAGAATTTCTTCCAGTTTTTTTGCTAAATCATAACGCTCAAAGAGCACTTCTGGCTTACCCAGTGTTTGTTCTTTGTATTGACCAAATGTATTGAGAGATTCAAACGATAAGTCTTCAACACCGATTTGTTTTGCAATTCTTTGACTGGTTGATGGAATGAACGGTTGCAAGAGAACTGCAACATACCGAATGGTTTCCAAAAGTTGATATAAGACGTGATCTAAAATATCTTGCTTTTCAGGATTCTTGAAGAGTGCCCAGGGTTCTGAGACATCGATGTACTTATTGGCAAGTCTGGCGAGCTTCACCACTTCTTCTAAGGCATCTGAGACACGAAGTGCATCCATTTGTTTCTTCATGATAGGAAGTACTTCTAAAGCTTTTTCTTTGAGGGATAGTTCGAAAGGTTCATCTAAGATCACTTTCTTCACGAACCCTTCTCTATATTTATGTGCCATACCGATGGTGCGGTTCACAAGATTACCAATGGTGTTGGCCAAATCTGAATTCGAACGTTCAATCAAGAGCTCATAGGTAATGTTGCCATCTGCAGAAAATGGAATTTCATGGAGAACGTAATATCTCACCTGATCAACACCAAAGTATTTCACCAAATCATCGGTATACATCGTATTTCCAACGGATTTTGACATCTTTGACTTATTGACAAGCACCCATGGATGACCAAACACTTGTTTGGGGAGTTCAACACCCAGTGCCATCAAAATGATGGGCCAGTAAATGGTGTGGAATCTTAAGATGTCTTTACCAATCAGATGTACATCTGCTGGCCAATATTTCTTAAATTCGGGGGTAGCGGGTTGATCAGGATGATAGTTCAATCCAGTGATATAATTCGAGAGTGCATCAATCCAGACATACACGATATGTCCTGGATTGAACTCCACTGGGATTCCCCACTTGAATGAAGTTCTTGAGACTGAAAGATCGGGGAGTGGTTCTTTTAAGAAATTTTGGATCATTTCATTTCTTCTGGCTTCAGGTTCAATGAATTCAGGATGTTCTTCGATGTGCTTCAAAAGTCTTTCCTGATAGGGAGCGAGTCTTAAAAAATACGCAGCTTCTTTCGTCCAAACTGGTATATCACCATTCGGTGCCTTGCCATTGACGATATCTTTTTCTAAGATGAATGCTTCTTCAGCAACAGAATACCAACCTTCATATTCACCTAAATAGATATCTCCTTGATCATAAAGCTTTTTAAAAATGGCTTGGACCGATTTGATATGACGCTCATCTGTGGTTCTTACAAACTGGTCATAGGAGACATGTACCTTATCGTAAATCCGTTTGATTTCAGAAGCAATCGTATCAACGAAAATCTTGGGTGACAGTTCATTGGCAATGGCTTTGGATTCAATCTTTTGACCGTGTTCATCGGTTCCAGTCTGAAAAAAGACATCGTAGCCTTCCAGTCGTTTAAATCGGACAATTGCATCCGCAAGAATGGCTTCATACACATTTCCAATGTGTGGAATGCCTGATGCATATGCAATGGCTGTTGTGAGATAATACTTTTTGTTTTCCATAAAAACACCTCCATAAAAAGATAAAAGTCGCCCTCAATCTAAGGACGACAATGTCGCGGTACCACCTTAGTTCCGGATTGCTCCGGCACTCTTTTCCTTAACGCGGATCCTACGTTTCAATCTACCTATCGACTGAAAAGCTCGAAAACCATGTTCACCATCTCAATGGGTTCGCTTGCACCAACCGCGAACTCTCTAAACCTTTGAAGAGGGTTACTCTTTTTCTCATAGCCTATGATACTCTTATTATATTATAATTCATTGAAAAATCAAGCATTGAGAATCCGTTTTCAGAAAATGATCAAACCCTGTTTTCATTTGGTTTTAATCGTCTGATAAACATCATTTTTGGGAAGTTTTCGTGCTTTTGCAACGGTTTTGATGGCATCTTTTTCACTCATGCCTGTTTTCATGTGTTGTTTGACTTCATCTTCAATAGAGAGGATACTTTGAATCTCTTTTTGAATGAAACCTTCTAAGAGGATGACATATTCCCCTTTGGTGTTATGTTCCATGGCTTGAGCATCGTTTAAGTTCGTTCGGATGATGGTTTCAAATGTTTTCGTCAGTTCACGGGCAAGAACAACCCTACGGTTACCAAAGACATTAAACAATGTTTTGAGTGTCGCAGTCACTCGAAGTGGGGATTCATAAATGACAAGCGTTTCTGGACGATCTTGATAAGATGTGAGCAGTTTTTTCTGATCACTTGATTTTTTAGGCAAAAATCCAATGAATGTAAAAGGTTGAATCACGAGTCCTGAAACGACCAAAGCTGCTAAAATCGCACTCGCTCCTGGAATGCTCACCACGTAATATCCGGAATCTATCGTTTTTTTGATGATTTCATATCCTGGATCGTTGATCCCTGGCGTTCCTGCATCACTGATAAGTGCTAGATTCTTCCCTTCGGATAGCATGGATAGAATTTGGTCTTCTTTTTCCAGCTTATTGAACTCATGGTATGAAATGAGTGGTTTTTTAATCTGGTAGTGGTTCAGCAAAACTGCTGAAGTTCTCGTATCCTCGCACAAAATAGCATCCACTTGACTTAAAACTTCAATGGAACGATAGGTCATATCCGATAAATTTCCAATGGGTGTCGACACCACGTAAAGTGTCGGTTTCATCTCTTTAAAACTACGCTGGATCAATGGCTGACAACCCGTTTCGCACGTTCGCGAAGATCTCTTTCGGCAAAGACAAGATTCATCAACTGTTTTTTCTTGGATTCATCGATTTGAAAACGTTCACGAATTTCTTCTAAAAAGAAATGCTCTGTGGTGTTGTAAAAATCATCGGTCATTGCAACTTTCATCAAGTTGTAATACACAATGTTTTTCACTGTTTTGTTGGTGGTTTCAAAGAAATCGAGCGTCTCATTCAAATCCTTTGACAAGGCAAAATGATACTCTTGCACAATACCATCGCCAACTTCAGCCAGTAACATGTTTAAAAGTCTTTGTTCGACAAGCGTTGGTTCTCCATCCACAGATACCATGTGCATGGCCATATCCAAAAACTTCAGTTTCTCTTTTCTAGAGAGTAGGCTTAACAACATATGAACGACCTCCATAGATTTCCACCAATTCTTTGGTTGGAATGTGTTTTTCAACATATAAAATCAGGGGTTTCTCTAAAATCATCCCTGGTGAACCTTTTTTAACGGCTTCAATCAATACATGATTCGCTTTATCATCAAAATATGGATGTACGAAACGTACACGTTTGATTTCCATATGATATTTGTTCATCACTGACACAATTTCAGCAAACCGGTCAGGCCTGTGAATCATGACGAAATACCCCGCATACTTCAGCAATCGGGATGCAGATTCGATGAGTTCTTCTAAATTCAATGAAACTTCATGACGTGCAATCGTATCTTCAACAGAATCATTCACATTGGAAGTTTCATGGGTTTTAAAGAAGGGAGGATTTGTAACAATCATATCGACATCTTTCATCGAAACTGTCTTGATGTCTTGATGAATGACAGAACATTGAGATTCTAAGTGATTGAGTTTGATGTTGTGTTCTGCTTGTAAAAAACGTTCTTCCTGGATTTCGATTCCAATGATTTTAGCTTTCGTTTTCTGGGATAAGTAAAGCATGATGGGTCCTGCGCCTGTACCCACATCCAAGATCACTTTCGATTTATACGGGACTTTAACAAAATCCGATAACAAAATCGTGTCCAAATTGAACGCTTGTCTCGATTTTTGTTCAATCATCAATTGTGTCCCTAATAAACTTCTAAGCATTGTCTCTATTCTTGACGTCCTTGAGTGTAATCCATTCCATCTGACCGTTTTCAACATAACGCACTCTGATTTTTTGTGCGATGATGTTCATGTCAATGACTTGGCAGAATCCTTTTTCGGTTTCAATCTTTTCGTTCATATCCGGCATGATTTTCTTCAATTCGGTATACGTTTCATCTTCATATTTGATGCAGCAAAGGAGTTTTCCACACACTCCACTGATTTTTTGGGGGTTTAATGCAATATTTTGATTCTTCGCCATCTTGATCGAAACGGTATCAAACTCACCGATGAACGTCGTGCAACACAAAATGAGTCCACAAGGTCCAATTCCACCAATCATTTTGGCTGCATCTCTTGGACCGATTTGTCTCAGTTCGATTCGAGTGTGGTAGATTTCAGATAAGTCTCTCACCAGGTTTCTGAAATCAACTCGATTTTCAGATTCAAAGTAGATGAGTAGTCTTTTTCTGTCTAATGTATATTCTGCACCTAAAACCTTAATTTCAAGTTGGTTTTCAATCGCTAAATGTTTTGCCTTGTCGATGATTCCAGGCTCAAGTGTCTGATTGTATTGATCTTCTTTGATATCCTGTTCCGTAGCTTTTCGGATGATGGGTTTGAGTTCTGATGTCAGATCAGTCTCTTGAATTTCTTTAAACAGATAAACCTTACCTATTTCAATCCCTCTGGAAGTTTCCACAACCACAAGGTCTTTTTCGATGATGTTAATTCCCTGATAGGAAAAATAATATTTTTTTCCTGCTTCTTTAAATTGGACCAGAGCAACGTTCATCACTTCACCTCTTTCTCTCTATGATGTAAGACAGACGATCAAGTACTAAATCCAAATTGATAAAGTATGTCTGTTGTTCAAGGACGGTTTGAATTTCTTCAATCACATCATTGATATCCTTGATACTCATCAAATCACTCATGTACTGAATCTGTTCTCTTAAAAACTGGTATGTAATATCCTGATGCGCTTTATAGTGCACAAGGTCTAAAAAGTACAACAGTAAAAGCTCTAAGAAATTCTTGAAAAAGTCACGATCTTGGATGAGCAAACCACTCTTTTGTGTGAACAGAAGTGGATAGGATGCATCCTTTTTTCCCCAGAGAGTTGCGATATCTTCAATGAATTGAATCATATCTTTAAAATTGGGGTTTTCTGATAAAAGGGTGGCTTCTTCAAGGTTTTTTGTAATATATGGAGCAAGTGTTGCGAGTCTCTCATCAACACCGAGTGTCATCAATTCACGTTCCAAATCTTTCTCATCAATCGATTTTAAGTGAATGATCTGGCTTCTCGATTGAATCGTTCTTAAAACATCATCGATATTTTCTGTGAGTAAGAATCCATAGACAGTGGCTGATAAAGGTTCTTCCATGAACTTAAGGAGTGAATTTGCAGCCGATACACTAATCTTTTCGATATTCTTAATGACATAGATTCGAGGTCCTGAAACCAAAGATGATTTTGAAAACTCAGATTGAAGCGCTAAAATCTGTTCTTTTTTGATGGTAAGTCCATCGGGTTCGATGACCATCATGTTTGAAACTTTACGCTCTTTGATCTGCAACTTCAAGTGGGGGGATTCCGGTCGGTTCTGATTCAATATCAAATACGACACGTCATCGACGAGCTGTGACTTCCCAGAACCTCTGGGACCACTGATGAGATAGAGATGTGCCAAACGATTTTTTTGAATCGTCTGCTTGAAGAAGTAATACGCCCGTTTCATAAGGCTTGCAGAATTCTATTCAGGATTTCATCTAAGATGGACGTGATGGGTTGATTGCCATTGATTTTGACAATACGATTGGGATACATCTCACATACCTTTAAATAACCTTCACGCACCTTGGTGTGAAAACTGAACTTTTCTTGATCCAGACGGTCATATTTTTCACGGTGAGAGATTCTTGATAAACCGATTTCAGGATCCAAATCAATATAAAATGTCAGATTTGGCATGTTTCTTCTTGCATAATCGTTGATGGATAGTACAAAATCAAATCCAAGATCTCTCGCATAAGCCTGATAGGCAAGAGATGAATCAAGATATCGATCACATAACACAACTTTACCTTCTTTGAGTGCTGGTAAAATCACTTCATCCAAATGCTGTGCACGGGATGCAGCAAGCAGTAACGCTTCTGTATACGGTGTGACACCTGTATATTTCGGATTCAAGATGACATCTCTGATGGCTTCACAAATCAAAGAACCACCGGGTTCACGGGTTGTGACAACATCAAAAGACACACGCAGTTTTGCTGCGATTTCTTTCATCAATGTTGTTTTGCCAGTACCTTCTCCGCCTTCAAATGTGATGAACATGGACATCTCTCCTATACCCTTATTATATCAAACTAGTAATAGATTCGAACCAGGAACAATCCCCTGGATTCTGCAGTTTTTCCTGCGAGTGTACGATCTTTACTTTCAAGAATTTCTTTGATCACTGAAACTTCTTTTCGACCCATTCCAATCTGAATGAGTGTTCCCATCATGGAACGGACCATATATTTCAAGAAACTCTTCCCATGAAATGTGAAAACGACGTGTTTCTTCGTTTCTTTCATGGTTGCTTTATAAATTGTTTTTTCAGTAGGTTTACCCGGAACCAGTTGACAGAACCCTCTAAAATCATGAGTTCCTATCAAATCCTGCATCGCTTCTTCCATCTTCTTGAAATCCAAATCCTTGATATAGACTTCATAATTCTTTGTAAATGCTGAAGATGGTTTTTTGGCAATGACATATTTATAAACCTTAGATTTCGCACTGTGTCTTGCATGAAAGTCTTTCTTGACAGGAACCACTTTCTTCATTCGGATATCCAGTGGCATTCTGTCATTCACACCTCTGACCCAAGTCTCTGAGGGTAGGTCGATATCGGAATCAAAATGGAAAACTTGACCGATAGCATGCACACCTTTATCCGTTCTACCGGCACCATGAATTTTGATTTCTGTCTGAGTCATCAGACGAAATGCCTTTTCAATCAATTCTTGGATGCCTGTCCCATTGTTTTGGGATTGAAATCCAGAATAGTGAGTACCATCATAACTCACAATACCTTTATATCTCATGAAATCACCTTGATATAGATGATAGCTGCTAAAAAGATGATGACGACAAAGAGTGAAAAGATATCCATGAATCCAATCTGGTATTGATCGATTTTTGTGCGCTTTTGTCCAATCACATACCCTCTGACTTCCATAGCATTCCCTAAGTCTTCACTGCGTTTGAATGAGATGACAAAAATGGGGATGAGTAACGAAATCACTTGAATGACTTTATCCTTGAATTTAGATTCTTTGAAGTCAACACCTCTGGATGCTTGTGCCTTCATGATCTTTTCTGTTTCACCGAGAAGGGTTGGAATGTATCTGAGTGTCAAGGATAACATCATGGCTACCACATCCACTGGGAATTTCACGACCTTTAACGGTCTTAAGAGGGATTCGATGCCAAAGTTTAAATCCGTTGTCATCGTCGTAAATGTAAGCAGTGATGTGATGATGATGACGTTTGCGATTCTTAGGAATATGAAACCTGCTCTGAGCAACCCTTCATCGTAGATGGAAAGATTGTAAGTGTAGAGATTTAAGTAAGGGAGTATGGCTTGTAAGAAGAAAATCATGAATGCAGCAAAGAAGAAATAGAGAATTCTTGTCTTCACGTATTTTTTGGTGAAATTGTAAAAGAAGATGAACACAATGATGGCTGCAATCGATGAAACCGATAGATATAAATCATAACTGCCTAAAAGTGTTCCAGTTTGTACATAAAAGACTTGAATGACAAACGTGAAGGTGAGTAAGAATACAATGGGACGAAGTCCGTTGATGACTTTTTTCATCGGTACACCAGATGAATAAGTCAGTAAGAGTACACCGAATAAGATGACTACCATGGAAATCATTGGGATGATATCTGAAGAGATGGGAATGATGAACGTTCCCGTGAGCATGATCACTAAAGATAATAACTTAATTCTTGGATCTAAACGGTGTAACCAAGAATCGCCAGGTATATATTGACCAATGGTGATGTTGTTCATTTTCTAACCTCCTTCAGATATCTTAAGAGGCTATCGAAGTCATAATGTGGAACATAAGGGATTCCAAGTGTCTCGGATAAGTATTTCATGATCTTCAGTGGTGTGGGCAAATCCAAGTGAAACTGATCAAAATTTGGATGCTCAAAAAGTGCTTCTTTTGGACCGTCAAACACAAGTTTTCCTTCGTCCAAAACGAGCACACGCTTCGCATGCTCAGAAACCAAATCCATATCATGAGAGATGAGAATTATCGTTTTTCCCTCTTCTTCATGAATCTTTCTAAAGATCTCCATCAGATCTCTTCTACCTTTAGGGTCGAGTCCTCTCGTGGGCTCATCTAGGACCAAAATGTCAGGTTCCATCGCAAGAATTCCCGCAACAGCGACTCTTCTCATCTGTCCTCCTGAAATGCGGAACGGAGACTGTTCATAAAGCGATTCATCAATACCGACAATCGTTGCTGCGCGCTTGGCTTTTTCAAGTGCTTCTGCTTCTGTGGATTTAAAGTTTTTAGGTCCAAACATGATGTCTTTGATGATATTTTCTTCAAAAAGTTGATATTCTGGAAATTGAAACACCAAACCCACTCTTTGTCTTAAGTGATTGATTTTTTCCTTCTTCTTGGGTGGTAAATCCTGTCCAAAAACAGTCACTGTTCCAGAAGATGGCAAAAGGAGTGCATTCATATGCTGGACGAGTGTCGACTTACCGCTTCCGGTATGACCGACAATCGCAATGAATTCACCTTTGGCCTGGATGTTTAAGTTAATATGCCCGATCGCGTCATAATTGACCTTCAGACCTCTGTAGGCATAACTTACATCTTTGAATTGAATGCCCATAGCGCCTCCAGAATCTTAGGATCGATGTGTTCATCTTTGGCCAACTCATTATAAAGTGCTAGACCAAAGGGAAGTTCCAAATGAGAACTTTTCAGTAATGCTTCCTGACTAAAGACTTCTTTAGATGTACCTTGAATAATCACTTCACCATCTTTTAACACAATCAGTTTGTCACTTTCAGCAGCAAACGATAAATCATGGGTAATGGTAATGATGGTTTTCTTCAAGTCTTTATTTAATTTTTTGATGAGTTCAATGATTTCTCGTGTTCCTTCTGGATCGAGCATTGAAGTCGCTTCATCAAGGATTAAGATATCTTGTTCCATTGCAAGTGCACCTGCAATGGCAACTCTTTGTTTCTGTCCACCGGATAACTGATGAGGTTCCTTGGCTAAAAAGTCTTCCATATTCACCAATTTGGCATAATGATTGATTTTCTCAACCATCTGATCATGAGGTAAACATTGATTTTCTAGACCAAAAGCGATATCGTGTTTGACAGTGACTCCGACAAATTGATTGTCAGGATTCTGAAAGACGATACCGATCTTTTGACGGATGGAAGGTAGATTTTCTTCCGATAGCAACAAGTTGTCAATATAGATTTCGCCCTTGCTTGGTGTCAGGAGTCCAACGAGTAATTTTGATAGTGTAGATTTACCTGATCCATTATGTCCTAAGATAGAAACCCAGGACCCTTTGGCGATGTCGAGTGTGACATGAGAGAGCGCTTCGTCATTTGCATTGTATGAAAAGCTTAAATCGCGAACTTTAATCATGTATTTCACCTGCATTTCGTACTTATACATTATAACATGTATACATGATTTTGATAAAGAATGTTACCGTATTTCATCAAAACAAGAAAGAAAAAAGTTCATCAACTCCACAAGCGATGAACCCTAAAAATATTCATATTATGTTACTAAGCACTGTATCCTTATCCGAATCTATTTTTTAGAGAGAAGATATGATGAAAATGTTGGATGAGGAAGTCTTCTTTTGAGTTTGATCATCATTTCAACTAAGTGATCACATTCTTCAATAGAAAGGAGTTGAAGCTGATAGGCTTGTTCTATAATATCCATCGTACCTAAATGTTTTAAGCCATAATATAAGACATAGTGGTGAACGTCTCTGAAATTACTACTTGCTAAAATACCTTTTCTCTGAATCGTAAGTGCGATAGAAGCAGCCTCACCTTTACCAATCACCTGAATATTTGGATTCCAAGTTCCATGAATAAATTGCATATAAAGGCGTTCCTCCTCGCTTCCAATGTCCATGTCGATGATATCGATGTGGCCATTTTTGATCAAAACATCTAGCTTTCCCTTAAGCGAAGCAACTTTAGACATTTCTTGGTAAACTTGCCTTGCAAGTGACATTTGCTTGGAATAGAGTTTTATAAGAATTAATTCATGGTGCGTGAGTAAAAAAGATGAGAGGATGTCGGTATCAAAGAAAACAATCTTACACATCAATATCCGGGTCACCATTTACATCAAAAACGATATCACTTCGGTAGGCTTCTAATAAATAGGATTCATACTTCCCCTCAGAGATGATTCCTAATTCTTTCAAATCATGAGCCATTTTTAAATACGCTCCTAATGTTTTAGGTTCGGTATTTATGTTTTTGGTGTAGAGCGAGGTGTCAAAACCATATTTTTTTGCTGTTTTGGTAATATCAATTTCATATAACTTCTTTTCTTCTTGAGTAATGGCTTTTTCACTTAATAATCTTGTAAGTACAGCATTCCTGCTCACTTGATAATACTGTTCGAGTTCAATTATAGTTAATAAGTCAACTTTTCCTTGGTGAGGTTGTGTGAGTTTGAAAAGCATTTGAGAAAAACTGGCATCTGGCATCAGCAAATAAGATGCAAATTGATTAGCATCCGCTTCTTTTTGAAATGTATTGAACTCATTATAAGCATAACTTAATGATGCATCATCCTCATCAAAAAAATAATGGTAAAGTTCGTGTGCCAATGAAAATACTTGTCTTCCCTTGGTTGAATTCGAGTTGATTGCAATTAATTGCGCTTGTTTCATACACATCCCACTGATTCCATCAGGAAACGGATAGAATACTAGAGTGAGTTCTGATAGAGTATTAATCAAAGAAAATAAATCAATGGGTGAGTGATGATCAACACAGAATTTGTCACGTATTTGAGTTGCTTTTCGTTGAATAAGAATTTTATCCATTGGATTTCTCCATCAATTTCTTCATTTCGATAATATTGAGAGCAATCTGATTAATCTCAGACACCGCATGAAGCGATTCACTGGATATATCTGTTTTCCTAAACGAAGGTGTTAGTTTATAATTATGACAATCTTTTTGGGACAAGTTTGCATAGGGAATACCAAAAAGTAGGCAAGCCTTTTCGAGATTGGATACATTCAAAGTTCTCTCTCCACTCTCAAATTTACTGATACTGCTCTGCTCGACTTGTAAAAAACTCGCCATTGCTTCTTGAGTAATGCCTAGGTTTCTTCTTAAGCTCTTAAAGTTTGTTCTAACGACTGAATTCATTTTGAACACCTCACAATCATTCATCTCTATACTATCATATTTTGTCATATTTTTCTATAGATTTAAACGCTTTTTTATGACATTTTCTTCTTTTTTCTATGGCTTATTTCGTTTCAATTCAAAATGAAAACGTATTGATTTGTGTTTCTATAGCAATTTTTATTATTTTTCTTTATAATATTGATGAATCATAAAAAGGCGGTATCCTCATGGTCATTCATTTAACAACAGAAAATTTTGAAAAAGAAGTTCTACAATCCAACGTTCCAGTCCTCGTTGACTTTTGGGCTACTTGGTGTGGACCTTGTCAACGTGTAGCTCCTATTCTTGAAGCACTCTCTAAAGAAGTCAGCGGTCATGCAAAAATTGCGAAACTCGATGTCGATGCAGAGTATCAAATCGCTGATCAATTTGGCATCATGAGCATTCCAACACTTGTCGTTTTTAAAAATGGCAAAGTTGAACAATCCACACTCGGTGTACAGACCAAAGAAACCTTAAAGGGTCTGCTCGGTTTATGAAGCAAGTCGCAATCATCGGATACGGACCCGCAGGGATTACTGCGGGGATTTATTTGAAGAGAAACAATATTGATTCCATCATCATCGGTAAAGATCTAGGTGCACTTGATGGTTACACAGATTTAGTTGAAAACTATTATGGATTTGCTGAACCCATTCCTGGAAAAGATTTAATTGCGAATGGCGTCAAGCAAGCTAAAAGACTTGGTATTCAGGTCATTACAGATTCTGTGATTTCACTCAAGGAAATCGAAGGCGGTTTCCAAATCGGAACTGCAAAACATAAGTATGAAGCAAAGACTGTCCTCTTAGCCACCGGTAAAACTCGAACCACCATCAATAAGCCTGGTTTCATTAAATATCGAGGCAAGGGTATCAGTATGTGTGCAACCTGTGATGGTTATTTCTATCGTCGAAAGAAAATCGCTGTGGTGGGTTGTGGTGCATACATGTTGCATGAACTGGAATATTTAAACCGGATGAGTCCAGATGTCACCATCTTCACAGATGGAAATCCATTCCATGAAGAAGTCAGCAATAAGGTTGTGACTGAACCGATTATTTCATTTACAGGAACAGATAAAGTGACTCACATCGAAACCGAACACGGAAAATATGATGTCGATGGCATCTTCATCGCACTCGGGATACCTTCATCGATTGAGTTTGCTTCTCAACTCGGTGTCATTGTAGAAAAAAATAATCTTTTGGTTAATGAAAATTATGAAACCAATGTTCCCGGATTATTTGCTGCTGGTGATATTATCGGTGGAAAACTCCAGATTGCCAAAGCGGTATATGACGGCATGATGGTTGCGGATAGCATCTACAAATATTTGAATAAAAAATGAACAATTAAGCCCTGTGAATTCGCTTCACAGGGCTTCTTTCATGGCTGATAGGGCTCTACAGTGTAAACACCATTTGCCTCTCTCGTAAATCTGAATAACTTGCTTTCAAAAGAGAATCTAAAGTTGTTTTCATCGAGTGTGTGTGGTAGACAACTTCTATAGACATCACGATACCAAGCAAATGTATCTTCCCATGACGTCACACCATAAGGCATGACATAGAGCAATCCATCCACCTGTCTTAAGTTCCTTCCAATCGAGAAGGTAATGTTACCATTTTCTTCAAAGA
>JANJXB010000108.1 GCA_024709245.1 Acholeplasmataceae bacterium | reverse complement strand
AGAAATAATAATCTTGTCCGGTATGAAGCTGAAGCCACTGAATTAAGACGTAATTCAGAAATCGGATTCAAAGAAGAATTTGTCGGTAAACTGAGAGCATCGATTGAAAATGCGCAACAGCAGATTTCCGAATTGAACTTTGCATTGATGGACAAGACATTTGGAACCGATTCCTATCAACTGATCTATAAAGCATCAGACCATCCGGATTATAAGCTCTATTATGATATCATCATGAGCAATGATGCCATCAGCAAGCACACGCTCTTCACGGAAGGACTATCCAAGCGCAATGAAGCCATCTTGATGGAACTCTTCGAAAAGATTGCCTCAAACGATCCTGAATACGATCAACTGACTTATAAATACTTAGATTACCGAAACTACATGTCCTACGATATTGAAGTCACCAACAAGAATGGCAACAAATCCTATTTCTCCAAGGTCTCCAAAGAAAAATCAGGTGGTGAAACGCAAGTACCTTTCTATATCGTCATTGCTGCTTCATTCCAGCAGCTCTTAACTAAAAATCGACGTGTGGATTCAGGATGTATCGTGTTATTTGATGAGGCATTCAATAACATGGATGAATCACGTATTGACGCTATGATGAAATTCTATAATTCACTTTCGATTCAACTCTTGATTGCCGTACCACCACAGCGCGTATCGAACATCATCAACTATGTATCAACTAGCCTTGTCATCGTCAAAGACAATGATTATGCAATCGTTGAAACATTCAAAGACGAACGTAGCATGCGTAACTAACAGACGGCCTAACAAGGCCGTCTGATCTCTTAATGAGGAAAGGAAAAATCATGAAAGAACTGACTCAAAAATCATTAATTCAATTGAAAAACGATTACGAAAAAAAACCTGTACAACAAGCATTAAGACGTGTTCTTTTAAAAAATGAACTCTCTAATCTTTTTGAAAAACAGGAAGTCAAATCCCAAACAACTTTCCGTTTTTCCCATGAAATTAAAACCATGCCAGTTGCAAATCAAAAAGCGAGTGGTAGATGCTGGATCTATGCAGGGTTAAATATTTTGAGAGAAATCATTGCCAAGAAATATGACATCAAAGAATTCGAGTTTTCTCAAAACTATACAGCATTTTATGACAAATTGGAAAAAATCAATTATTTCATTCAATCGATGGATGATTTTCTAGATGTTGACCAAGATGATAGAACTTTACAACACATTTTAAAAACGGGTATTCAGGATGGTGGTCAATGGGACATGTTTGTGAGCCTCGTTGAAAAATATGGGGTTGTACCCAAAGAAGCCATGGTTGAGACCCAATCTTCTTCGAACACGAGATTCATGAATCAGATCATCAATATCAAGTTAAGACAATATGCTGCAAACGCTCGAAAACTCCATCAAAAGGGTCAGAATCACGCGATACAAGCGCTTAAGGATCAAGTGATTGCAGAACTTTATACGTTTTTATCCACCAATTTTGGGATTCCTCCCCAATCCTTTGATTTTGAATATGTGAGTAAAGACGAATATCATCTGATGAAAGGGTTAACGCCTCAAGAATTCTACAAGGATCATGTAGGCGATATCTTAAAAGATTATGTCTCAGTTATCCATGCACCCACTCAAGATAAGCCCTATATGAAAACATACACAGTTGCCTATCTTGGAAATGTGATCGGTGGAAGAGAAATCAAGTATCTGAATCTTGATATGCCTCAGTTAAAATCACTTGTACTCAAACAATTGATGGACAAAGAATTGGTCTGGTTTGGAAGTGACGTCGCTCGTTTTGGCGATCGTACTCAAGGTATCTGGGATGATCAATCCTATGATTATGAAAATATGCTTGAGATGAGTCTTGAACTTTCGAAAGCAGATGAACTCGATTATGCCCAGGGATCGATGAATCATGCCATGGTTATCACTGCAGTCAATTTAGATAATGGGAAGCCCAATCGTTGGAAAATAGAAAATAGTTGGGGTGATCAGACGGGAAATAAAGGATATTTCCTATCGTCAGACACTTGGTTTGATCGTTATGTTTATCAAGCGGTCATTCACATCAAGTATTTATCGGATCAAGAAAGAGCAGCATGGAACGAACAACCCAAGGTTTTAAAGCCATGGGACCCTATGGGATCGCTTGCAAAGTAAAAATAAAGAGCTTCGGCTCTTTTATTTTTTGAATGGATTTGTTATAATGATTAAGCCGGGACGTGGCGCAGCTTGGTAGCGCACTTGCATGGGGTGCAAGGGGTCGCAAGTTCAAATCTTGTCGTCCCGACCATTGGATATTAAAGCGAGCAATCGCTTTTTTCTTTTGTATGATTGAAACCCTAATTACATAGTAATTAAAAAAAATAAAAAAACAATAATTAGCACTTGACACATTAGAGTGCCAGTGATAAAATAAAAATGAAAGAGGTGATGATATGCTAAAAGTCAGAAACAGACTGAGAATTCTTGGATCTTTGGATGACATCATTGAAGTCAAATCTCTCTTAGAAAACCAGACTAATCAAGAACTTAAAACACTAGACTTTCAAAAGATTGATAAAAACTTCAAAGGTGTTCTTGAGGATGTGACGGTAGGATATGATCATTATGAATTCACATCAGGCGAATCGGTCGACCCTATTGTCAAAGAACTCTCCAAAAGATTTGGAGATGTTCGATTTGCGATTCAGTCATGGAGTGAACAAACATCTGAAAAAGATCACATGTTGATTAAAGAGATTGAAAAATCACATCAGGTCTTCCACTCAGGTAAAATCATTTCTGAATCCAAACAGACATCCTATGAATCCGCTTTTAGAAGTGATGTCAAATCGATTGAAGAACCTAAGACAAAATCCGAAAAACAAGATCTTTCAGTTCAAAAGAACACGATGTTTGAACTTCAGGAACGATTCTTCAAAGACATCCAAGATTTCATGAAAGACTTTACCAATTCATTCTTTAAACGCTGGTATTAAAAAATGGCTGCAATCGCAGCCATTTTCATTCGGAAGTGAGTGAAACAAAGTCAGTGGTGAGTGTAATGGATAAATTTCCGTTACGGACTCTCAATTCATCAAGGAAAGCTTTCTGATCAATAGCATCCTTCATTTTTATCACATAAGTGAGTTCAAACATGGTACCAAAATCTGTTGTCTTTACCTTTTGAAGTTGATTAGAGATGACATATTTTTTAAACACATCATCAAATACATTGGCATAATTCAAGTTTTCAGGTATGATAATTCTTAATTTGGCATGACTCGCATGATGACGATCGAGTCGGAAATAGTTAAATACAATGAGTACTGCTGATATGAATGCTGTAATTAAAATCGCATAACCGAATAAGCCAATGGATGCTGCAAGGCCAACGCCGACAGCAGACAAAATGTAGGTTATGTCTCTTGAGTCAGCAATTGCTGTTCTAAAGCGTACTAAAGTGAATACTCCAGCAAGACTAAATGCTCTGGCGATGTTATTCGCAACCAGCATAATGATGATGGATATCACGAGGGGAAGAAGAAGTAAAGTTGTATTAAATGAACGGTCATAAACTGTTTTACGGTGTGTGAATGCATAGACAATTGAAAGTATACCCCCTAGAAGGGTTGAAACCAATAAGACATAAAATACATTGGTTAAGGTTAATTCAGTTAAATCAATCGTGATAAAGAATAAGTTCATCATCTGTTTGTCCTCCAACAAGATATTGTTCAAAAGCTTTTCCATATTTAGAGAAGCTTGTACTGTATAGTTTCATTTCGGATAATTTGCGCGCGAGCCAAAATGGAAAATTGTCTTCTGATTTGATTTCCATCAAATAATATTCTTCTGTGGGAAGAATTGATGTGCCTTCTTTGTTTTCTAAACTGATGTGGTGACTTCTGAAGACAATATGATGATCAAATGTCACTCTAAGTTCCTCTTGACCCGCTACCAGTGCCATTCGATCATATCGGATGTACGTGCCTGGTTTTGCTTTATGGACTTTAATGAAGTAATCAATTTCTTTCATGATTTGGTTATCAATGAAAGTATCAAAAAGAGGGATGATACCTTTATTTAAGTAATCCTTGGCTTGATCATAAGTCATGATGACACGTCGTTTATTGACTCTACCTTCATACTTTTTCTTTATCTCTAGAAATACCATCGAATCATGCTCTAAAGGATATGAGTATGTTCTTAATCTTAATTTATCTTTGAACTTAGGTTTTGAAATGGAGTTTCTAACGATTGAAAAATCTTCATTTTCAAAATAGATATTATAGATTGTATACTCCTTACCACCTTGAGAATAGGGGTCATAATCAAGATGCTTCTCAAGATAAGGTAAGATTTCATCTTTTTGAGATTTTGTGAGTATATATTTTCGTTCATATCGATTAAAGATGGGTTGAATCATAAAGTCTCCAATCTTGGCAAGACCATCAAATAGCAAATGCATTTTTCATTGACTGTTACAAATTATACCATTTTTTGACAAGAAAAATACTAAAATGATGTTTTGATTTATATGAATATAGGGAGTAGAGTCAAACGTGATGATAAAAAAATATACTAAAATAGAGAGAATGACATAATCAAAGAAAAGTTTATTTTACAATTAGACATTTCGATGAAAACATGTTACAATTATTATCGCGACGTGATATGCACCCGTAGCTCAGTTGGATGAGAGCGTAACCCTCCGAAGGTTAAGGTCGCATGTTCGATTCATGTCGGGTGCACCATGATTTGGAGGAATACTCAAGTGGCTGAAGAGGCACGCTTGGAAAGCGTGTAGGCTGTCAAAGGCGCAGGGGTTCAAATCCCCTTTCCTCCGCCATATAAGAAGCATTGGTTTGATACAATTGTGTCAAGCCTTTTTTTTGTGCAGAAAGGGTGTTTTCTCCCTATCTGCAATTTTTCTAGACCGTATTTTGAACTCATTGAGGTATTTTTAGAGGGCTAATTTTCGGCATATGTCTAACCTTTTAACGATTACCTAACTATTTACACGATTACTATGAGATTATTTATAAGAAGAGTCAAAATCTCCTATGGCGGGAAATGGCGGAATTATTATTTGAACTAACCAATTTTTAAGAAGGTTAGTTCTGTTACTTGACTCTAGGCAAACAAACTATCTTCGTTGACATCATGCAAGGAACGAAAAATAGTTTGCAATTCTCAAAAAAAGTGTGCACTGCTACGAAAAAGTGGGACACATAGGTTCCACCTAGAAGAACATATTGTATAATATAAAAATATAAGGAGCTTAATGC
>JANJXB010000096.1 GCA_024709245.1 Acholeplasmataceae bacterium | reverse complement strand
ACATCTCAGATTTCACAAAATACCCACTCAGTATATTTCCTAAACTCATTCAAGGATTGATGACTTTTGTGATCCCGTTCGCACTGGTGAGTTACTATCCGGGGTTATATATTTTTGGACAAATCAGTTTCTTTGAAGTGTTGGGATATCTTGTGGTTGTACTGACTTTATTGATGAGTTTTGGGCTCTTTGTATGGCATAAAGGATTGAAACATTACGAATCTGCAGGCAGTTAAAAAACATGAGCCTTGGGATGTTATCCCAGGGCTTATCTATATTTTATATAGAAATTGATTACAAAACCCATTATTTTTGTATCTTATCCCATGAAATGCTTGTCATTTGTATCCAATCATCATACAATAGATATGCACTTTAAAAAACGAAAAATGAGGAATGACATGAAGAAGTTAGTTTTGATTTTGAGTTTAGCGATTTTTTCACTGGGTTTAATTGCCTGTGAAGAAAAAACATACACTTTAGAAGAAGTGATTGAAAGCATGGACGTAGTGTATGCTGGTGATGATCAAAGTGATCACATCACCACACACGTCTGGCTACCCCTTCAATCACCACTGATGAAAAATGCAGCACTTTCGTGGTCGAGTAGCAACCCCGCAGTTCTTGATGAATATGGGACAGTCAATCGCCCCCTCGAAGATGTCGAAGTCATTTTAACTTTGACCGTTGTCTTAAATGGCTTATCGGATACCAAAACATTTACAGTTACTGTGAAAGGCACGAATGTCTATTATGATGTTGTTGTTCATGTGGATGAGGCAACATCAGATTTTAGAGTCTTATCCGGACAAACCATCACAGGGTTGGAAACTCCTGAAAAAGAGGGATATAAGTTCGTGGGGTGGTTTAAAGACCAAGCCATGACCCTACCCTTTGTCATCACAGAAGCAATCACTGAAGATTTGCATGTGTATGCTAAGTTTGATGTTTTAGTGGTTGCGGATGTGACTGTCAACTATTACTATGAATCCATTTCAACAGAAGAGTATGTACTCACAGAAACGCTTGAGATTGAAGCTGAAGTCGGAACACTCTTTGATGGCTCTAAAGAAGTGACAGGCTTTGTATTAAATACAGAGCAAGGCACACTTTCAGGTACTGTATCAGCAATCACACCTCTTGTGTTAAATATTTACTTTGATCGTGAAGTCTATGAAATCAAATACTATTCCGATGGTGTTCAAGTTGATTTTGATTTATACAAATACGGACAAACCATTTCTGCGATTGCTGATTTATCCATGTCAGGATTTACCTTTGATGGTTGGTCAACAACTCCAGACGGCAAAAATCCTTATACATTTGGAAGTGCAGCAACATCAGATGTGACATTATTTGCCATTTGGATTGCAAATGCACAATATACAGGTTATTATAGTTCCATCAATAATGTCACCGATGCGAACTTGAAAACAGCACTTAGAATACTCATCTCTCAAATGACGACACTCACATACACAAGTACAAGCAACATGCTGAATGTCTCCGATCGTAATCCCAGCAATTCAAGTCAAATTATACTGGTTTATACGAGAACCATTGTTTCTGGTACATGGGATGGCGGAAGTACATGGAATAAAGAACACGTTTGGCCACAATCCAAATTGGGTACAGCATCAGAATCAGACATTCACAACCTAAAACCATGTAATCCATCCGTAAACAGTACACGGGGTAATTTACCTTACGCAAATGGCTCAGGAACAAACAAAGTTGTATCAGGAGGTTATTATCCTGGAGATGCGGATAAAGGCGATATTGCACGCATTGTGCTCTATATGCATGTCAGATGGAATCTCATCATCAACACATCTTCAGTAGGTGATCTTAACATGTTACTCAGATGGCACATGGAAGATCCAGTCGATGATTTTGAACGCAATCGTAATAATGTACTTTATGGATATCAGAACAATCGTAATCCATTCATTGATCATCCTGAATTTGCTGAACGCATTTGGGGTGTGATTCCAACATCAGAAACATCGAATGAACAAGCCCTCTTTACACCTGTATTCGAACCTACATTTGAAGTGATTGAAATCATCACGTATGAAGTGGATATCACTTCTTTGAAAAGAGATTATATTCAGTTTTAAAAGGAGGATACGATGAAATATAGAACCTTCGGAAAGACAGGATTGAAAATTGCTGAAGTATCTTTGGGAACTTGGCAACTGGGATCGAAATGGGGTGACCCATTTGATGAAAAAGTTGCAGAAGAAACATTGAAAACAGCAGTATCCCTCGGAATTAATGCCTTCGACACAGCGGATGTTTATTCGGGAGGTCAGTCTGAACGCTCAATTGGAAAATTCTTAAAGACGGTTTCGAATCAACCCTTTGTCATCACGAAAGTTGGCAGAAGACTTCCAAAACAAACCAAAGAAGGTTATACAAGAGATCACTTATCCATGTTCATCGATGATAGCCGTAAGAATCTCCAAATGGATGCACTCGATATGGTCTTACTCCATTGTCCTCCCACAGATGTTTACTACACACCTGAAGTCTTTCAGTATTTGGATGAATTTAAACAAGAAGGCAGAATCAAACATTATGGTGTTTCAGTTGAACGCATTGAAGAAGGCTTAAAAGCACTCGAATATCCAGGTGTTGAAGCTGTCGAAATCATCTTCAACATGTTTAGGCTTCGTCCGATGGAATTGTTCTTTCAAGAAGCAAAGAAAAAACAAGTCGGTATCATCGTCAGAGTTCCTCTCGCATCTGGATTGCTCACGGGTCGATATCACGAGAAAACAACCTTTAGCGCTCATGATCATCGAACATTCAATCGAAAGGGTGAATCATTTGATAAAGGTGAAACTTTTTCAGGGGTTGACTATCACTTAGGATTAAAAGCTGTCAATGAACTGAAAAAAGTGTTTCATACCGAAGATTTGGCACCGATTGCTTTAAGATGGATTTTGATGTTTGATGCGGTATCGACTGTGATTCCTGGAGCAAGCAAACCAGAACAAATCATCCATAACGTGAAAGCCACGGAGTTACCTCCTTTATCCACTTCAGAGATGGAAAGCGTCGAAGAAATCTATCAGAAATACATTAAAAATCCTGTTCATCAATTATGGTAATTGCTTAGGATATCTCAACTCGAGATATCCTTTTTCATTTCAAAGGTGTAAAATAGAATAGAAATATTCAATTGAAGGGGAAAATTATGTTAAACATTCAAAATGTAACAAAAAGCTATGACGGCAAGAAAAAAGCATGCGACCATGTCAGTTTGACTATTGAGTCTGGAGACTTATATGGATTTGTGGGTCATAATGGTGCAGGTAAAACAACATTATTAAAATCCATTTCAGGGATCATTGATTTTGATGAGGGTGATATTACATTCCAAGGATTATCCATCAAAAAAGAACCACTGAAGATGAAAGAATTGATGGCTTATATACCGGACAATCCAGATATTTATGAATCATTATCAGGCATTCAATATCTTGAATTCATCGCCGATGTGTTTAAAATTGATGTCAACGAAAGAAAACTTCTGGTCGAAAAGTATGCAGGACTCTTTGAAATCTTAGGGGTGTTGAATAACCCGATTTCATCCTACTCACATGGGATGAAACAAAAACTTGTGATCATCGGTGCACTCATCCACAAACCAAAACTTCTTTTACTCGATGAACCCTTTGTGGGTCTAGATCCTAAAGCAAGTTTTCAGCTCAAAGAAATATTTAAAGATATGTGTGCCCAAGGCACAGCCATTTTCTTTTCAACGCATGTCCTAGAAGTCGTTGAAAAGTTATGCAATAAAGTCGCCATCATCAAACAAGGAAAAATCGTCGCATCCGGCAATACACAGGATATCATCATGAACAAGTCGCTTGAAAATATCTTCATGGAAATCCAGAGTGAATAACATGTACAACAAACTGGTCAGACTCTTTTTCAAGGAGAACTTTTCCCTGAAGCGACTGATGGGATTTGATCTTAAAGCCAATAAAGGTAAAGCGATTTTAATTGCTTTAGCGATCCTGTATGCTGCTGTTGCGTTTTTAGGTGGTTTTGGTTTCTTATTCTATGACTTAGGCAGTATCCTACATGAAATCGGTCAAGAACGGATTCTTTTAGGATTCATGTCTGTGTATACATTAGGCATTTCATTGATGCTTGTACTCTTAAGATCGAATGGATATCTTTTCCACTATAAAGATTATGAAATTTTGGCACCACTACCGATTCATCCCAGAACCATATTGCTTGCCAAAATGTCTGTGATGATGGTGATGCTCTATATTTCATCTTTCTTGATCTCTTTACCCATCATGTTTTCTTACTTTTTCTGGAATGGTTTCAATATCCTTTCCATCGTGTTCCTCATCATTGGATTTATCTTTCTACCGCTTGTGCCGGTCGTTGTATTATCATTTGTTTCACTGTTCATCGCATTCATCACATCGAAGATTCCAGGCAGTAAGATTATTTCCATCATCTTGATGTTTGTCTTCTTCTTAGGCATTTTCATGCTCTCTTTCCAGATGAATGATGTGGAACAAAATCCGCTTACAGGTCAAATTGAACTCTTTGCAGGCATCATCAGAATCTATCCACCACTGCAATGGTTCATGAATGCAATCCATGAAAGATCCATATTGGATTTACTCTATCTCATCTTAGTCAATGGTTCGATTTTCGTTCTCTATATCATCGGTATTCAAGGTCTAGTTCAAAAAACGAATCAAAGAGGCGTAAGAACCTTTGTTCGAAAAGCGGGTTCAAAAGTCAATTATCAGTCGAGTCCGATAGGCTGGACCATTGTTAAGAAAGAATTCAAGAAGTTTTTCTCGATTCCGCTCTATGCCCTAAATTCCGGATTGGGACCTGTACTTTTGATGATTGCCAGTATCGCTAGTCTTTTCTATATGAATGAACTGGAAGCCATCTTGATTGAAATGGCAGGAGCAGAGCTACCGATTGAATACTTGATTATTATGTTATTAGGCTTTTCAATTTCTATGACGTATACATCAGCCATCAGTTTATCTTTGGAAGGAAAGAACTTGTGGATATTGAAGAGTCTGCCAATCAAAGCTGAAACCATCATGTTCTCTAAGATTTTATTCAACATTTTATTGGTCTTACCCATCTCGATATTCGCGATTCTAATGTTTGGTATTTCGATTCAAATTGGTTTTGTAAATCAAATTTTACTGATTGTTCTAGCATCAGCGTTTTCGATTCTTACATCGACTGTTGATGGCATTATTAATCTGTACATGCCTAAATTCAACTATACCAATGATGTTGAAGTCATCAAACAAAGTGCTGGGGCACTGTTAGGAGTCTTTGGTGGTTTTGGACTGATGGCACTCAATGGACTTGGGTTTTATCTGTTATCTGGAGAAATCAGTATGAGTTTGATCCTACTTTTGATGAGTTTACTCAATGCTCTGCTATCAATACTTGCAATCTGGGTCATCAAGTCACAATCTGAGAAAGTCTTTAAAACATACAAAGCTTAATTTAATAAACACCACTCGGGGGGATTATGAAAAAAATAGTGTTATTCACCATCGTTTTATACTTAATTGTAATGATTCAAGGATGTGAAAGGTTACAAAATGATGTCGAAATCACCGCAGGTATGACACCCACTTCAGAAGAAGCATTAGTGATTCAGCTGCTGCAAGAAGAGGGTTATTTGTTCGCTGTAAAATTCAGTACGGACCTTGAAGGAAGAAACACACAAACACTCTACATTTGGGACCAGCAGTTCAGAATCGACCTGCATGATTTACTGATCGATACGATGAATCAAGTGATGGATCTGTCTAAAGTCAATCTTAGAATCGAAATCGATATTGATCATGATATCGTGATGACGGCCAGTCGATATATGGTGATGCAAAGTGAGATGAATCTAGAGGGATTACTGATTGCGTCCATGTTTCCAATCGAGTTTAATGTCTCAAAAAGCCAATTCGTCATAGATATGGCACCTGTGGTTGCATCTATTGAAGCAAACATGGATTCAGGTTCTCTTGAAATCATTTGGGTAAAGACTGTAAGCAATCAATCGATGTTGATTCAAAATGCATCGTTCATTGAAGATGAAGTCTATGCATTTAAAACTTTGGATGAATATCTCACATTTTTAGGAATGAGCGATTAAAATGAACGAATTAAGAATTTCGTAATCTAACCAAAATAGACATGTAATCTCTTTTCTTTATACTGTAAGCGTAAACTCAAATTTGACGCAGAAAAGAAGGGAGATTTGACCATGAAAGCAATGATTACAGCACTCACAGTACTATTGGTTGCTTCAATATATATCCTCATGTTTCAAGAAGCACAAGCTCAATCTGTTCAAATCTATTCCATTACTTACGAAGATTCTGATGGAAATAAACTTCATAGCGTACGTTATGCAGCAGGCGCTGACCTTTCAGAAGTGGAATTACCTGAAGCACCTGAAAGAGAAGGATACGTATTCATTGGTTGGAGTGCAGAACTTCCTGAAATCATGCCAAACAGCAGTTTAGTCTACGTTCCAATTTACATGCAGACTTCACTGACGGTCTATCATACACTTTCATAAAAAAATAAAGCATCTAAATGCCTTATTCTGATTCATACATAGACCTGTAACAAGGTCTTTTATTTTGTGGATTCACGATATATTGGATTTGTTTTTAAATAGATGAGACGATTTCTATCTTCTTTATATTTTATTCTACTGAGAAGCGTTGCAATACTTTCATTCCCTAAGACTTCTTTATCCGTATCAACAGTTGTTAAAGGTATGTCAAAATGACGTGCATCCATCGTATTATCAAATCCAATAACTTGGACGTCTTGTGGGACACGCTTGCCAATATTTTTCAAAGCCTTAATGATTGATATTGCTAAAAAGTCATTAGCACACATGAACAAATCGGGGAGTTCCTCAAGATTTCTAAGTTCTTTGGATAATCTCTCAATATCGCCATATGGGAATTCATCTGCTCTAGTAATGTTATATTTTGGTAAATACGGAATTCTCATCTCAAACAATGCTTCTTTGAAACCCAAGTAGCGCTCATAAAAACTTAAGCAATGTCTGAAGTCACCTACAAAGCCTGCTGATTTGATCAAAGAAGTTTTGATGACTTGCTTGATAATTCTTTTCACACTATGCCGATTCTCCATGAGCACAATATCGAAATCTCCAGTATACTCGATGCATTCAATCGTACTATCTACAAACACAACAGGTACTTTCAAAGTCAGTATGCTTGAAACAAGATCATTATGAAAGGTTTCTAGACAAATGATGCCGCTGATTTTATTGAGCGATATAAATTCTTTTAGTTCATTAAACTTATCAATGTTATCGAACTGATATTGTGAAAGATTTAGACTATATTTTGTCACAATATTGTTGATACCCCTAAGGACTGCTAGAAAGAAATTGAGCGTATGTAAGTCATTTGAAGTCAAAATCAAAATGTTTTTATTATGGATCACAGTTTCTCGTTTCGAGACAATATCTAGATTTTTATACCCCATTTCAATCGCTTTATTTAAAACCATTTGTCGAGTTTTTTCAGGAATATGTTGACCATTAAAAGCTTTGGAGACTGTGTTTCTTGATATGTTGAGTGATTCAGCGATATCATTCATATTAATTTTCTTTTGCATAATAACCCACCTCGATTCAAGTATAACATAAATTTACATATGTACAATATATAACCGTTAAAAACCCTTACAAATGTACAAATGCACAA
>JANJXB010000056.1 GCA_024709245.1 Acholeplasmataceae bacterium | reverse complement strand
CAAACAATACGATGAGTAAGTTATTCATGTTTTCACATCCTTTATGAAAATTATATCGTTTTTGTTTTGAAAGTCAAAGGAAAAAGAGTAAAATATCGTTGATGAATCCCAGCCCTTTGAATGTAGTGAAGTGATGACTGTGATATAATCATAATGAATATGAGGTGCAACATGAAAAAGATGACTTACCATCGAGACTCCATTGAAATTAAGATTTTAATCGAAAAAGATCCCAAACTGAAGCAACTTTTCGATCTTAAGTCAGAAATCGTTGTTGAAATTGATGATCAGTATTTCGTTTCATTGGTGGGTACAATCATTGCCCAGCAGTTATCTTCAAAGGTTGCACGTGTTCTCTTGAATCGCTTAAACACCTATTGTCAAAACGAGATTACTCCAGAAAAAATACAAGACATGTTGCCAGAAACCATGCGATCCATGGGATTGTCCTATCAAAAACAGTCTTATTTGAAATCTCTTGCACAATCGATGTTGAATCAAACTGTTCGTTTTGACAGCATCCATGAGATGGACAATCAACAAGTGATTGACATGCTCACCAGCATCAAGGGGATTGGAGTATGGAGTGCTGAAATGTTTCTGATGTTTTCATTGGGAAGAGAAGATGTCTTTTCTGTTGGTGATTTAGGACTCAGAAATGCAGTCAAAAAACTCTATGAAATGCCTGATTTGACACATAAAGAAATACTAAAACTCAGTGAATCGTGGCAACCCTACCGTTCGATTGTTTCTCATTATCTATGGCACGCCTGGGATAATGTAGCTTAATCATTTTTTAAAATTTCATTCCGAAGAAATATCCACTAGAAAGGAATTCAGCAAACCGCTGAAACACGAACCTATGAAAGACCTTATCATCACCATTTTTGGTTCGACTGGCGATCTTACCGCACGAAAATTATTGCCAGCAATCTTAAGACTCCATCAAGAACATGAAATCCCTGAAAAGACACAAGTGGTTTGTTTAGGTCGTAAAGAATTGAGCAAACAAGCTTATTTGGATTACATGAATCAGTTCACAACAACAAAGTTAGACTTGAGTAAATTAGAACCACTCGTGTATTATCATCAGATGGAAATCACAAAAATGGAAGACTATCAGCCTTTGGTTGATTACATCAATAGTATCAAACATGAAAAGACAAGAGAGTTGTATTATTTAGCCATCGGACCTGAATTATTTCCGATGGTATCGAAACACATCAATCACTCGAATCTCATTACGATGGGCAATTTTAACCAATCCATCATTTTTGAGAAACCTTTTGGTCATGATCTTGAAAGTGCAAAAGAAGTGAATCAAATGCTTTGGAATTATTTCGATGAGAAGCAAATTTATCGTATTGACCATTATTTAGGCAAAGAAATGATTCAAAACATCATCATGGTACGTTTTGCAAATCGTATTTTTGAAGAAATTTGGCACAATAGATCCATCAAGAACGTCAAAATATTTTCTAAAGAGACCGATGGAATCTTAAATCGAGCAGGATATTATGATCAAGCTGGAGCACTGAAAGATATGGTTCAAAGCCATCTTTTACAGATGTTATCATTGATCGCAATGGAAGTTCCCATCAGTTATTATTCTGAAGATGTCAAAAACGAAAAAGTGAAGGTATTAAATCATTTATCCTTTGAGAAAGAATCACTCATTTTTGCGCAATACGATGGTTATCTCGAAGAAAAAAACATCCCAAAAGATTCAACAACCGAGACGTTTGTCTTTTTAAAACTCTTTGTCAATAAACCGCGATTCAAAGGCGTTCCTTTTTATTTGATGACAGGAAAAAAACTGGATCGAAAAGAATCTGAGATTATCATCGAATTTGAAGAAACGAGCGAACAACGGAAGTGGAACTTGCCACTATCCACCAATAAACTCAGAATTAAAATTGCACCATTGGATGGCGTTGGATTGGTTTTAAACAGTAAAGTTCCTGGATTGACAGGCGATGTTGAAACCGTCGAACTTGAATATTGCATTGCATGTCATGCTGTCGGTAATTTACCGGAGGCTTATGAAAAACTCTTAAAAGATGCTTATGAGCATCACAAATCACTCTTTACACGTTGGGACGAGATTGAATTATCATGGAAGTTTATTGATCAAGTGAAAAAACATCAAAAACATCCCATGATTTATAAAGATTTAAACGACTTGAAACCACTCATCAAAGATTTGACTGGAGAGGACATGTAGGATGAAAACATATTATGATGTTTCAATGACTGTGACAAAAGACATCCAAGTATGGAAAAACTATGAAGCTAAAAAACCGAAGTTCAAAGTGGTGGCTGATTTTAGCAATTCTGTTGTCCATGAAACCGAAGTGACGCTTAATTTGCATACTGGAACGCACATGGATTTTCCGTTACACATGCTTAAAGATGGCAAAACATCGGATACACTTGATTTAAACAAGTTGATCCGGACCGTGAAGGTCTTTGATATGACACACGTTAAGGATTCGATCAATGACTCTGATTTGGTGCCTCTTTCGATTCAAAAAAATGATTTTGTACTTTTCAAGACCCAAAATAGTTTTGAAGAGGATTTTAATTTCAATTTCGTTTTTGTCAACGAATGGGCAAGCAAGTATTTAGCAGAAAAAGGTGTTGCCGGAGTTGGAGTGGATGGTCTTGGGATTGAACGCGATCAGATTGGTCATCCGACACATAAGCAACTCCTTACAAAAGACATCATCATCATTGAAGGATTAAGACTCAAAGAAGTGCCCGAAGGCACATACCAAATGTATGCATTACCCATCAAAATGAAAGGTGCTGATGCACTTTTGCTATCGGTGATTTTGGAGGTTATCTGACATGATTAGGCAGGCAACAATGTCTGATTTGAATGCGATTTGGCAACTTCGGGAAGAGACAAGACAACTTCTCAAAGATCGAGGTATCGATCAGTGGCAACAAACCAATCCATCCATGCAAACATTCATTCGTGATATCGAACTTGGTGAGTTTTACGTTGATGAAGTCCATGGAGAAATCCTAGGAATGATTGCCATTAAATCTGGCATTGAAAAAACGTATAATACCATTTATGAGGGTGCATGGGGACTTGATCAAGCCTACATCACCATTCATAGACTTGCTGTGAAAAGACACTTGCTCGGTAAGCAAGTTTCACTTCTTTTGATGAAACATGCTGAAAAAATAGCCATTGAGAAGCAGATAAATTACATCCGAATCGATACGCATCGTAACAACATTTACGCAAAACGCCTCTTCGAATCGTTAGGCTATGTTTACAGGGGCTATATCTTTTTAGAAGGAGATCAAGGTGATTTGCACCGTATCGCATTGGACAAGATCATCGAGGTGACCGCATGAAAGTTTGGATCGAAACATCTGCATTGAATCTGAATCATGTCAATCAATTGATTCAAAAATATCATGAAATAACATTTGAAAAAGAGATGGAAAAAGCTTACGATGCGGACATCATCATCGCAATGCCTCAGTTCATCAAATCAGAAATTCTTGATCGATTTCATCGATTGAAATGGATACAGTTACTGACTGCAGGATTCAATACCATTGATTTGGAAGACATCAAGAAGCGTGGCATTGTCATCACCTATGCGAAAGATGTATTCTCGATTCAGATTGCTGAAGATGTATTCTCAAAAATTCTATATTTTAACCGGAATCTATCCGTTTTTCATGAGCAACAAAAAGAAGGCATATGGCGTTATCAAAAAGTCAGTCATGAAATTTTCGGTTCAACAGTAGGCATCATCGGAACAGGTTCAATCGGTACTGAAGTTGCAAAGCGGATGAAATCATTTGGAGCTCAGGTCATTGGGTATAAGCGTACACAAGCAATCTTACCCGATTATGATCAAATCTATTACGGCAAACAGGGGTTAGATGAATTACTTAAACAAAGCGATTATATCATCATCTCTTGTCCGTTATCGAAAGAAACGTACCATCTTATTGACCGTAGAGCATTCAAATTGATGAAGAAAAATGCACTGATCATCAATGTTGCCAGAGGTGAAATCATTGATCAAGAAGCCTTGATTGAATCGCTCTTCAATGCAGAAATCCGTGGAGCAGGTCTTGATGTTACCACGCCAGAACCCCTTCCAGAAACTTCAAGATTATGGACAATGAACAACGTCTTCATCACACCCCATAATGCAAGTTCTTCACCTTACGTACAAAAACGATTAATTCAAGAAGTGGATGATGCGCTCGATCGTTACATCCATCACTTACCTCATGACAATCTCATCAATCCTTAAGGATATGTGAAATCACATGTCCTTTTTTACTATGCTTACCGCTTACATCCCCAAAAGTGTTGACATGATACTGATTTGTGATAGAATAAACACAGGCACATGATTTGAATTTCAAAACATTTGAAATGCCAAGAGAGGAAGCGTTAACCCACATTTGGATGGTAGCCCCTTTATTTGAAAAATAAACACATCAAAGCCATACACTCAAATACCGCTACCATTGGTTGAAACATCTTAGATATTGTTTCGGTCCTGATGATGATCGAAGAAAGACAAATCTCTGATGACAGTTATGATTTACAAAATTATGAAAAGCGAAATGGACAATATATGACAATTAAAGAAATCCAAGGCATCATCAAGGACTTTGAGAGTTCCTCGTTGATGACTCTTGAACTTGAAATGGATGAGTTCAAGCTCAAACTCTCGAAAAACAAGACAGAACAAGTCATTGTAAAGGAAGATCGTAAAGAAGAAACTAAGCGTGCTGATCAAAGCACATCACAGCAGCCTCAACAGCAGCTTTCCCATCAGAATCTGATTAAATCACCACTCGTTGGCACTTTCTATGCCGCTTCGACACCCACAGGCAAGCCTTTTGTTGATGTCGGACAGCATGTGAAAAAAGGCCAAGTTGTTTGTATCATTGAAGCGATGAAGATCATGAATGAAATTACTTCTCCTTATGACGGAATTGTCAAAGAAGTATTTGTTCGAAATGGTGAAGTCGTCGGATTCAATCATACCATCATGCGAGTTGGTGATGCCAATGAAAAATAAAATACTCATTGCCAATCGTGGCGAAATTGCAGTACGTGTCATACGTGCTGCCAAAGAACTCGGTATTGAAACTGTCGCAGTCTATTCGACTGCCGATGAAACAAGTCTGCACGTCAAACTTGCAGATGAAGCCATCTGTATCGGTTCTGAAAGAAGCAAAGACAGCTATTTGAACATGAATAGCGTTTTATCTGCTGCCATTTCCACAGGATGCAATGCAATCCATCCTGGGTATGGTTTTTTATCTGAAAATTCGGATTTTGTTGAAATGGTTGAGCGTTGCAATATTACTTTCATCGGACCAAGTTCAAAAACGATCGCGATGATTGGTGATAAAGCATCTGCAAGAGAAATCGCTAAGCAAAATGGTGTTCCCATCGTTGAAGGTAGCGATGGAATCATTGAGAATGTTCAAGAAGGACTGAAAACCGCTAAAAAAATTGGATATCCTGTGATGATTAAAGCCTCCAGTGGTGGAGGTGGACGCGGGATTGCTATTGTACGCTCGGACGAAGAATTTACGAGTGCTTTTGAGCGTACATCGATGGAAGCTGAATCGAGTTTTGGTGATAAATCACTTTATATTGAAAAATTCATTGAATCACCCAGACATATCGAAATTCAAATCATTGGAGATACCCATGGCAACATCGTTCAATTGTTTGAACGAGACTGTTCGATGCAGCGTAGAAACCAAAAAATGATTGAGGAAACACCTTCTCCGATACTATCGGATCTTTTAAGAAAAAAGATTGGAGCTGCAGCATTAAAGTTAGCAAAAGCCATCAATTATGTCAATGCAGGTACGATGGAATTTCTTGTTGACTCCAAGGGAAACTTTTATTTCATCGAAATGAATACGAGAATTCAAGTGGAACATCCCATCACAGAAGCCATTACAGGCATCGATTTGGTCAAAGAACAAATCCGTGTCGCTTATGGTAAAGAGTTGTCCTTTAAGCAACGAGATGTTGCCATTCATGGTCACGCCATTGAATGCCGTATCAATGCTGAAAATGCAATGCAGGGATTCATCCCATCTGCTGGAAAGATCACCAATGTTGTCTTCCCAGGAGGGATCGGTGTTCGTATGGATACACACATTTATCCGGGATATATCGTTCCGCCCTTTTATGATTCAATGCTTGCAAAACTGATTGTACATGCGCCAACCAGAAGAGAAGCTATCAAAAAAATGCGTGTCGCTCTCGAGCAATTTGTCATTGAAGGGATTTCAACCAACATCGATTATCAATATTTGATCATGCATAATCCTGATTTTATCAAGGGCCAGTATGACACTGGATTCATTGCTCGCTTCAATATGCTTGTGGAGGCGAAAAACCGTGAATGACTTTTTAACCGAAAGAAAATCAAAACTTGAAGATTTCAAGAAAAACATCCGAAAAAAACACACCAATTATGAGCCCATCGATATTCCTGACGGGCTATTTATCAAATGCGAACAATGTGGTGCGGCAATCTATGAGAAAAACTTAGAAGCCAATCATTCCATTTGCCCCTATTGTGATTTTCATTTTAGGATGGGTGCGCTTAGACGTCTTGATCTCACCATTGATCAGGGAAGTTTTCAACCCATCAATGATCAAATCATCTCGACAAACCCCTTAGAAATGCCAGATTACATGGAAAAACTTTCAACGGGAAAGAAACTTTCCAAATTGAATGAAGCATTTTTAAGTGGAACTGCGACCATTGTGAATATTCCATGTGCAATCGGCATCCTTGACTCATCATTCATGATGGGAAGTATGGGATCTGCTGTCGGTGAAAAGGTTACGCGATTGATTGAGCATGCCGGAGAAAAGAATTTACCCCTGATTATTTTTTCTGCATCAGGAGGAGCCCGAATGCAAGAGGGCATTTTGTCACTCATGCAAATGGCAAAAACCAGCGCAGCGCTTCATTATTTTGACCTTAAAGGACTGCTATTCATCAGTGTCATGACCAATCCTACAACCGGTGGTGTTGCTGCAAGTTTTGCTTCTCTAGGAGATATCAATATTGCTGAAAAATCATCATTGATTGGTTTTGCTGGGGCAAGAGTCATCAAACAAACCATCAGACAAGACTTACCTGAAGGGTTCCAAACGGATCAATTTCAGCTCGACCATGGTCAGGTCGATCTTGTGGTCAACCGAAAAGACATGAGAAAAACACTCTATAAACTTCTTCAATTCCATCAGGATCGGAGGGGTTAATTATGGGAGAAATTCGTTCAGCTTGGGAAAAAGTCAAGTTAGCCAGACATCCCAAAAGACCTACTTCAGCAGATCTGATTAAAGCATTATTCCCCGATTTTATCGAACTACATGGTGATCGAAACTATGCCGATGATCATGCAATCATCGGAGGGCTCGGTACCATCAATGGGATACCGATGACCATCATTGCTGAAGAAAAAGGCAAATCAACCGATGAGAAAATCCATCACAATTTTGGAATGCCGCATCCAGAAGGATATCGCAAAGCGATCCGTCTGATGAAACAGGCTGAAAAATTCAAGCGTCCCATCTTATCCATCATTGATACTCCAGGTGCTTATCCTGGTATTGGTGCAGAAGAAAGAGGGCAGGCACAGGCGATCGCATACAATTTAAAGACCATGATGGGATTAAAGACACCCATCATTGTTCTTGTTCTATCGGAAGGTGGATCAGGTGGTGCACTCGCGATTGGTGTAGGCGATGCTGTGATGATGTTTGAAAATGCGATTTATGCCATTTTATCACCTGAAGGTTATGCATCCATCATTTATAAAGATGCAACCAAAGCAGATCAGGCAGCCGAATTAATGAAACTTACTGCAGAAGATTTAAAACGCCTCGGCGTGATTGATACCATCATTACAGAACACGAGGGATTGCACATTGATCCCGATTTTGGAATACAGGCTTTCAAGAAGGAACTGTCGAAAGCACTGAAAAAACTATCTCAACTTTCTGATGCCAAATTATTGGCTTTACGATATCAAAAATACAGAAAGATGGGTGTGTTCATCGAACAAGGAGAAAACCATGAAACAGAACCAACCCATGATCAAAATCGTCTCTAGTGGCAAATATGCACCAGAAGCACTCATCACGAATGAAGATTTAGAAAAGATGGTAGAAACATCCGATGAATGGATTGTTTCTCGAACAGGCATCAAGACCAGACATAAGGCTGTTGATGAACTGACCTCTGATATGGCTTATAAAGCTGCATTGAATGCCATCAACCGAGTGAATTATGATGTCAATAAAATCGATCTCATTGTCATGGCTACCATCACAGGGGATCAAATGACACCTTCAACAGCGAATTTCGTTCAAGCAAAATTAGGATTAACGCATGAAGTGATGAGTTTCGATATCAATGCAGCATGCACTGGATTTGTGTACGGACTTGAAGTTGCTTCATCGCTACTCCAAACTGGAAGATTTAGAGCTGCACTCATCATCGGTGGTGAAACACTGACAAAAATCGTTGACTATACAGATCGGAACACTTGCGTCCTCTTCGGAGATGGTGCTGGTGCGATGATCATAGAGCCTGCTTACAGTGAACGCAATAAAGCGTATTTTTTCAATGCTGCACGTGGTGATACCAATAATATCCTGACAGTTGTCAATAAAATCAAGATGGATGGCAAAAAAGTATATCAGTTTGCTGTCGATGCGATGGAACAAGCCATTCATAAAGTCCTTGATGAATCTGGATTTGATATTTCTGAAATTGATCAGATCATTCCTCATCAAGCGAATGAACGGATTATCCAATCCGTCTCTAAATCGATGGGTATTCCTTTGGAAAAATTTATGTTAAACTTAAGTCAGTATGGAAACACATCCGCAGCGAGCATACCGATTACCATCTCAGAATATTTTGACCGTGAAGACATCAAAGGACAAAAGATATTACTCGTAGGTTTTGGTGGTGGTTTCACGTGGGGTAGTGCTATTTTACAACTATGATCAAAAACATTACGGAATTACTTCATACCAAGTATCCGGTCATCCAAGGTGGAATGGCAAACATTGCTACCGGAGAGTTTGCTGCTCATGTATCCAATGCCGGGGGTCTCGGTCTCATTGGGGCAGGTGGATGGGATGGAGAAACGGTTCGAAATGAAATCAAAAAATGCAAGTCGTTAACCAATCAACCCTTTGGTGTGAATATCATGCTGATGAGTCCTCATGCTAAAGACATCGCACAAATTGTGATTGATGAAGGCATCAAGATTGTGACCACAGGTGCTGGCTCACCTGGAATTTATATGGATGCATGGAAAAAAGCAGGCATGATTGTCATCCCTGTTGTACCTTCGGTTGCACTCGGTATCCGAATGGAACGAATGGGCGCTGATGCCATCATTGCAGAAGGCACAGAATCGGGTGGTCACATTGGTGAACTCACCACCATGGCACTTATTCCTCAAATCAGTGATGCAGTTAAAATCCCTGTGATTGCTACTGGAGGGATTGCAGATCAACGCGGCGTTCTTGCCGCTTTTGCACTGGGAGCTAAAGGAGTTCAACTGGGAACAGTTCTCCTAGCAACACATGAAGCACCTATCCACATCAACTACAAAGAAAAAATCGTGGGTGCAAAAGATACAGATACCGTTGTGACTGGTCGAGGTACTGGCGCACCTGTTCGAGTACTAAAAAATAAGATGGCAGTCGAATATTTGAATATGAGTAAGGAAGGTGTACCGCTTGCTGAACTCGAAAAACTGACGCTTGGTTCCCTTAGAAAGGCAGTTTTTCAAGGTGACTTAGACCATGGATCATTCATGGCAGGTCAGATTTCTGGACTCATTCATGAAATTCGGTCCATTAAAGAAGTATTTTCTTCTTTATTTGATGAGGTTAATGCGTATAAAAATCAATTGGAGATTATGTAAATGGGAAAATTAGGAGTTGTCTTTGCAGGACAAGGAAGTCAATATCTCGGGATGGGACTGGATTATATCGAACAGTTTCCTTTATTTAAAGGGAAAGAGATTCTAGCTTCACATGCCTTAGGTTATGATATTCGATCCGTATTGGAAGGCAAGATTTATAATATCAATGAAACCGAGTATACACAACCTCTCATGCTTTTTGCCTCCATTTTGGCATTTGAAGCATTTAAGACACTTGGAGTTGAGCCAAGTGGGGTCTTAGGTTTTTCATTGGGTGAATATACTGCACTGTATGCAGCAGAAATCATCAACTTTGAACAGATGATGAAACTGATTCAAGAAAGAGCAAGACTCATGAATCAGTGTACCCAAGACCATCCAGGAAAAATGGCTGCAATCCTGGGACTCGATCACGAATCAGTTCAAAAGATTTGTCAAGAAGCATCTGAACAGGGTTTAGTCATCCCTGCAAATTACAATTCACCCATTCAAGTTGTAATCAGTGGACAGACACATGCAGTTCAAAAAGCAATTGAACTTTGTAAAGCCAAAGGTGCAAAACGAGCAATAGAATTGAATGTCTCAGGTGCATTTCACTCACCTCTGATGGCATCTGCAGGACAAGGATTACACAATTACTTGAAATCACTTGAGTTCCATCCACCGAAACTTCCAGTTTACATGAATACAACCGCTCAACCACTCGAATTCTCGAATTTAAAAGAATTGATGGTTCAACAAGTCCAATCACCCGTCAATTTTGAACAAAGCATCTTAGAAATGGTTAAGGATGGTTTCACACATTTCATTGAAATCGGACCAGGCACTGTATTGTCGGGACTCATTAAAAAAATCAACATATCGCTCGATGTAAACCACCTCGATCATGCGAATGAACTCGAAACTCTGAAAGGATGGATGAAAGAACATGGATTTATCCAATAAAGTTGCAATCGTCACCGGAGGTGCAGTTGGAATCGGAAAATATATTTCATTAGAACTTGCCAGAAGTGGCGCTAAAGTGGTCTTGAATTATAACCGAAGTGCAGATGCTGCACTCGCACTGGTTGAAGAAATCAAGTCTTTCGGAGGTGAAGCTTTTGCAGTCCAAGCAGACGTCTCCAAATATAAAGATGCTGAACGCCTTGTCTCTGAAGCTGTCAAGACGTATGGAACACTCAATATTCTCATCAATAATGCAGGGATCACTGATGATGCACTCATCTTACGCATGACCGAAGATCAATTTGATCGCGTCATCAACACCAATTTGAAAGGTGTTTGGAATATGTGCAAGAATTCAGCCAAAGCAATGCTCAAGTCAGGATATGGCAGAATCATCAACATTTCATCAGTTTCTGGTGTCATGGGAAATGCAGGTCAAACCAATTATAGTGCCTCAAAAGCAGGAGTCATTGGAATGACAAAAGCACTTGCTCGTGAATTTGCATCACGAAACGTCACGGTGAATGCAATTGCTCCAGGATTCATTGAAACGGACATGACTCAAAAAATGAACAAAGAGATGATGGATTACTGGATTCAACAGATTCCACTCAAGCGTGCAGGACTACCCCAGGAAGTTGCATACGCAGTTTCTTTCCTTGCAAGTGAACAAGCTAGTTATATTACCGGCCACACCCTCGAGGTTGATGGCGGACTCGTGATGTAGGTGAATGTATGAAAAGAAGAGTAGTGGTTACAGGCATGGGACTGGTATCTCCTGTTGGAAATACCGTCAATGAATCCTTTGAAAACCTCGTCAAAGGTGTCAATGGCATTGCAATGATCAAGAGCTATGATACAACCGATTGGAAAGTCAAAATTGCAGGTGAAGTCAAAAATCTGAATTTTGAAGATTTCATTGATAAAAAAGAAATCCGAAGAAACGATCGAGTCGCCAATTTAGCATTGGTTGCGACTCATGAAGCTTATACTCAGGCTAAACTTGAAGGAGCAAACATCAATCCCTTTAAGTTTGGGACATTCATCGGATCTGGTATTGGTGGGCTTACCACCATTTTCGAAGAAGTCAAAACAAGTGTTACACGAGGACAAGACAGAATCTCGCCTTTTTTCATTCCCAATTCAAT
The DNA here is from genome assembly GCA_024709245.1 of Acholeplasmataceae bacterium. Taxonomy (GTDB): domain Bacteria; phylum Bacillota_I; class Bacilli_A; order Acholeplasmatales; family Acholeplasmataceae; genus Peloplasma. Next base: position 9,910 of record JANJXB010000056.1, on the reverse strand, counting down.
CATCAATTTGATTGGAGCAAAGATTGGTATAAAATATGGAGCCAAAGGTGCAAATATGCCTCAGGTGACTGCATGTTCTGCAGCAACCAACTCAATCGGTGAAGCCTTTCGTAATATTTTACATGGATATTTAGACATCGCCATTACAGGGGGTGCAGAAGCTCCTGTCAATGAAATCGGTGTGGGTGGATTCTCAAGTTTGAAAGCACTCAATTTTTCGAATGATCCTGAAGTTGCATCAGTTCCATTTGATCAAAGAAGAAGTGGATTTGTCATTGCTGAAGCCGCAGGCATATTGATTTTAGAAGAATATGAACACGCGAAGAAGCGTGGTGCACCCATACTTGCTGAAATGGTTGGTTATGGCACAACATCCGATGCATTCCACATGACAGCTCCAGATGATGAAGCAACTGGAATTGAAGCATGTCTGAAAATGGCAATCGAGGACGCAAACATTCAACCGAGTGATATTGGGTATATCAATGCCCACGGCACTTCAACATTGCTCAATGATAAACTAGAAACACTAGGGATTAAAAAGGCATTTGGCAAACATGCATATGATGTGAATATCAGTTCAACGAAATCCATGACAGGTCATGCACTCGGTGCTGCAGGTGCTATTGAAACGATTGCAGTCATCAAGGCACTTGAAACAGGACTTATTCCACCGACCATTCATCTGCTACAACCCGATCCTGAATGTGACCTTAACTATACACCCAATGTTGCGGTCAAACGGAATCTACAGTATGCCATGAACATAAACATCGGATTTGGTGGACAAAACGCAGCCATCATATTTAAGAAGGTGTAACATGAAACTCACACAAGAAGAAATCAAAAAGATTATTCCTCATCGCCATCCTTTTCTATTTTTAGATGAAGTCATTGAACTTGAAAGTCTCAAAAAAGCGATCGGCATTAAACATGTCAAGGCAGATGATTATTTCTTCGAAGGTCATTTTCCAGGGAAACCTGTCATGCCTGGAGTGATTATCATTGAATCTCTTGCACAAGTCGGTGCTGTTATTTTACTCTCTCATCCGGATTATTTAGGCAAGATTGCCTATTTCACAGGAATCAACAATGTTAAGTTTCGGAGAAGTGTTGTCCCAGGAGATGTCTTGGAATTGCATTGCGAACTCCATAAGATTCGCCGTGGATTCGGTTTTGGTACTGCTAAAGCTTATGTTGCAGGTGAACTTGCCTGTGAAGCAGATTTGTCTTTTGCAGTCGGTTCCGTATGAATTCGTTTACGCTGCTTGAATTCGACAGCATCCACTCCACTTCGGATTTACTGAAAGAAAATCAATCTTATTTTCCACACATGACATTTATTCGTGCCAATCATCAAACCAAAGGCAGAGGTCAATTTGACCGTGTTTGGTTGTCCAATCATGGTGAAAATCTTCTTTTTTCAGTCTTGGTCAAAGACATCCCTATTCATAAATCGTATGAATTAAAACTCTGGATTTTAGAGTCTCTTGTCATCTTTTTGAAACGATTTGGAATCGATGTTTACTTCAAAGAACCCAATGATTTATATGTTGATGATATGAAAATATGTGGGATTTTAATTGAAACTCAATCATCCTCAAGTGTCTTTGAATACGCAGTGATTGGAATTGGAATCAATTTCAATCAGAAATATTTCCCAGGACTTCACGCAACTTCCATTTCAAAAATCAAAGGTCAGGATTATCCATTAAAGCAATCCTTCCAGGAATTGATTGAAATCATGGTCAAAGAATATGCAAGGTATATCGGATGAACATTAAGCGCATGACAAAGATTTCATTGTTTGCTGCTGTGCTCAGTGTCAGTGTCATTTTGGTACCATCCATAACGATTCCATCACTGGATTTGAGTTTCACCCTGCAAACCCTGTTTGTCATTCTGATTGGGTTTTATTTAAAACCTAAAGATGCATTTTTATCCATCCTGATTTATGTCCTTGCTGGCGCTATCGGATTACCTGTATTTAGTCAAGGCAGAGGTGGTCTTTCCGTTTTATTGGGGCCTTCAGGTGGCTTTATTGTGCTCTTTCCGGTGATTGGTCTACTCATTTCATTCTTTAAATCAAAGACAAGAAATACGCTCTTTGATGTTGGCATCGGTTTTGTGTTTGCTATCATTTTCCTTTATGCATTTGGGACATTATGGCTTTCCTTTTCGCTTGACATCCCCTATCTGCAAACTCTCTTCAGCATGCTTGTTTTTATCCCTTTTGATCTCTTCAAACTGATCCTTGCGTATGCCATCTATCGAAGATTACCCAATTGATCTTCGAAGTCAAAAAATAGAGAGGTGTTTGACTGTGTATTCCAAATATACTTCCATGTTGATTGTTTTTTCGATGTATGTTTTCGCAATGTTTGTGGGGATCATCGTCTTTCGGATGACACCTCAAATGACTTTGATTTTCCGATTGCTACTTTCGAATGTTGCTGCAACCCTCATCATTTTCCTTTTTTCCTTAATACTGGATAATGCCAGTCTTTACGATCCTTATTGGAGTATCCAACCTCCTGTTATTTTACTCCTTGTCTTTGATTACCTCGATTTGGAGATGACGCTTCCTCGATTCATTCTGCTCATTTCAGTGAGCATTTGGTCAGTTAGACTTACCTATAACTGGGCAAGAGGTTGGGTAGGATTTCATGAACAAGATTGGCGCTACACGATGCTTAAAGAAAAAGCACCCAAACTCTATCCAATCACGAATTTATTCGGAATTCAATTGATGCCTACTTGTCTTGTCTATGTTCAACTCATCGGTGCAATCTACTTTATGATGAGCAATCCATCCATCAATTTCATGCTTTTGATGGGATCGTTCATCATGATCTCTGCTGCAATCATTCAATACGTTGCTGATGAGCAAATGAAACATTTCAAAGAGCATCATCAAGGCGAAAAGCGCTGTATCGATGAAGGATTATGGAGTGTAAGTAGACATCCAAACTACTTTGGAGAAGTCATGGTCTGGTGGGGTTTGTACATCATCTATCTTTCGAATGTGATGGTTTTGGATTGGATCATCATCGCACCCATTTTGATGACATCCCTTTTTATCTTCATCAGTATTCCGATGATGGAAACAAAAATTATCACTTCAAGACCTGAGTACCAAGTGTATCAAAAGCAGGTTTCCATGCTCATTCCTTGGTTCCGTAAGTCACCCAATCCAGAAACATCCAAAGAATCCACTTGACAACGTCAATCCAACCGGAGTATGATGTTCATGGGAATGAACGTCTCCCCAAGCCTAGGCTTAAACCGCACGCATGCTAATGACTTCTACAACTTGATTCAGTTGTTGAAGTTTTTTTTTGGAGGTTATCATGTTACTCAGTCTTTCAATCATCATCCTCACAAGCTTACTGATGTCTTCACTCTTCACACGCTTAAAATTGCCCAGAATGATTGGTTTTTTGTTAACAGGCATCATCATTGGTCCTTTTATACTCGATTTGATAGCTCCCGAAATCCTTGTCGTTTCAAAGGATTTAAGACAAGTTGCATTGATTGTCATCTTATTGAGAGCAGGATTGTCACTCGACTTGAAAGATCTTAAAAAGGTGGGTAAACCTGCCATCTTATTGAGTTTTATACCCGCTACTTTTGAAATGATTGCGATTACCTTGCTTGCACCGCTCTTTTTTGATATCACTTATCTTCAAGCTGCGATGATGGGAAGTATTGTTGCTGCTGTATCCCCTGCAGTTGTCATTCCACGAATGATTGAATTGATCAAACAACAAAAGGGAACGAAACATCAAGTTCCACACATGATTTTAGCCGGTGCATCTTTAGATGATATCTATGTCATTGTGTTATTCATGGTTTTCCTACAGGCAGAACAACAAGGATCGTTTCAGTTCACGAACCTTTTCAATGTCCCTGTTTCGATATTGCTCGGTGCTGTACTGGGTTATGTCACAGGCATCGTATGTGCTGAAGTGTTTAAGAAGTTCCATATGCGAGATACAATCAAAGTCCTTATCTTGTTTTCAGTATCCTTTTTATGGGTCTCTCTTGAGCAAATTGCCCAAGACTTCATCTCCATCAGTGGGATGATTGCAGTCATTGCACTCGGTATTGCTACTCTAAAACATCATGAAGTGCTTGCAAAAAGATTGATTGGCAAGTTTGAAAAAATATGGGTTATCGCTGAAATCATGCTCTTTGTATTGGTCGGTGCTGCACTTAATCCATCAGTAGCACTTGAAACAGGATTCAAAGCAGTCACTCTCATTGCACTTGCGTTGTTGATTAGAGTCATTGGAGTATGGATTGCGGTATGGCCATCCACATTGACAAAACCTGAAAAATGGTTTGTAGCTATTTCATATTTACCTAAAGCCACTGTACAGGCAGCCATTGGAGCGATCCCTCTGTCTCTTGGCATTCCAGGTGGAAGTATTATCTTATCTGTTGCAGTTGTTTCCATTTTACTTACCGCACCCTTAGGTGCAATTTTAATGGATCAGCTTTCCAATCGGTTGCTCATAGAACCGGAAGAACTACCTATTTGATGTAAAATAGAGTAAAATAGAGATAGATTTATGCTGTTTTCAGATAAGAAATCCATAAACAGTGATAAAATATCTAAGGTGCAATCTTTTTGACTGAAGAGGAAAGCACCATGAGGAGAATCATTATGAAACGCAATAAATTCATTGTCATCGGTTCAGGAAGACTCGGTGCCAACATCGCAACATCAATGTCTGAACAAGGTGAAGATGTCATCATTATCGATGCGACGGAAGATTCATTTCGAAAACTGAAGGATTCTTTTTCTGGTTATCAGGTTGTTGGAGACGCAACCGATTTATCTTTGCTGGAGAGTTCTTACATCAAGTATGCGAAAACCGTTGTCATCACCACGGACAGTGATAATGTGAATATCTACCTTTCACACATATGCTACTACATCTATAATGTACCTAAAATTTTCGTACGTCTCGCCGATACGGATAAGGGTCGTTTGCTCGAAGGAACTTACATCAAGGCTATTTATCCTTTCACATTGTCTTTTAACGAATTTAAGACCTTAAATGATGAGGAGGAGCAATCATGAAAATCGTCATTGCAGGTGGCAAGCATGAAGCTGACTTCATCGTCAAGATGCTTAAAGAAGAACACCATCAATTGATTGTCATCAACCAAGATCGTGAATTTGCCGATTATATCAGTTCAAACAATGATATTCCTGTTTTTCCAGGAGATCCCACAAAGGCTTACTGTTTATCCGATGCTGAAGCTGATCATGCGGATGTTTTACTCGCATTATCTGATAATGACACCGATAATTACATCACATGCATCACTGCCAAAAGACTGTTTAAAATTAAGAAAACCGTATCCAAAGTCAGAAACCCGAAAAACGTCGAATTGTTTAAACGATTGGGGATCGATTCTGTCATTTCATCCACATACTTGATGGGTCAAACGATTTTAAATGAGTCCTCTGTTGAAAACATCATTAAAACTTTATCCATTGAAGATGAAAAAATCATCATGATTGAAATTACAGTTGAGAATGACTTTCAATTGGTCAATAAAAAAATCATGGATATCCATTTTCCAAAAAACATCAACATCAGCTGTATTTTCAGAGACCCTCATGTCATCATTCCCAATGGTAGCACAGTCATCAAGCCTGAAGATAAATTAATCATCGTAACGACTCCATCTGAACAAGATGAAATTGTAGATTACATCCAAAGAAAGAAATGAATATGATGAAGAAACCAATGTTATCCGGATATCCACTGGTGATCAGTTATCTCGGCATCTTCGGTATGTTGATTGGATTGATCATCCTGATTCCTTTGTTGGTTATCCCTTTTTATCCTGAAGAAATCAATCAAGCCATCTATTTTGTCATTCCAGGAACATCGATGATCATCCTTGGTGGACTGATTACCTTTTTATACAGTAAAAAAGAGAAGGCAAGACTTGAAAAGCACCATGATGCCATTTTGGTTGTTGGTATTTGGATCATGGCTATTTTCGCATCGGCCTTACCTTTTATGCTTACAGGACAGTATAATTTGACTCAAGCAGTCTTTGAGACATCCTCAGGATATTCCACAACAGGACTCACGGTTGTCGATGTCACAGTGACACCACATATTTTCCTCTTGTTTAGAAGTTTACTCCAGTTTGTCGGTGGTGCAGGACTTGTCTTGGTTTTAACAGCAACCATTTCCGATAAGTTTGGGATGCGTATCTACAGTGCTGAAGGTCATAACGATCGATTAGTACCCAATCTGATTCGTTCAGGTCGCGTATTCATCACGATCTATCTCGCATATGTCTTCATCGGTGTGATTTTATACATCATCTTCGGTATGACACCTTTTGATGCCATTAACCATGCCATCGGCGCCGTTGCAACCGGTGGATTTTCAACCAAAGCAGCGAGCATCGGGCATTACAACAGCATTCCGATTGAAATGGTGACCATCTTCTTGATGATTGCCGGTGGTACAAACTTCTTTGTCCATTTCCTTCTGATTACAGGGAAAATCAAAAACGCACTTAACCATGTTGAAGTGAAATCCTTTTTCCTGATTTTAGTGATTGCCATACCACTCAGTCTGATTTCACTGATCCCGTATTACAATCACCAATTCGGTGAAGCTTTACGTCAAGGTTCATTCCATTTCATCTCTGCATTAACAGGTACTGGATATCAAATTACGCCTTCATTTACAAATTTACCTGGTGCATTCTTTGGATTGCTCATCCTTGGTATGGTCTTTGGAGCGGGCATGGGCTCAACCTGTGGTGGAATCAAGCAATACCGTATCGCTTTGGGATTTAAATCAATTTACTGGAGTATTAAAGAACAACTGACACATAAAAATATGATCAGAAAACATTTCATCAATCGATTGGGCAATAAGATGATTGTTGATCAGCAGGACGTCTCACAAAATTACACCTTTATTTTGGTCTATGTCATCGCTTTAATCATTGGGACGTTGATCTTTGCTTCCTTTAATGATCGAAGCTTTCAAGATGCTCTCTTCGAATATGCCTCAGCACTGGGTACCGTAGGTTTATCCGTTGGAATCACAGGATACCATGCGCATCCCATCATACTGTGGACATCTACCCTTTCGATGTTCCTGGGAAGACTTGAGTTTTATGTGGTCTTCATTGCAGTTGTGAAAATGACCACCGACTTATCCAAGCGAATTCAATTCAAAAAAGAATCTTAACGACAATCTTCCGGGATTGTCTTTTTTTCAGAAAAAGTCGATTGAATCATGCTAAAATAAGAGTAATCATGCAACTTGTAGCCTCAAATTGCATCTTATCGGTTGACTCTTTTGTTTCGAAATCAGTCATACTATACTATAGACAGGAGGAACTCCTAAGGATGTACAAAATCATTTGGAATCGTGATAGTTTTGAGTCTTTGGAACCCAAATTATCAAAGACATTCGATTATATCGTTACAACCGATCCAAATGAAGTACCGAAAGACAAAGTCGGAATCATTGTTTCTGATGATAACATTGAACAGGTTCAAAAGATTCTTGCGATGATGGCTCTGGAAAAAAGAACGATCATCCTGGAAACCAATGATGGATGGGTTCAACTGGATTCACAAGAAATGATGTATCTGGAATCATTTGGTGATGAGGTATATATGCATACCACTCATGAAAGCCAGCGCATCAAACAACCACTTTATCAGTTGGAAGAGATGCTTAAACCGTTTCACTTTGTCCGTATCGGAAAATCATTCATCGTGAATATGAATAAAATCCGATACATCAGAACAGGATTCAATGCAAAGTTGGATCTTGAATTAATTGATGGTACTCATCTGGAAGTCTCACGTTCCTTCGTTCGTATGTTTAAAGATGCCTTAGGCATTAGAAACAAGGAGGACTAAAGTATGAATTGGTTTGGATGGATTGTTTTATCAGCACTCTCAATCGGTTTTGTCTTTTTTGCAATTCAATTGACAAGAGATATTCTTTGGAATCGAAAACTAAGCACGTATCAAAAGAAACAAGGCATTTCATTACCCAAAATTCCATCGCTTTATTGGATTAAGCGCTCTTATGGAGTTGTGATGTCATCCATGCTTGTGATGGCAACTGTCTTTTCAGGAGCTTTTTCAGGTGTAGAGCAGTTGAATGAGCGAACACTCGTCAATGCAACCGCAGTAGGTTCTAAATCAAAGTTACTTGCACTCTTGGAAAACGCAAATCAAAACCGCGGTAGCTGGTGGATTGTCAATGACATGGCAGAATCAGCTGTTGATGGTGCTCCAGTAGCGGAATCGGAAAAAAGAGATTACATTGACACCAACGAACAAGTTGAAGGTGTTAAAGAGTCCGATATCGTCAAAACAGATGGTTATACGATCTATTATGCATCTCGATATCAAAATCGAATTCGTGTGATGGATGTCGGCAATGACCATTTAGTGACTCTCAGAGAGGATATCGATTTAGGTGACCTCTACACAGATGCATTGTATCTCACAGATGATTATCTCATCGTCATCGGTTATATTTATTCATTCTATTATTATATGCCCCTCATTGAAGGCGATGATCTGGTTTACCCAAAGGGTGGCTATTCAGCATTCACAGGTGCTGTCATGGTGTTTGATCGAGAAACACTTGAACTTGAGTATAAACTCGAAACGAACTCCAATTTCTACGAACATCGTCTCATTGGTGACTCCTTGTTCTTGATTTCAAGTCAAAATATTTATGCAGAAGACCCTACTCCTTATTTCAAGGAATCAGAAGATGGCGATGTTTCAACAACTCAAATGAGTTATAATGACATTTACTATTTCAATAATGTACCCGCAACCGGACTCACTGTTTATACAGGTATCAAATTAGGTGAATTTGCTGTCCATTCGAAAGCTTTTGTCGGTCAAGCATCTTATATTTATGCTGATCAAGATTCACTTTATACTTTCAACTATTACTATGAGTATGACATCTTGAATTCAAGTTCAAACGAATATGGACAGATTATGCAATTCGATTTGAACATTGAAACTGCAAGCATCGATTATGTTGGATCCCAAAATGTATTAGGAAGCATTCGTTCTCAATATTGGATGGATGAATACAATGGCTATTTTAGAATCGTAACCTCAACATGGCAAGGTTCTGTCAATCGTCTTTATATCTTGCAAGCGGATTCTGAAACAGACATCCTAAATGTCATTTCAGTCACACAAAATGGTATCGGAAAACCGAATGAAAGAGTTCAATCGGTTCGTTTCAACAAGAATAAGGTGAATATTGTCACCTATGAACAAGTCGATCCCCTCTATACACTTGATTTATCAGATCCCACTGAACCTGTTATTTTACCAAACCCCATCGAAGAACCTGGTTTCAATACCTACATGCACATCTGGGGTGAAGATCACTTCGTCGTTGGTCTCGGATATGATGAAAACTGGGGTGTTAAGTTATCTGCATACAATACAAACATCGGATATGAACCCTTGATGACCTATCATCTCACAGAGAAAGATGCTGAAAATTGGAACTGGAGTTATGCTGAAGCATTATGGAATCCGAAGTCGATGATGATTGATGTTGAAAAGCAGATTTTCGGGTTCACAGCAAACACATATAAGTATACTCAAGTATCTCCAGAATCATGGAATTATGAGTTTGTCAGTGTGTTCATGATTTTCACCATCGATTTTTCGAAACCCAATGATCAAATCATCACACTTTATCAGTCCCTCGAAATGGAAGCCACCGATTATTATGCGCAAATCGATCGAGGTGTCTTCATCGAAGATCATATCTATATCCTCACGTATGAATATGTATCTGTACATGAACTCGGAACCGATGCACCTATTCAAAAAGTCATCTTTGAATCCTGATTT